>JAMFTB010000007.1 GCA_026225595.1 Terriglobus sp. | reverse complement strand
TCGCCGTCTCATTCGCCATTGCCTGTCTCCTGCGTTCGTCTCTTCATTTATTGGATGCGTGAAGAATGTGTTTTGCTCCGCCGCCCAGTGCCTGCACAAATAGGCATAGCATCAGCATAGCTATGGACGCCAATCAGATCGCTTCTGCCAACTACACCATCGTGTCGCAAAGCCGCGATGAGGTTGGCGTGGTGGCCAATTCGCCCAGCGTCAGCATGTGGCCGTACCTGTTGCAAACAGAGCAAACGAAGCTGCTGAACAGCATCAGCGTGTATGCGGAGAAGGGCACCACGCGCGAGCAGATGCGGTTGCTCTACATGAACTCTGCAGCAATCGCGATGTGGCGTGAGATGGGCCATGCCTGCACCGTCATTGGCGAGTCGCATCGACCGCCGCGTTCTGCAACGTTGTGTTTCGGCATGCCTTTTTCTGAATAGCTGGTTTCTGAACTACTGAGCCGCAGGCAATGTTTGCAGCAGTGTTTTGTGCCGCCGCATCATCAGCACCAGTGCACGCCGCAGGTAGATGGCCAGCAGCGGCGTCAGGATGACTGCGGCGATGGCCCATACAACAAGTGCATGCCACTCCCACCGCCACATCTCATGCAGCATGAGTACGGGATGGTGGCTGAGATGCTCCAGCTGGTGACGATCCAGCGGCAGCCGCCGCGTGTGGAACAGGTGCACGCCAAGCTGGATGAACGGCAGGAAGAGCAGCAGATGCAGAGGCGCAACAATATGCAGGCCGATCTGCGATGCGAGCTGGTTCAGGCCGAAGATCCACGCGAGCAGAAGAACGATCAGCGTTGTAAGTCCCACGGACGGGTTGATGCCAATCACCATGCCAATCGCGAGGCTCCAGGCCATGCGGCGCGGCGTGACGCCACCACGAAGCAGCCGCAGGATGGGCCGCAACACCTTGCACCGAATGAATTCGCGAATGACCTGCGGCACGTACATGGGATGTAGGACGCCAAAAGCGGGCAGATGGTGGGAGGCGCAGAATTTACATGCGTTGTGCCATACCGAACATAAGCTGCGTGGATGCACGACAGGTTATTTGGCTTCATGGAAAGTCAGCCGAACCCTTGTAGTTACTGCATTTTCGCCGCATGAATATCATGTGCGGCAGCATGCGCCATTCGTGATTTGCAGGCCACTGCATACCCAGAAATGGGCAACCACTGGGGAGTGAATGCGTCTATCTATACATCGCTTGCTCGTAAGTCAGCAGCTGATTGCATATAACTGGTGAGTTACCGAACGCAGCAACTTACCCACTAACTCCTTTCACCGTCGCCCGGCAAACCCATAGCCGCGCAGACGTGCGCCCGGAGCCTGCCTTTGCTGGCAGGCCGCAGACGTATCGCGGCCTGTTCACTGTGGCATGTTCAAACCCAAACGAAACGTGCTATGCGGTGCGTTTCTGTATCGATGGACGCGTGGTCACGGGCTCCGGCTCGAACGCAAACCTGCGCCTGAGAAACTACCGCACTTATGAGGTCAAAATGCTATCTACCCTGAAACGCTCTCTTCCATTGCTTGTGATTTTTGCCGCAGCGAATGCGCCTGCACAGTTTTATAAGTATCTGCCCGATCATGGTGCAAGTGTCTCAGTCGGTGCAACGGGCAATTTTGCGACGCCACTTACGACCAATGCCACACCGTATACCTTCAACGGGGTAAGTCAGGGAGTTACGCTGACGAATACGGTTTCGAATCAGCAGCAATCCATTACATCGTCGGTGGGTTTTCTCACGTCGCTGCAATTTCATCCTGTGGCGTGGGCCGGTGTGGAAGTGAACTATGGATACCAGCATTATTCAGAGCGGTACTCCTACAACCAGACTGGACTTGCGGCAACGCAAACCGCCAGCGTTCCCACGACGACGCATGAGGCAACCGCCGCATACCAGTTCCATCCGAAACACATCCCGTTCCAGCCGTTTGTGAACATCGGCGGCGGAGCCATTGACTTTGTACCAACTCAGACGAGGGGGGCAAATCAGTGGCGTGGAGCGGGTTTGCTTGAGACAGGGTTTGAGATCGGGATGCCGCACACGAATCGCAAGCTGGCACTGCGCATCGAAGGCCGCGGCCTGTTCTATCGCGCGCCTAATTTCTACAACGCGGCACTCAGCACGCGTAGCTGGCGAGTAAGTGCAGAGCCAAGCGCGAGCTTTGTATATCGCTTCTAGTTGTAAGCAGTAAATAAGTTAGGCGGGCATTCGCTGCGAAAGCCCGCCTATTTTTCCTCAGGCAGATAACTTCGCCACTCATCAGACTCCGCAGTGTGTTTGAGGAGTCTATTGCGCTCCTCGAGAAATCGTTCCAGATAGCTTCGTAGAACAAATCTCTCGGCAAGCAGGCCAATTGGTCCCAATGGCGCGCGGAACATGAGGGTGTCACGCATTACTGTCATGCCTAATTCGGTGGCGAAGGTGTGACGGTGTTTGAAGCTCTTGAACATACCCTTTGTCATTACGTCTTCGAAACAGAAGGGTGGATCGCAGCGGGTGATGAGGCTGGTGTGTTGTAGCATCACGCCGAAGTGACGGCCTTGCCACGTGACGGATTCGCCTGGGCCTATGAGTCCGTGAGTAACGCCCGCGATGGCACGCTCGTGCGTTTGCGCTGTGCTGTCCATGTGCAGGTCAATGCTGAGCGAAAGCAGAAAGACCCGCATGGCCGGGGCGGCGATGCGGGTCTCCAACTTGATGGTGGTCATGAATTAGAGCGTGGCGCTTTTTTCTGTGAGGAGAGTTTTTGCGCGGGCGATGAAGTCTGCGAGGGCTATGCTGCCTTCGTCGCCTTTGCCGCGGGTGCGGACGCTGACTGCGTTTGCCTCTGCTTCCTTGTCGCCCATGATGAGGACGAAGGGAATCTTCTGCAGCGACAGTTCGCGGATCTTTGCCTTCATCTGTTCGTTGCGTGCGTCCAGCTCCACGCGCAGGCCGACTGCTTCAAGCTCGGCTTTCACCTTCTTTGCGTAGTCGATGTGTTTTTCGCTGATAGGCACCAGGCCGATCTGCACCGGTGCGAGCCACAGCGGGAAGGCACCTGCGTAGTGTTCGATGAGAACGCCGAAGAAGCGTTCGACTGATCCGAAGAGTGCGCGGTGCACCATTACTGGCTGGTGTTTCTCGCCGTCTTCACCGGTGTATTCGAGTTCGAAACGCTTGGGCAGGTTGAAGTCAAACTGCACGGTGCTCAACTGCCACAGGCGGCCAAGCACGTCGACGAGTTTGACGTCGATCTTGGGGCCGTAGAAGGCTGCTTCACCGGGGAAGGTTTGGAAGGTGAGGCCGCGGTTCGTCAGCACGCTGTGCAGCGCGCCTTCCGCATGCGCCCAGTCCTCTGCGGTGCCGAAGAACTCGCCTTCTTTGTTGGGGTCGCGGGTTGATAGCTCCACGCGATACTCTGCGAAGCCGAAGTTCTTCAGCATGGCGTCTGCAAAGTCCAGGCAGGCTTCTACTTCGCCAGCAATCTGATCCTTCGTGCAGAAGATGTGCGCATCATCCTGCGTGAAGCCGCGCACGCGCAACAGGCCGTGCATGGTGCCGCTGCGTTCGTAGCGGTAGACGTTGCCGAATTCTGCATAACGAACGGGCAGGTCGCGGTAGCTCTTGGGGCTGTTCGCGTAGATAAGGATGTGGCCCGGGCAGTTCATGGGCTTGGCGCGATACTCTGCGTCGTCCAGCTCCATGGGCGGGAACATGTCTTTGCTGTAGACGCCGTCGTGTCCGCTTACCTTCCACAGGTCGCGCTTCATGATGTGCGGCGTGTAGACCAGTTCGTAGCCGCGGCGCAGGCACTCCTCGCGCATCCAGTTCTCCATCTCCTTGCGGACGAGCGCGCCCTTGGGGTGCCAGAAGATAAGGCCGGGGCCTGCGAGTTCCTGGATGGAGAAGAGGTCGAGCTGCTTGCCCAGAACGCGGTGGTCGCGGGCCTTGATCTCTTCAAGATGTTTGAAGTGTGCGTCGAGTTCCTTCTGCGTGTAGAAGGCGGTGCCGTAGATGCGCTGCAGCTGCGGATTCTTTTCATCGCCCAGCCAGTACGCGCCCGCAATGGACATGACCTTGAAGGCGCGGACGCGGCCGGTGGAGGGCACGTGCGGTCCGCGACAGAAGTCGACAAAGCTGCCGTTGCGGTAGAGCGAGACCTGATCGCCGGGCTTGGTGAAGCGCGCCACGAAGTGGGCCTTCATGAAGTCTTCCTGCTCTTCATAGCCGGTCAGCGCCTCAGTGTGCGAGACGTACTCGTGGCGGAAGGGCTCGTTCTTTGCCACGACCGTCGCCATGCGCTCTTCGATCTTCGCCAGATCGTCTGGCGTGAAGGGCGTCTCGCGATAGATGTCGTAGAAGAAGCCGCTGTCTGTTGCGGGGCCGTGGCCCAGCTTGACCTCGGGATCGAGCTCCATGATGGCCGTGGCCATGACGTGTGCGGCGCTGTGGCGCACCACGCGGAGAGCGTCGGGGTCATTCTCTTTCAGCAGCCACAGGTGTACGTCTTCGTTCAGCGGCTCGGCAAGATCGACAATGCGTTCGGCGCTTGCGGCGTCGGCGTACATGCTCTCTTCGGTGGCGGCGCCGCGATGGGCTGCGTCGGTCTGCTCCTCTGCGCCGTCAGTGGTGGCTTCGCCGGCAGAGGTGCGAATTTTGGCGACGACAACTGCGTCTGCAAGCCGCGGCGAAATGCTGTGCGCAATGGCAAAAGGCGTGGTGCCGCGCGGAACCTCGCGCACGCTGCCATCCGGAAGGGTTACTTTGATCAGATCACTCACAGGTAACAGGATACTGCTGCCTGTGTTTATGGAACAGCAAGGATAGAAGTGCTTGTCCTACCGGACGGGCCCGCTGCGGGCGTTTGCACGCCTTTTTTACTGCTTTGGGTGGCCTTCCCGTTGGTCAGGATCAAGTTTTGTGCCGCTGCCAGCGAAATGCAGGTCCTTCGACTTCGCTGCGCTCCGCTCAGGATGACAAGATTTGTGGAGAGTTTAATCCTGACCGACGGGAGGGGCGAGGCGAAGCCAGTAAAAAGGTGCGTGAGCACCCACCCGCTCTCCGCGCAGGAGGCCCGTCCGGCAGGACACAGCGTTGCGCTTTACCAGAACGGGATGCGGCGGGTGTATGCTGGCTGGCCATGACCACTCGTCGCGAACTTTGCCTCTCGCTGCCTGCGCTCGCCCTGCTGGGTGAGTCGCTTTCCGCTCCTGTTATTGCCGCCGCTCAGCCACTTCAAGAGGAGCCGAAGCCTACACCGGAGCAGCAGGCTGCCAGCGCAGCTGTGGCGGCGAAGGGGACTGAGGTCTTCGCGCATAACCAGATCTTTCGTGCGTCCGTCATGCCGATTAAGACCGGGCCGACGGGGTCTTCGCAGTCCGTCAACCGAGGGTCATTGCCTACGGGCGAAGGCGTTGAGATGCACAACACCATGCTGCTGCCGGGGCATGAGCCGCATCCGCCGCATAAGCATGAGCATTCGGAGTGGCTGCTGATCCGCGAGGGCAACGTGGACTGGCTGATTGACGGTGTGCGGCAGCCGGCCGGGCCGGGCGATATCTGCTACGCGTCGGGCGGGCAGCTGCACGGCATCCGCAATGTGGGCACGGTGCCTGCGCGGTACTTTGTGATGGCCGTTGGGCCTAACCTGAAATCTTAAACGCTTGTCCTGCCGAACGGGCCCGCTACGCGCGGGGCGGGCGTTTCACGCCTTTTACCGCTTCGCGTGGCATCCCGATAGTCGGCGTCCAGATTCGTGCTGATGCCAGCGAAATGCAGGTCCTTCGACTTCGCTGCGCTCCGCTCAGGATGACAAGACTTGTAGTGGAGCGAGGCAAAGCCAGTAAGAAGGTGCGTGAGCACCCGCTCTCCGCGCAGGAGGCCCGTCCGGCAGGACAGGCTTTTCACGGCGACTTGAGACCGAGTGGTGTCAGGTACCGTGCGCAAAGGTTGTAGATGCCACGCCGCCAGAAGTGGAATGGGCGATTTGGGACTGCGCTTCTACTGTGGATTCAGGCAGCCCCCTATGTTTCACTTCTTCTTCCAGGCTGCACTGCTTTTTTGGAGTGCGATTCCATGTCGATTGAATGCGTTCCTTCCAACCTGAGCAGCGATGTTCGCTGTACAGTCTGCGGCCAGGGTTTCCTGGTGTACGGCGACCGGGGTGCCTCGCGCGAACGCGTGGCCGTGCGGGAGACGGTGCAGACTGCGCTGCGTCAACAGCACGCCGGGTCAGATCATCCGACGGATGGATTTCACATCGACTGGAAGACGGATAACGTCCGCTAGCTATCTCAGGCGGAGTGGTACCCCTTGCGGGGACCCGCATCCTGCCTGGCAACAAGGACACCGCGCACCGGCGACGGCGCGCAACAGACAAAGGATCACAATCCACATGCCCATTCCCTGCCTGGCTACAGAAACCAGTTATGAAGTGCGTTGCCCGGTGTGCCATCGCGGCTTTCTGCTGCTGACAGAGCCGACGATACTGCCCCAGCGCGGATCGCTGCGGCGCGCCGCACGCAAAGGGCTTGCCGCACAGCATGAAGGCGCAGACGACAATCGCAGCACCGTGCATCCTGATGATGTTTTTGAACTGCCCGGCTGGGACAGCGAGCCGGAAGCGCCCGTGAGCCTGGGGCAGGCGTTGCTGTGGTCGATGGGCTACAACCGCTCCTGAGGACACAGTAAAGAGGCGTGACTGCCTGTCCTGCCGGACGGGCCTCCTGCGCGGAGAGCGGGCGTTCACGCGCCTTTTTACTGCTTCGCTTAGCCCCTTTCGCTGGCGGGGAAGAAGAGATAATTCATGCTGGCCATTTGCTTCTAAAATTTGCGTCACTTGCACTTGATACGAGGCACTCGCGACCTGCGGGTGCCTTTGCTCGTTAAAATTCATGCGAGTTCGAATCTTTCGCCATCGAAGCATCATCGGATTGCTGGAATTCAATTCCACATTTCCGCTGAAGAGCAAAAATCCAGGAGCTTTGCACCCATCATGGCCACACTTCTCAAGATCGACGTCAGCCCTCGCGGCGCCTCATCGTACTCACGCCAGCTTGGCCTCACCTTCCTGGAGGGCTGGAAGGCCGCTCATCCGGGCAGTTCCGTTGTGGAGCGCGACCTGGCGCAGAGCCCGCTGCCGTTTCTTGACCTGCCGTGGATTGCCGGCGCGTTTACTCCTCCCGACCAGCACACGCCGGAGTTTGCAGCTGCTCTGAAGCCCTCGAACGAGGTCATCGCAGAGGTGCAGGCGGCAGATCACATCCTGATCACGACGCCCATGTACAACTTCCAGATTCCGGCCGTGCTGAAGGCGTGGATCGATCACCTTGTCCGCGTGGGCATCACCGTGAACTATGGCGCAAACGGACCGGAAGGCCAGCTCCACGGCAAGAAGGTTACCGTCATTGTCGCCAGCGCTGGCGCATATCCCGCGGGCGATCCGGGTGCCGCGTATGACCACCTGACGCCGTACCTCAAGCACATCCTTGGCTTTGTTGGCCTGACCGATGTGACCTTCCTGGCTGCGGCCGGCGTGGCCGGCGTGCAGTACGGCAAGATCAGCGAAGAGGATTGGAAGAAGCCCTTCACTGAGCAGGCTGCAGAGCTGGCTAAGGCGTAAAAGACTTGTCCTGCCGGACAGGCCCGCTACGCGCGGTGCGGGTGCTCACGCACCTTTTTACTCCTTCGGGTGGCCTTCCCGTTGGTCAGGATGAAGTTTGATCCCGACCATCGGGAGGGGCGAGGCGAAGCCAGTAAAAAGGCGTGTCAACGCCCGCCCTCCGCGCAGGAGGCCCGTCCGGCAGGACACATGCATTTACAGAAACAAAGAAGGGCACAGCTTTAATCGCTGTGCCCTTTTATTTGTGCGGTTGGTTTATTTCTTGGCGATGGGAGCGGCCCAGGCCATGCCGTCTGGTTCGCCGCCTACGCTGAAGTGGCCTGTGACGGTCATGCTTGCGAGGTCGATGACGTAGACGAAGTCTGCGGCGCCACAGGCTACAAAGGCGCGGCCGCCGCCTGGCTCCATCAGGATGCCGCCACCACCCTTGCCCACCGGGATGCGCTTGATGACCTTGCGTGTTGTGGTGTTGATGACGACGACGTCGGAACCTGCGGAGACGAGCGCGAAGTTGCCGTCCAGCGTGAACTTCAGGCGATTGCCGCCCTTGGCATCAGCTGCGATAGTGGCCGTCACCTTCTTGTTCACCCAGTCAATGACGGAGACGGTGCCGTCGCCTGCATTGGCTACCCAAACTTCGTGGCCGTCGGGCGTGATGTCAAAGCCCTCTGAGCCCGGGCCTACCTTGATGACGGTTTCGTTCCAGTCGATGCGCGCGGTGGGTGGCGGCGCGGGCGGTGCGTTCAGGCCGGCCGGCGGCGGCGGCGGCGGCCCCTGGTTCTTCATCAGCTCTTCGTCCAGCAGGCTTACCGTGCCGGAGTTCACGTTGGTGGTGACGATGTGTTTGCCGTTGGGCGAGACGAAGAGCATGTGTGTGCGGTTCTGGCCGGTGCCCAGAATGAGGTCAACCTTGTGCGTGGCTGGGTCGTAGCGGCCAATTGCCTTTGCGCTTTCTGCGGTGAACCACGGCTTGCCGTCTGCAAAGGTGAGGCCGTGCGGGCCGGTGAGCGCGCCCGTATCAATGGAGGGCAGCGCCTTGCCTTTGGCCAGGTCAATCATGGCCAGGGAGTGGAATGCTCCGGAGCCGTAGTTGGTGACCCATGCCCAGTGGCCGTCGGTGGAGGCGATAACCTCGTGCGGGTCGTCGCCCACGGGCACCTTGTACTTCACCACGAGGATCGCCGGATCGACCACGGCGAGGTTGTGGTCACGTTTGGAGAGCACCAGCAGCGAGCCGGTCTGGGCGGCCGCGGGTGCAACGGACAGAGCGGCAGAGCCACACAACAGGCACGCAAGGGCGAGAGCGGCGGAGACGGATTTCATGCACAACAGCCTACTCCAGCCGGGTGCATAGCATGATGTACGGCGCGTGCGGTGAAAGAAAGCGGTTGCGATTCTCGCTCCCGGTAGTCTTGTGACACATCCAATGGTGCGAATGATTTCTTTGAAGCGTGCGGAAAAAAGTGGCGGGAAGTTCCTGAATCCTGTGCCGACGGCAGTTGCTGGTTTTAACCTGGCTCTCAAGCTTTTGCCGCGGATGCTGTTTGGCAAAGAAGAGCGTGTGCCGCGTGTGGCGCAGGGGCCGTTCCGTACAGACGCCCGCGTTTACGCCACACCGCCTGCGAGTGGTCTGCGGGTGACGTGGTTTGGGCACTCGGGCATTTTGCTGGAGCTGGATGGCTACCGCGTGCTGATCGATCCCATTTGGGAGCAGCGCGTGAGCCCCATTCAGTGGGCCGGGCCAAAGCGCTTTTGGCAGCCGACGATGGCGTTGAGCGATCTGCCGCCGCTGGATGTTGTGCTGATCTCGCATGACCACTATGACCATCTGGGTGAGCACACGATGCGTGCGCTGGCGGCGCTGCCGTCAACTGCGGGGGCGCGTTGGGTTACTTCGCTTGAAGTGGGGCCGCTGTTGCAGAAGATGGGTGTGGCGACCGCGCGCATCACGGAGCTGGATTGGACCGAGTCTGCTTCGGTTGGTGCTTTGAAGATCACGGCTTGGCCTACGCGGCATTTTTCCGGGCGCTCCGCGTTTAATCGCTTCACTACGTTGTGGAGTTCGTTTGTGCTGGAGGGGCCGAAGCATCGCGTGTACTTTGGCTCGGACTCCGGCTGGTGGGATGGCTTTGCAGAGATTGGCGCGCAGTACGACGGCTTTGATCTGACGATGCTTGAGATTGGCGCGTTTGATCCTGCGTGGCAGTCCATTCACCTGGGCCCGGCGAACGCTTTGCGCGCGTACAACGCGATGGGCGGCGCGGCAAAGGCTGGGTTGTTCATGCCCATTCATTGGGGGCTGTTCAGTTTGGCGTTGCATGGGTGGCGTGAGCCTATGGAGGAGTTGGAGGCTCTTGCGAAGGATGTGCCGCTGTGGTCGCCGGAGCCGGGTAAGCCGACTGAGGTGCTGGGGCCTGAGGTTGCTGGTTGGTGGCGTTCGTAGCCGTATCTGAAGATCGCGGCTCCTATGGTCCGACGTTAAGGCGAGGATCTGGCAAGACAAATCTCTCTTTAGGCTTCATCGGGCAATAGGTTAGAAGTTGCCCCCAAATTTTGTCGTTGATGAATGTCGAGCGAAGCTGACGATGCCAGATAGTTTCAAACAGTCGATAGGCTTGGTTTGTGAGTGCATCTTTACCGGTCGTCTCTCTCAAGCATAGATACGCGAACGATTCATATGCGAAGAAGTCCGCCACCTGCAAGGGAATCTCCCGCATTTTGGAACTGAAGACGATATCGCCCATCCTATCTCGCACGGATATGGGCATTCGTTTCATGGCTCGAAAGACGGCGCGAGCTGTTGGCTCGTACTCGGTCTGTTGATCGAATATGAAATGAACGTGGTCGCCGGTGCCCAAGCCACGACCATGGAAGTCGGTGTCTTGGGTTAGCTTTACTGCATCAAGTACGGCCTGCTGGAACAGGAGAAAATAGGGCTTAGTGGGGGCTCCCTGTTTCTTCCATTTCTTCCTGTCACCATCACCAGAATCCACATACTGGCCTCCCGTGAGCCAGCGCCGTTGGTCAACAGAGAGCGCGAGAAAGCTCTTGGATGTGAGGGCAGTTGCAATGACTGCTGATGAATCCAATGGATTGAGGCAAGTCGAGATGACAGCAATAGCGTCTATGGAAAAATCGCGTAGTTGCTTATCAGACCAACCCCTAAACGGACCCTGCCGTTGCGCAAATTCTTTTGCATGGAAGTAAGGAATTCGGTACTTATACAAGACGTTGTTTTGCCACTCATTCGACATCGCGACCGCCCATTTGGACGAAAGAACGAATCCCGCGACAACGCAGATGTGGGAGTCGCTATGTATCCCACTCTCGTCGAAGTAAGCCTTCAGCATTCCGAATCGCCGTCTCCATTGCGCGTATTGCTTAAAGGATGATGGCGGTTAGGCGGCGGGGGCCGTGGACTCCGCGGATGCGGGTCATTTCGATGTCGCTTGTTGCTGATGGGCCGGCGATGGTGGTGATGGGTGCTGTGAGATGCGTGAGGCGGCCAAGTGCTTCTGCCAGCGTCTCCACCACCTGGTCGCGGCGGATGATGCAGAGGTGATGGTCTGGCAGCAATGTGGCGGCGCGGCGGCCCTGCTCTGCTCCGTGTTCGAGGACGATGGTGCCGCTCATGGCGACGCATACGGTGCAGCCGGTCAGCACGCAACGCGGCTGCTCCAGCGCGGATGTGGTGAGTTGTTCATCGCGCAGGATGCCGAGGCCCTGCGTGGGCAGCCAGCTTTGCGGCACGCCCGTGGGGACGAGCAGCAGCGTTTCACCCGCGTCGCGCA
Organism: Terriglobus sp.; assembly: GCA_026225595.1. Taxonomy (GTDB): domain Bacteria; phylum Acidobacteriota; class Terriglobia; order Terriglobales; family Acidobacteriaceae; genus Terriglobus. Next base: position 5,622 of record JAMFTB010000007.1, on the reverse strand, counting down.
TGGCTTGTGCGATGGCTGCGGGAATGCCGGCTTCGTCGGTGAAGATGAGTTCGGAGTCGTAGTCGCGCAGGCGGTCGTAGAAGAGTTCAAGAATCTCTTCATGGTCCAGCGCGGCGGCGCGCTGATAGTCGCGCGGTATGCGTGCGTAGGCGGCTTCCGGTGACTCTGCAAGCTCGGGCTTGATGTCCGGGTCAGCCGCAAGCTGGCGGCGGATGGTGTCGAGGACGGTGAAGCGTGCGTCGCTCATGCCTTGTTCCTTTTGTTCTGCTTCCACCACTCGCGGAAGGTCTGTTGCGGCAGCGCGCGCAGGTCGCGGAACTGCGTCCAGCCCGCGGCCATGCCGGGCAGGTTGACCAGCTTGCCGTCTTTTTCAAACAGGCCCTGGCCGGTGCGCGCCAGTCGCTGCGCTGCTTCGTACTGGCGTGGATGCTCGAAGAGGTGCGCGGCCATCTTCATGCCCATGCCCTCCTGCGAGAACATGCCGGTGATGGAGTTCTGATCCTGCTCGACGACTTTGCCGCGCAGGTGAATGAGCGTCTCCGGGATGTTGATCTTCACCGGGCAGACTTCGTAGCAGGCTCCGCAGAGCGACGATGCGTACGGCAGCGAACGCGAGTGCTGCATGCCGTTCAACTGCGGCGAAAGAATTGCGCCGATGGGGCCGGAGTAGATGGAGCCGTAGGCGTGGCCGCCGGTCTCGCGATAGACGGGGCACACGTTCAGGCAGGCTCCGCAGCGGATGCAGTTGAGTGTCTCGCGCTCACGGACGTTGGCCATCATGCGTGTGCGGCCGTTGTCCAGCAGGATGACGTGAAACTCCTGCGGTCCGTCGCCCGGTTCCACACCGGTCCAGATGCTGTTGTACGGATTCATGCGCTCGCCGGTGGCGCTGCGCGGCAGCAGCTGCAGGAAGACTTCAAGATCCTGAAACTTTGGAATGACTTTTTCAATGCCGACCAGCGAGATGAGTGTTTGCGGCATGGTGACGCACATGCGTCCGTTGCCTTCTGACTCCACGACGCAGATGCTGCCTGTCTCTGCGATGGCGAAGTTGGCTCCGCTGATGCCGATGCCCACCTCAAGAAATTTTTTGCGCAGGTAGTGGCGCGCGGCCTGCGTAAGGTCTTCGGCCTCGGTGCCCAGCTCTGTGAGCTTCATGTGTTCCAGGAAGAGCTCACGAACCTGGTGGCGATTCTTGTGCAGCGCGGGAACCACGATGTGCGATGGCTCGTCATTGCCCATCTGCACAATCATGTCCGCGAGGTCTGTCTCCCACGGCGTGATGTTGTTCTTCTCCAGCGCGGAGTTCATGCCGATCTCGTCCGAGGTCATGGTCTTGACCTTGATGACTTCTGCAATCGACGTGCCCTGCTTCTTCGCCGCAGCCTGAATGAGGCGGATGGCGATGGCGTTTGCTTCGTCGGCGTCGCGAGCCCAGTGCACCTGGCCGCCTGCGGCAATGCAGTTCTTCTCAAACTGCTGCAGGTAGTGGGGCAGGTGCAGCAGCGTGTGCGTCTTAATGGCGTGGGCCGCGGTGCGCAGCTCCTGCCAGTCCGGCATCTCTTCCACGCGCAGAGCGCGCTTGGCGCGGATAACGTCTGTGGCGTGACGCACGTTGCGGCGTGTCTGCTGGTCCTTCAGAATCTCGTGCGCAAGGATGGGGAATGCGGACTTTTCAGCGGTGTGGCCTACGCGGACGCTCATGCGGACACCTCGTCCCATGCGAGTGATTCTGCGGTGAGCGGATTGGCCTTGGTGCTGTTCAGAATCTCTGCAAGATGCACGGGACGGATGCGGCCTTCCGTGCCACGGCCGCCGCTTTCGCGATGCAGGCCGCCGTCAATCTGCATCAGGCAGCTGTTGTCCAGCGCTGCAACGAACTCGGCGCTGGTCTTGCGCACGCAGGTGATCTTGTCCGTGAGCATGGCGCTGCTGACCTCTGCGTTCTTCACAGCGAAGGTGCCACCAAAGCCGCAGCACTGGTCTGCACCTTCCATGGGTGTGTACTGCAGGCCCTCAACACCATTCAGCAGGCGGATGGGCCGGTCGCCCACGTGCAGCAGCCGCAGCGAGTGGCAGCTGGGGTGGTACGTGACCTTGTGCGGGAAGTATGCGCCCACGTCTGTCAGGCCCAGCTTGTCCGTGATGAGTTCGCTGAACTCGAACACGCGCGGCAGAAAGTCTTTAACCTCTTCCATCATGCGGGCGTCGTTGGCGTTGTGCGCCATCAGCTCATAGTGGTCGCGCATCATGGCCACGCAGCTTGCGCTGGGCACAACGATGGTCTCGGCGTCGCGGAACTCTTCCATCAGTCGCTTGACCAGCGGCATGGCTTCCTGGTGGTAGCCGGTGTTGTAGTGCATCTGTCCGCAACAGGTCTGCGCCAGTGGGAAGACGACCTCGTGGCCCAGGCGCTCCAGCAGGTTGACGACGGCCATGCCGGTGCGGGGGAAGAGCGTGTCGTTATAGCAGGCGATAAAGAGATGGATTCGCAAGTGGTGCCTCTTGTGTTGTTGAGACGTCTCAGATGGCCGCGTGGCTGCACTTGCAATGCTACTACCGCGCCTGACCTGAAGACCATCCCGGCCGGGTGGCTGCTGCGGATGGGGCGAACATCGCCCGTCGTCATCCTCCGAATGAGTAATTCGTAGTGATGTTGGTGTCCACCTCGGCTGGCGCACCATTCACCAAGTAGGGCGTGTAGGTCCACGTGCGTACGGCTTCCATTGCGGAATCCACCAGTAACTCGCTTGAGGCTGAGATCAGTTCCATGTCGCGGATGTGGCCCTCTTTGTCAATCATGACGTGCATGACCACAGTTCCCGATATGTGTTGCCGCTTCGCTTCGTCCGGGTAGCGCGGGGTGGCTCCGCTAATTTTGTGACTGGCAATCACAGTCTTGTCGACTTGCTGAGCGCCCCCGACATCCGCAGGTGGCAGAATAATGTCCTTCTCGGAAAGATTCGACGCTACGATTGCGTCCACATGGATGTGGGCACGCATCTTGCCTGCTTCCATCATGGTGATCTCAGCCGGGACGTACACAGCGCCGAAGCGGACGACGCGGTTGAAGGTAAACACCACGTTGTGATGCCCTTCAATGACGCGGAGGATCGCCGGGTCAAGATCTACGCAATACGTTTCGTTTTGCGCGGGGGAATCCGTCGCGGCCTGATGGACAGGTGTCCCGATCACACAGTTCAGCGAGAATGCGTCCGTTTTCAGGGCCTTCGATTTAAATTTATATCCCTCAAGGCTGCTCTGCTTTGGGATTGGTGCGAATAGGTCCTCGATGACATGGCCTAGTGGGAACGTGGTTTGGAAGTCGGGATCGGAGACTGTCCGCTGCGTTCCATCGACGGACGTCACTGCTGAGTGCTTATCGCGGTAGAGGATGCGGCGCTGCCATAGACCTTCGCGGATGTATACCTCTGTCACGATGCCTTTGCCGTCGGGCTCGCCCTTGTAGTTGTAGGTCTCGAAGCTTGCCTGCAGGCGATACTGTGGCGTGCCTGCCTGATGCAACGTGGAAAGCTCACGGGCCTTCTGGAGTGTTGCCATATTTGCATCGGCCTTGTCTTGCGCTGCAGCAGAGGCGATCCATAGCAAGGGACAAAGAACGGCTGGCAGGATGCGATGCAGCATGGTCAAGGACACTCCATTTGGGGTACGAAAATCTTACCCCGGAGGGGTCGAACTTGCGGTGTGTGGGTTGGATTGCTTAGGCTCACTGTCACCAAAAGAGTGGACCCGTGGAGTGTGGCATGAAGCTTGAGCGTTTGGTGATTGGTTTGGCTGGCTTGTTGTTGCCTTTAGCTGCTTCGGCGCAGGCGGCACTTACTTCGCCCACGTTGAAGGTGGATTGGGCCAAGACGACTGTGTCGAAGACGACGCCTACGTTGCAGGTGGTGGTGAATCCCATGCTGCTGCGTGGGGCGGCCATGCATGACGGATCGTTTGCCGCGCTGAAGATGCTGGGTGCGGACTACGTTCGCTATGTGCCGTGGCTGCCCTACCCCAAGCAGGCTGTGGCGGAGCTGGATGCGCCGACGAAGGACAAAACGTCGTGGAACTTCCAGTACATTGACCCCACGCTGGATGACTTTATGAAGGCGACGGAGGGCCACTCCGTTGTGCTGAACTTCAGCACCATGCCCGCGTGGATGTGGAAGACGGATAAGCCGGTGGTGTATCCGGCAGACCCGAACCAGGTCTTCTGGAGCTATACGCAGGGCATCCAAATTGTGGACCCCACGTATAAGACCGCGGCGGATTATTTTGCGCAGCTGCTGAGCTGGTACACCAAGGGCGGCCTGACGGACGAGAACGGCAAGTGGCACGAGAGCGGGCACCACTACAAGGTGGCCTACTGGGAGGTGCTGAACGAGATTGACTTTGAGCACCACTGGACGCCCGAGGAGTACACCAAGTTTTATGACGCAACGACCAAGGCGATGCTGAAGGTGCAGCCCGACCTGAAGTTCATGGCGATTGGATCGGCCGCGCCGCGTACGTACGGAAACATGTTTGAGTACTTCCTGAATCCGAAGAACCATGCGGCTGGTGTGCCACTGGACTTCATCACGTATCACTTCTACGCAACGCCTCCGCGGTTTGAACCGTTCTCTGCCATGCAGTACACCTTCTTCGACCAGGCGGATGGTTTCCTGGCGGCGGCTCGGTATATCGAGCAGATCAAGGCGCGACTGTCGCCCTCGACCAAGACGGATCTGAATGAGCTGGGCGTGATTTTGCCGACGGATGACGAGAGCAACAAGGGCGGCAAGCTAACGCCGGAGCCGGAGGGTTACTGGAACTTGGCGTCCGCGCTGTACGCCTACCTGTATGTGCAGTCGGCCAAGATGAACATTGACGTGGTGGGCGAGTCGCAGCTGGTGGGCTATCCCACGCAGTACCCGTCGGTCAGCATGATGGATTACACGAACTCGCAGCCCAACGCGCGCCTGTGGACGCTGAAGCTGCTGAAGGACAACTTTGGCCTGGGCGACAAGCTGGTGGAGACGGCGGGCGTTGGCCCCGGCATGGTGGCGCAGGCGTTTGATACGGCGCGCGGGCGCAAGGTGCTGGTCATCAACAAGCGGGATATGAAGCAGACACTGAAGCTGGATGCGGAGACAGCGAAGTCCGTGACGTATGTTGCGCCTTCCACTGGCGATAAGGCTCCTGCGGTGAAGGCACTGGGCGGCAAGGAGATTGAGCTGGAGCCTTTTGAGGTTGCGGTGGTTTCGCTTCAATAGAAGATTTGTCCTGCCGGACGGCCCCACTGCGCGTGGGGCGGCCACTTCGTGGCGTGTGTACCGGTCTTGCTGGTGTGGGGTTCAGAGGGCCTCGCGATGCTCGGCGGATGAAGCTCCCGACCAGCGGGAGGGCCCTTGAGGTTTGGAGCGACTGGACAAGTTAAAAAGGCGTGTGAACGCCCGCCCTCCGCGCAGGAGCCCCGTCCGGGAGGACCCTGTCTTTGCGAGCCAGAGTATGCGTGAATATGATAGATGTATAAGCAGTGATTATATAGCTGAGGAGTCGGAATGTTTGGATTGACCGAAGAGCAGAGGCAGTTGCAGAGTGCGGTGCGCGCGTTCGCCGAGGGCGAGATTGCGCCCC
>JAMFTB010000035.1 GCA_026225595.1 Terriglobus sp. | reverse complement strand
CCCGGAGCCAGAAACAGGTTGTTCTCCAGGCCATGCTGGCGGTCGTACAGCTCACGGTAGCGGCCCTGCAGCTTGAACAGCTGCGCGTGCGTGCCGCGCTCCACAATGTTGCCGCCTTCAATGACCAGGATCTGATCGGCATTACGGATGGTGCTGAGGCGATGCGCAATCACGAACGTGGTTCGCCCGGTCATCAGGTGGCTTAGCCCCTGCTGAATCATCGCTTCGCTCTCGGAATCGAGCGAGCTTGTCGCTTCGTCGAGGATGAGGATGCGCGGGTCTGCAAGGATGGCACGTGCAATGGAAAGCCGCTGCCGCTGACCGCCGGAGAGCTTGACGCCGCGTTCGCCAACGATGGTGTTGTAGCCCTCTTCAAAGCGCTCGGCAAACTCATCCACACGCGCAATACGACATGCCTTCAAAAACTCTTCTTCGGTGGCCAGCGGACGCGGGAAGAGAATGTTTTCGCGGATGGTGCCGTCAAACAGAAACGTCTCCTGCAGCACCACGCCTAGCTGTCCGCGGTAGCTTGGAAGCTGCGCCGTCGACAGGTCCACACCATCCACGCGGATAACACCGCCGGTGGCATCGTGGAAGGCGCACACCAGCGAGATGATGGTGGACTTGCCGGAGCCGGACGAACCAACCAGCGCCGTCACCGTGTCCGGCTTCGACTCAAAGCTGATGCCGTGCAGAACTTCCTTGCCCGGCTCATACTCAAAGGTCACATTGTCAAAGACAACATCGCCCTGCAGCGGCGGCATCGCCACCGTGCGGCGCGGATCCGCATCCTCATCCAGCTCGTTCAGAATCTCCGACGTGCGATCAATGCCGGCCAGCGCTTCTGTGATCTGCGTGCCGATATTCACCAGCGATGTAATGGGCACAATCATGAACGCCAGGAACATGGTGTACATAACGTAGCCGCCAACCGTAAGGTGCCCAAGGATGACCTGCCGCGCGCCCAGGTACATGACCAGCGAACCCACCACGCCCAGCACCGCGGTGGACGCCAGCGCCATGGTGGACTGCGCCGTCAGCGAACTGATGACGTTGTCCAGCAGCCTCCCTGCGCCCTCGGCAAACACACGCGCTTCATTCTCTTCCGCGTGGTAACCCTTCACAACGCGCACGCCGCTGAGTGACTCCGTCAAACGGCCCGTCACCTCAGCGTTGATGACCGAACGCGCCCGGAAGATGGGGCGGATAGTGCGCAGTGCGCGCTGCATGACCATGGCAAACGCAAACAGAATGCCGAAGGTAAGCAACGTCATGGTCGCGGAGAGATGCAGCAGGTAGAAGAACGCAAACGCCGCGGTAAGCAGGCCGCCGATGAAGTCCACCAGGCCCGTGCCGATCAGGTTGCGGACCCCTTCCACGTCCGTCATGATGCGCGCTACCAGCGTGCCGGAGCGATTGGCGTCGTAGAACGAAACCGACAGTTTGCCAATGTGCCGCTGCACCTGCACGCGCAGCTCCGCAATCAGCCGCTGACCGGCCTTGCTTAACATCTGCGTCAGCGCGTAGGAGCTGATGCCCTGCAACACCGTTGCAGCCAGCACCACGATGACCAAACGAGGCAGCAGGTCCAGACGGTGCGGCCGCATGACGTTATCGATCAGATATTTTGTGGACGCCGGCAGCACCAGTCCGCACAGCCGATTAACCACCATCACCAGGAAGCTGAGCCCCAGCAGGCCAAGGCGCGGCTTCACCAGCTTGGCCACCTCTGGCATAACCTTTTTCAGCTTGGGCATCTTCTTCTTCGTCATCTCTGCAGAGACGGCGCGGGAAGGATTGCGCGAAGATCGCTCCACACCACGACCTGAATGACCGCCCAAGGGCGAAGCTCCGAACGATCCCATGAAAAGCCTCTCCTCGTACACACGCGAAAATCCTGCGCGTTGCTGTTCCCTTTAGCTAGATGCCGCAGCTAACAGCTGCGATGGAAACAATGCTGCAATCGCAGGTTTCCAAGCGCAAAAACTTACGCAGTGGGCGTAAGGGACTTCATCTTTGCCACAACTTCATCCGGCGACCACTCACTGCCGGGATACCACGCCGCAATCTTGCCCGCGGGATCAATCAGCACCGTTGACAGCGAATGCGTCAGTGAATCCGCCCCCTCCGGCGGCGTTACACCAACGTTGAAGAAGTGCTCCATCTTCGTAAGCGATTTGCCGCCATCGCCCTTCACCTGCAGCGGAGCAACAAACTGCCAGTGATCGAAGCCGGTGTCGCCGGTGTACTGCTTGCCATACGCACGTAGAACCGCAGGAGAATCAAACTCAGGGTCAAACGAGATGGACAGCAGGTGCGTGTGATCCTGCAGCGCCGGGTCCGCGCGCAGCGACTTGTCGATGGCCGCGAAGTTGCGGCTCATCTTGGGGCAGAAGTCGTTCATGGGGCAACGCGTGTAGATGAACGTGACGAGCAGCGCCTTGCCGTGGAAACGGTTCAGGTGCAGCACCTTGCCATCCTGATCGACCAGTGCAACATCCGGCACAACATCACCCGCGGTGGGCACGTGATAGTCCGAGCTAGGCTTGAAATTTGGCTTGGCCTGCGCAAGGATGACGATCTCATCCAGCCGCGCGTTGTGATAATCACCATCGGGCGACTTCTCCACCAGCAACCGCGCGCGGATCACGTCCCCCACGTGCAGCTCGGACGCGGCCTCGTCATGCGCCAGCTTGTACGGCATGGTCATGGCTTCCATAAAGCCAGGGACGGCGTCGTGCTGCAGCGTCACTTCTTTGTGGCCCACGGCAAGAATGGTCCCCTTGATGGGAAAGGTTACCGTCTGCTTGCCCATAATCTCGGTGGAGTGTTTGCAGCCGCTGAGTGCAACGCTCAGCATCAGCACAATAGCCATGGCGCATTGGCGCATGGAGCGCCTGTAGGTCCCGAAGGTCATGCCTTCATGATACGTTGCCTCATAATGTGGCCGATGAGTGCAGCTGTGCACAGGCGAGCCACGGAGGCAACACCATGAATGGCAACACCCTGCAGCATGATTCAGATGCGCACGCCCAGCCGGCAACTCCGCACCTGGCGCTGCTGCACGGCAGCATGCTGCTGTCGGGCTTTGGCACCATCTTTCTTGGCCCTGTGCTGCCCGCGCTGGCAGCCTCCGCACACGCTACCGACAGCGGCAGCGGCCTGTTTTTTACCGCACAGTTTCTGGGCGCATTTGTTGGCGGCATCACCACCTCCAGCCGCCTGTGGTTCTCGCTCATTCGCGGCAGTGCGGCGGCGGCACTGGGCTTTGCTCTGCTCTCCATCGCAGCGCGGCAGCACGCGTCGTTGCCGTGGGATGCAGCGGCGCTGCTGCCGCTGGGCTTTGGCGTGGGGCAGATGCTTACGTCGCTGAACCTGCTGGCCTCTCGGCGATTCCCCACCGGCCGTGGCGCGGCTCTGTCACTGGTCAACTTCAGCTGGAGCCTGGGCGCTGTGCTGGCTCCGTTTGCGTTGGGCAGCCTGTTGCCTTCCGTTGCACTGCCTACGCTGTTTCTGTGCGCCGCTGCCGCCTTCGCCGCTGCCTGTTTGATGGCGGTGATCAACTTCAGGCAGGGTGGCCCCGAAGCCACTGCGCAGAAGCGATCCGCAACACGCGGCCTGCCAACCACGGCGTTCGTTTACTTCGCGGCGTTGCTAGTGCTGTACGGCGGCGTTGAGACGTCGCTGAGCGGATGGGTCACAACCTTCGGCACACGCTACGGCAACGGCGCACTTGGCTCCAGCGCGCTGGGAGCGACGGCGTTGTGGGTGGGCATTACCGGAGGCCGCGCGCTGGCTCCGCTGCTGCTGCGCTCCCTGCCGGAGCGGACACTGCTCATCTCCACGCTGACTGCTGCCACCGCGTTGGTCGCCGTGCTCAGCCAATCGCATGGAGCGGTGATGATTGTAGTCACCGCAGGTCTGCTGGGTGTGGCGCTGGCGCCTTGGTTTCCGCTGGTGCTGTCGGCCATTCTGGCAGAGGGTGCAGGTGCGGGCGAGGTGGGTACCATCATCGCCGTCTCGGGTTTAGGGGCGGCGGCGTTGCCCCTGCTGCTGGGCGTGGTCTCGCGCGAATCAGGCTCGTTGCGGACGGCGCTGCTGGTGCCTTTGCTGGGGTTGGTGGCTCTGCTGGCACTGTCGTTCCGGCGTGCTTCTGTAGTCGACACACAGGCTTAGGCTCGGGACCGTTTTTCCACGCCCTGCTTTCGCAATTTCAAGCACCGTCAAGGCGTATAAAAAGAGAATGTCTGACCGCGCCGACGCATCTGTTTTGACCACCGGCGATGCTGTGGCTGCGGTCGCTGCAATCGACGCAGCGCTGGAGCGCGGAGCCGTTTTGCTGACGCCAAACCAGCGCTCTGCGCGGCACTGGAGCGCGCGGTTTGACGCTGCTCGCAGGGCTGAGGGCGCACGAACATGGCAGCCCGCCACCGTGCTGCCATGGCATGCGTGGACGGCAGGCATGTGGCGCGATGCAGTCGTGGGCGGAGCCGAGGCGCGCGTGCTGCTGAATGCACTGCAGGAGCGCAGCCTGTGGCGCACCGTGTTGCTGCAGGAGCAGGGTGTGGGCATGCGCACGGCGTCGTCGCTGGCTGCGTTGTGCGCCTCCGCCAGCCGGCTGCTGGGTTCGTATGACATCAACAATCGCTTTGAACGGGCCGCGGCTATTCCGGGTTCAGACGCGGACAGCTTTGCCTGGTGGCATCGCCGCTTTGTCGACCGTTGTGTAGATGCAGGTCTGCTGCCGCAATCACACGTGGACGCGGAGCTGGCAGCGCTGCTGCGCGAAGGCCGCATGCCGGTTGCGCATGAGTTTGTGCTGTATGGTTTTGACCGTCTGACGCCGGCGCAGAACCTGCTGGTAACCGCGCTGGAAGCTGCGGGCGCGGGCGTGCTGCAGGTGGAAGCTTCAAGCCCGCAGAGCACTCCTCCGCAGTTAGCAAAATGCGCCTCCGCCGCAGACGAGATGATCGCGTGCGCGGAGTGGATTCGCTCAGTGCTGACAGCGCAGCCACAGGCGCAGATTGCCATCATCGTTCCGGATCTGGACACATGCCGCGCTGAGCTGGAGCGGACGCTGCGCGCAGTGGTTGCACCAGAATCCGCAGACGTGACGGGGGCACCGGAGACAGCAGCACTGCCCTATGAATTCTCCGTGGGACGCCCGCTGGCGCGCCTGCCACTGGCTGCGGATGCTCTGCGCCTGCTGCGCTGGTGCGCGGGATCGCTGCCGGTGGACGACGCAGGCGCACTGCTTCGGACATCTCGATTACAGCTTGCGCCCACTCCGGATCAAGGTGCAGAGCTGGATGCATTCGTTTTGCACGATGCAGAGGCGCTGCGTGGCGAGCTGTCCTTGCGCGAGGCTGCAACGTTGCTCGCCATCAGTAATGAAACCGCCCAAGCGTTACGCACACTGGCCTTGGCGGCGGACGACGCAAACAACGGCCAGCATACCTACGCGTGGCTGGCGGACACCTGCCGCGAGCTGCTGGCGCGCGCGGGCTGGCCCGGTCCCGCGGCTCTCTCAAGCGAAGAGTTTCAGGCAGTCGAACGATGGAACGAAACACTGGACCGGCTGGCCTCGCTGGATCTGCTGGGGGAGCGAACCAACCTGCATGCCTTCCTGGATGAGTTAACCGCCGCCGCGCGCGAGACGTTGTTTGCACCGGAAAATACGGCCGCACCGGTCCAGGTGATGACCGTGACTGAGACCGCCGGCAGCACTGCAACGCACCTGTGGTTCCTGCACGCAGAGGAAAGCACGTGGCCACCACGGCCGTCGGCACATCCGCTGCTGCCCGTGCCGCTGCAACGCGCGCTTGGGCTGCCGGGCGCGGACGCTGCAACAGACGAAGCCACAGCCCACGCACTCACGGAGCGCCTTATCCGCAGCGCCACCGCAGCGGTCTTCAGCTATGCCGCGCACACCGCCCAAGGCACGGAGCAAAGACCATCTTCACTGCTGCAACAACTGCCGCCGTGGATGCCCGAAGCCACAGCACTTGCAGCCTCTGAAGCAGAGGTAATGCTTGAGCCCGCCGACGACAACATGCCATTACCGCCGCTACCAGCAGGCGTTGTGCGCGGCGGCGTGGGTGTGCTGACCGCGCAGGCGCAGTGCGCCTTCCGCGCCGTGGCTGAGAAGCGCCTCTTCGCCACACTGCCGGAGGCCGCGGAAGCGGGCCTCTCCGCAGGCGACCGCGGCGAACAGGTTCACAAGGTGCTGCAGCTGTTCTGGCTTGAGGTAAAAACGCAATCACAGCTGCTGACAATGACGAAGACGCTCGGCAACGACGGCGTGTCTGAGCGTGACCGCCTGCTGCGACGGTTGATTGAGCAGGTGTTACGCGAACGGCCTCGCCACGCGTGGGAAACCGCGTACCTCGACGTGCAGCGCGAACGCCTCTTCCGTGTGCTGAGCAATTGGCTGGATGCAGAGGCCACGCGCCCCGCCTTCACCGTCACGGATGTGGAATTGGAAGTAGACGCAGAGGTTGGTCCGCTGCTGCTGAAACTGCGCGTGGATCGCATTGATCGTGTGACCGCAGCTGGCGGCGAAGGCACGCTGCTGATCGACTATAAGACCGGCCCCGCGAAGCCCGTAATGTGGCAGGGTGAGCGCATGGATCAGCCGCAGCTGCCCGTCTACGCGGTGACGGGCGGCATACCGGATGTGGAAGGCATCGCCTTCGCCAGCGTCCGCGTGCAGAAGGACGGCATGAAGCTGGAGGGCGTGGCGTCGGACGGCAAGCTGATCTCGCCCCGCGCCAAAAACGTCGACTTCCCGCTGCGCATAACGGAATGGAGCGAGGCCGTGCAGGCGCTCGCCACCGCCTTTGCTAATGGCGACTCAGAGGTGGACCCCAAGGAGTATCCGAAGACCTGCGACCACTGCGGTCAGCGCATGCTGTGCCGTTTGGATGTGGCAAAGCTGGAGTTGGCAGACACCGACGATGAGGATGACGACGAGGTGTTCTCGTGGGCGTGATTCCCTTCCCGTCACCCGCAGCTATTCCCGATGCAACCGCACGTGCGCAGGCGCTGGACGTTTCGCAATCGTGGATCGTGGAGGCGCCCGCAGGCTCTGGCAAGACGGGTCTGCTGACGCAGCGCTTTCTCAAACTGCTGCCCACGGTGGACGATCCCGCGCAGGTGCTGGCGCTGACCTTTACCAACAAGGCGACGGCAGAGATGCGCGAACGTGTGGTGGCTGCTCTGCGTTCTGCAATGGAGCCGCTGCCTGCCGATGCAAATGACTTTGACCGCTTGACCCACACGCTTGCAGCCGCTGCGCTGGAACACGATGCAGCGCTTGGCTGGCGGCTGGTGGAGCGGCCCTTTCGGCTGAACATCCGCACCATTGATTCGCTGTGTGGCGAAATTGCGCGAACGCTGCCGCTGGGCGGCGATGAAGCCAGCTTTGCGCGGCCTGTGCCGGATGCAGCGCCGCTCTACCGTCGCGCCGCACACGCCGTCATGATGGGCTTTGGTGGCGACGATGCAGCGCTGAACGACGCCGTCCGCACCGTGCTGCTGCACCGCGACGGCGACCTGCCTTTCTGCGAAGGCGTGCTGGCGGAGATGCTTGGCTCGCGCGAGCAGTGGGGCCGGCTGGTGCCGCTGGAAGAGCACGAACTGGACGACGACTTTCTGAACGCAAACGTGCTGCCGCGTCTGAATGCAGCGCTCGATCGCACGCTGTGCAGCGCGCTCACCTACCTGCACAGCTGCTTCCCGCAGGACGAACTCGATCGCATTGCGGCAATCGCAGCAGAGCTGGCACATGCGGAAGGATACGGCGACAATCCCAGCGCATTCGCCTCGTGCGCCCACGCAGGAACTCCTGCCGGCGACGCCATCCACATTGATCACTGGAGGCTGCTGGCAAACCTGCTGCTCACCAATGGGGGCACATGGCGCAAAACCTTTCCGGTAAATCTCGTGGGCGCAAAGGTTGCAAAGCACCTCTCGGACGAACTGAAAGAGCTCATCCCGCAGATTGATTCGGACGAGTTGGCTGCGCTGCTGCACGGCGTCCGCAGCCTGCCGTCATTGGAGTATCCGCCGGAGCAGTGGGTGGTGGCCAAGGCGCTCTTCCGCCTGCTGAAGCGCGCCCTGGTGGAGCTGCACATCCTGTTTGCCAGCGACCAGGTGTGCGACTTCGCGGCTATCTCACTGGCGGCGCGCGCGGCTCTGCGGACGAATGCCGCGGAGGTTCACAAAGCGCTTGGCCCCGGCCTGCGGCACCTGCTGGTGGACGAGATGCAGGACACCTCCTCCACGCAGTACGAGTTGCTGGAGGCGCTGACGGAGGGCTGGGATGGCCGCACGCAGACGGTCTTCCTCGTCGGCGATCCAAAGCAATCCATCTACCTCTTCAGGCAGGCGCGTGTGGAGCTATTCCAGCGCGTGGAGCGAGAGAAGCAGCTTGGCCGCGTGCCGCTGTCACCTCTGCTGCTCTCTGCCAACTTCCGCTCTGGCAGCGAACTCGTTGGTCAGTTCAACGAGGCCTTCCGCAGTATCTTTCCTGAGGATGTGCTGGCCGACGGCGACGTCACATACTCCGACGCAGCATCGGTGCGACCCGCGGCTTTGGGTGAAGGCATTAGCTGGCAGACGCGGCTGTTGCCGCAGCCGGAAGATGGCACAACCAGCATCCGCCAGCGCCGCCGTGCGCTGCGGCAGGAGGCGCGTGCCATTGCAGGAATAGTGGCCGAATGGCAGCGCGGCCACACGGATCGTCCACAAAAAATTGCGGTGCTGGCGCGTGCGCGAACCCACGTCACAGAGATCGTAAAGGCGCTTGCACAGGCGGGTGTTGCCTATCGTGCGGTGGAGATTGAGGGACTGGCCGAGCGGTCGGAGGTGCTGGACGCGCTGGCCATCACGCGGGCCCTGTGCCATCCGGCGGACCGCACGGCATGGCTCGCCGTGCTACGCGCTCCGTGGTGTGGAGCAGGGCTGGCGGATCTGTTCACACTGGCCACAGGCGACGATGCCGCGCGGCGCAAGCAGGCTCTGCGGCAGCATCTGCGTGAGCGCGCGGCTACATTGCAGCAGCCTGTGCATGGCCGCATCCTGCGCACGCTGGACGTGATGGACGCCGCACTGCAGCACAGCGGTACAGAGCCGCTGGCAAGTCGCGTGGAACGCACGTGGCGTTCGCTGGGCGGTGACCTGTGTACGGATGCGCTGGGACGTGAGAATGTCCGGCAGTTTCTGCGCGTGGTCGACGCCATGGAGACGGAAGGCGAGCGCGTGGATGCGGCATCACTGGACCGCCGGCTGGGGCGACTGTTTGCCGAGGCCAGCAGCTCTCCGGATGCCGTAGACGTGATGACCATCCACAAGGCAAAGGGTCTGGAGTGGGACCTGGTACTGGTGCCCGGCCTGCATCGGCTGGGCGGGCAGGATCGCTGGCCGCTGCTGGACTCGCTGGAGCTGCCGACAGAAGATGCGGACGGCGTCCGCGATGTGCTGCTGGCTCCGCTGCCGCCCAAGGGAGTAGAGGCGGGCGGTCTGAACACCTTCATCCGCAACACACGCCGCAGGCGCGAGGCCGCAGAGCTGAAGCGAGTGTTTTACGTTGCCGCCACACGCGCACGCACATCACTTCATCTGTTTGCATGGCCGGAGGCAACGCAGTCTGGCCAGCCCGCTGATCGCAAAAGTACACTGATGAAGGCTGCGTGGAATGCGATTGGGCGTCGGCTGATTCCGGTTGCCGTGGCTGATGTTGCTGCAGCTGATACAGATCCTGCCGCACCCGAAGCTGCGGAAGAATCGTTCGCGCTGGCAGCCGCTGCTGAAGAAAGCCTTCCCGCCGCAGCACCTCTTACAGCTCAGCGAACGGTGATGCGGCTGCCGGGCGCTATCGATCCGCTGGCGCGACTTCACGCCCGCTCGTTGGCTCTCCCGCAACGGCAGGCTGCACGCACCGGCACCGTCTACCAGCGGCCCGATGGCAGCTATGGCGCGCGGGTGGTGGGCAACGCCATCCACGCCTTTGCAGAACGGGCCGCGACCGAAGTTGCAGCGCGTGTCGCCGCCGGTTCGGATGCCGAGGACACGCTGAATACCGTAGCCGCTGCCGTGCCGAGCTGGCGCGATGCCATGCTCTCCACACTGCGAGCTGGCGGGTTGCCCCCGGACGCAGCCCGCCGCGCCGCACTCACCGTGGAGCAGGCGCTGAGCCGTATGCTCGCCAGCCCGGAAGGCCGCTGGCTGCTGATGCCGCACACAGGCGCCGCCACCGAGACGGCATGGCGCGCAAGCGCAGACGAGGGTACTGTGCGTGTACGGATGGACCGCAGCTTCTTTGCGGGGACGGAACCGGGTGCGCCCGGCAGCGATACGCTGTGGATCATAGACCTCAAAACGGGCAACCGCGACTCGCTTCGAGAGCAGGACGAACTGCTGGCCGAGGGCCGCATCAAGTACGCAGCCCAACTGGACACCTACGCCCAGGTCCGGCTGCAGGCACTGCCTACCGAGGCACAACCAACGGTGATGCTGGCGCTGTTTTACCCCTTAATGGGACGCATCATTTATTGGCCATATGTCATTGATTCAAAATCAATACATTCAATCTCATATACCTTGCCAGAACCGAAGGTTGAGCCTGCTATCGACTTGCCTGTCGCCGAGACGCAAAGCTCCGCTGCAGACACGACGGAGCAGCCCCCTGAGAACAAGAAGGGCCAGTTTCAGCTATTTGGTTAGCCAAAGAAGTCTGTGCTGCAGGACAGGTCCATGCAAAAGAAATGCGGCTTCAGCCTCTGAGATAGGAGTAGAGGAAAGCAATATGCGGCTTTAGCCGCCGGGATTGGAATCTCGGTGGCTAAAGCCACTTTCTCAAGAGATGTCGTTTCTATCTCAGCGGCTAAAGCCGCGCCCTGTCGACCATCGGGATGGCCGACTGCAAAGCCGAGAACGAGTCACGAGGTGACCGCCCTCTGCGTAGAAGGCCCGTCCGGCAGGACATTAGTAAGCAGAATTTAAGAGAGTCATTTGGCTGTTAAGCGGCAGACATGGTGTGGCGGACGTCGCGGCCGTTCACCCAGAAGATGACATCTTCTGCGATGTTGGTGGCGTGGTCACCCACGCGCTCCAGGTTGCGCGAGATCAGCATGGCGTTCAGCGCCTGCGTGGTTGCATGCGGCTGCTCGCGGATAACGGCCGACAGCGAATGGAAGGCAGCGCGGTTCAGCTTATCCACTTCGTCGTCCAACGTCAGCACACTCTCTGCGAGTATTGCGTCGCCATCAATGAAGGCTTCCAGCGACTTGCGAATCATGGCTGCAGCCAGCGTTCCCAGCCGTGGAATATCCACGGGCAGGTCAACCGGCGGCAGAGCATTGGTCTCTCCAGCGCGGATGGCGATGTTCACCGCCAAATCCCCGACGCGTTCCAGATCTGCATTGATACGGATAACCGAGAGGATGAAGCGCAGATCCACAGCCATGGGCTGTTCCATTGCAAGCAGGTCCAGCGCAGTGGAATCGATCTCGCGTTCCAGGCGATTGATTGCCGGCTCAGACCGGCGCACCAACTCCACAAGCTCCGCATCGCGTGTGCGGTAAGCCTCAATGGAGCGCTGAATGGCCTGTTCGGCGAAGCCTGCCATAACCAGCAGCTTCTCCTTCAGTTCGTCCAGCGACTGGTGAAACCGTTTGCGCACAGTGGCCCCTCTGAGGTGGAACTACGTTCTATACAGAGTACGGCCATAACATGAATGCCGCGTCAATCTGTGACAGGCAGGGTGAACAGAAAGGTACTCCCTTCACCCAGGCTGCTCTCAACCCAGATGCGCCCCCCGTGCTGCTCTACCAGGTGCCGTGCAATGGACAGGCCCAGGCCGGTGCCGCCCGTGGCACGACTGCGTGCCTTTTCCACTCGGTAAAAGCGCTCAAAGATACGTGGCAGATGTTCTGACGGGATGCCCGGCCCAAAGTCCTGCACGCGAAACTCCACCATGCCGGTGGACGCGTGCTCGGTCACACCGACGACCACGTGCGGCGGATCCGGACGGCCGCTGGAATATTTCACGGCGTTCTCCAGCAGATTACCCAGCACCTGCATGATGGCGTTTTCATCTGCCAGCACATTGCGCGTGGTGGTGCCCGCAATCTCAAACCGTGCGGTCTCAGCGTAGCTTGAGCCGGAGACGGTGCGCAGGGCATCGCGCAGCAGCGTCTCTGCCTCCACCGGCTGCAGGTCCAGCGGATTCTCTGCCTGCTCCACACGCGCCAGCAGCAGAAGATCTTCTGTAAGGCGATGCATCCGCGATGCGTTTTTCAGCACGGTATCCAGAAACTCCCGTGCCGGTCCTGAGAGCGTTTCGTGGTCAATCACCGTCTCAACGTAGCCGACGATGGAGGTGAGCGGCGTTCGCAGCTCGTGCGACACGTTGGCCACAAAGTCGCGCTGCGTGCGCTCCATCTCCTCGGCCTCGGTACGGTCATGCAGTACCACCACGGCACCGCCACCGGGCAGCGGAGAGGCGTTCACCTGAAAGATGCGGCCGGGCAGCACATACTCGCTGCGACACTCGCAGGGTGTGTGCTGGTCCAGCGTGGTCTGCACTGCGGCCAGCAGAGCGGGGTCGCGAAAGGTGTGAACCAGCGCGTGGCCGTGTCGGACGGATCCACCGGCCGTGTCGCGGTTCATCAGCCGACGCATGGGGCCGTTGCTCCACTGCACACGGCCTGCCGCATCCACGCCCAGCACGGCGTCCTGCATGCCTTCCAGCAGCGTCTCCAGCTGGTGGCGGCTCTCCTGCAGGATGTTCTGGCGGCCCTGCACCTCGCGGTTATTTTGGGCCGCGGCATTCAGCACGGGCCCAAAGGCGGAGTCGGCAATCGGGGCCTTTACCGGCAGCGCAGACAGCTCCGTCACGTAGCGAGCCACACCCAGCGCCTGCGCACGCAAACCGCGGCGCACCAGGAAGAAAGTCACCAGTGCAGCCGCAACAAACAGGCCAATCCAAAGGACGAGCAACTGGGGCTGAAAGGCTGCCAGCAGCGTGCAGCCGATACCGGCCAGCAACACCGCCGCGCAGGCGGGCAGCGTGATGGATCTCGTTTCCAAAGGGTGCCTTTTCTTGAGCCTATGCTACGCGCGCGCTGCTTCGTCAGGCACTTCAGCCGTCGGGCGTGCAGCAATCCGGTCAGGCCGTTCAAAGCGATAGCCTGCACCGCGCATGGTCTTCAGGTAGCGCGGCTCGTCTGCATCGTCTTCAATCTTTTCGCGGATACGACGGACATACACATCCACCGAACGCGGTGTCACAAAGCGGGCATCGCCCCATACCGCATCCAGTAGCTGGTCACGGCTGAAGACGCGGCCAGGATGCCGTGCCAGGTAATCCAGCAGGCGGAACTCCGTTGCGGTGGTGGTCACCAGTTCGCCGCGAACGCGCAGCTGCATGGCCCCGCCGTCAATCTCAATCTCGCCAATACGCAGCGTCTCTGCCGGTCCCTGGCGCTCAAAGCGGCGCAGCACAGCTTTTACGCGGGCCAGCAGCTCGCGCGTGCCAAAGGGCTTGGTGATGTAGTCATCCGCGCCCAGCTCCAGGCCGTGAACGCGATCGCTCTCCGTGGCAAGCGCCGTCAGAAAGATGACAGGAGTCATGCTGAGTGCGGGGTTCAGGCGCAGACGGCGGCACAGGTCCAGGCCATCGCCACCGGGAACCATAATGTCCAGCAGGAAGAGCGACGGTGCCTTGCGTTCGGCAGCGGGCAGAACTTCCGTGGCATTGGTAAAGGCCTGCACCGTAAATCCGGAGGCCTCAAGGTGAAAGCGGACAAGCCGTGCGATATCCGCGTCGTCTTCCAGCAAAAAAATGGTCTGACTCACGTGCGGGGTTCCTCCAAAAGGCTTTGCCGTTTCACTGCGGAACACAGGCTGCCCCGCATCAGCGTAGCGCATTGTGACGCAGTGGATTGCAAATGGAGCGTGAATCCTGCACACGATGCGCTGCTTTGTTACTGACAACCTTATACTGACCCAGCGACTCGAAACCCCTAAATGAGCTTTTCTGACTGGTTGCTTGCCGACCTGCGTGTACCGACCACGCATGAACCCGAAGCACAAAATGCCTGGTGGCGCGTCATGTGCCTTACCGGTGTGGATTACTTTTCCACACTGGGATACCAGCCCGGTATTGCGTTTCTGGCTGCAGGCGTATTGTCTCCGCTGGCCACGCTGGTGCTGGTGCTGGTTACATTGTTTGGCGCGCTGCCGGTCTACCGCCGCGTATGCAAGGCCAGCCCGTATGGTCAGGGCTCCGTCGCCATGCTGCAAAAGCTGTTCCCTGCATGGAGCGGCAAGATCTTCGTACTGGTGCTGCTGGGCTTTGCCACCACGGACTTCGTCATCACCATGACGCTGTCCGCAGCAGATGGCGCGGCCCACCTCATCCACAATCCGCTGATGCCGCACTGGATGCATCACCAGCAAATTCCCATCACGCTGCTGATCCTTGCCATCCTGGGAGCAATCTTCCTGAAGGGCTTCAAGGAAGCGGTGGATGTAGCGGTATGGCTGGTGGGCAGCTACCTGATCCTGAACGCGGTTGTGGTCGTCGCGGGCATTCTGCAGATTGTTCACCACCCGGAAGTGCTGCATAACTGGCGGCTGGCCATTGCCGACCGGCACCAGAGCCACTGGTACATGCTGGGGCTGGCGCTGCTGCTATTCCCCAAGCTGGCGCTTGGCCTCTCCGGCTTTGAGACAGGCGTTGCCGTGATGCCGCTGATCAAGGCAAAGGACCAGGACGAACGCATCCACAATGCCAAGCTGCTGCTGGTGACGGCTGCAGGCATCATGAGCGTCTTCCTGATGGCCACCAGTGTCATCACCACGGTGCTCATTCCGGCACGCGCTTTTGCCGAGGGAGGCGACGCCAACGGCCGCGCCATGGCGTGGCTGGCTCACCACTATGCCGGCAACGTGCTGGGCACGGCGTATGACATCAGCACCATCCTCATCCTGGGCTTTGCCGGAGCCAGCGCCATGGCAGGCCTGCTGAACCTGATTCCGCGCTACCTGCCCAAGTTCGGCATGGCGCCGGAGTGGGCAAAGGCATCGCGGCCGCTGGTGCTGGTGTTCATGGGCATTGCCACCGTGGTTACGCTGCTCTTCCGCGCAGATGTGGACGCACAGGGCGGCGCCTATGCTACGGGCGTGCTGGTGCTCATCACCTCGGCCTCCGTGGCCGTGATGCTGAGTGTGTGGCAGACCAAGCTACGCGCCGGCTTCATCGTCATCACGGCGGTGTTTGCCTACACCACGCTGGCCAACATCGTGGAGCGGCCGGAGGGCCTGAAGATCTCGTCGATCTTCATCGCCTGCATCCTGCTTAGCTCCTTCATCTCGCGCGTGCTGCGCTCAACCGAGCTGCGCATTACCGAGGTGGAGATGGACGAAGCCGCAGACCTGCTTCTGGCAGAGGACGAGGATCAACTCATCCGCCTGGTGGCGCGCGGGCCGGAAGACGGTAGCTCGCCCGAGGCTCTGGATGTCTCCGACTGGAAGGTGCGGCACTTCCATAACCTGTCAGACGACGAGTGCCTCTTCTTCTTTGAGGTCATCCGCGGCGATGCATCGGATTTCTCAGAAAAACTGTCCGTCACAGGCCGTCACGTGGGCCGTCATCGCATTTTCTCTGCCAAGAGCCCGGTGGTGGCAAACTCCATTGCCGCCATGCTCATTTACCTGGAGCGGCGCACCGGCAAGGTGCCACACGTGTACTTCCGCTGGACGCAGGTGAGCCCCGCAATCAACATCATGCGATTCCTCTTCCTGGGTGAGGGCGACACAGCCCCTCTGACCCAGGAGGTGCTGCGCAAAGCGATTCCGCAGCAGGAACGCCGCCCCGTGGTGCACGTCAGTTAGCTTCCCTGCGGGTTTTTCCGCTCACGCTGGCGCAATAAAGCCAATGATTTGTGTGAACAAAAGCTGCCTGCGCACGTCTGCAAGTAAGACAGGTGTTTGTTCGCAGTCCCGCATCGTATACATTGTGAATATCCCATGAGCATTTTTCGCCAGCACGGACAGGTTTCCGCGACGTTTGGCCGCGCGTCTGCCGTTCATCGCGCAAGTGCCTTTGATCGTGCCTGCGCCGTGCTGTGCCTGCTCCTGCTGCTCTTTTCGCTCGGCCACGCAACCGTGGGACACTCCGACGCATTCAATGCAGCATCGCTGCATGGGATGACACCCACCGTCTCGCAACAGGTGATGCCCACCGTGGGCGACACCGCAGACGCCTGCGCGCTGTGCGTTGCGCTGTCTACCGTGGTGGTGCTGGCGATCTTCGCCTTTGGCGTGCCCTCCGCGGCGCGTCTGCGTCCCAGCCTTACTGAGACGATCTCAAGCCCGCTGACAGCCTGGCACGCTTCCCTCTCCTGCCGACCACCTCCCGCACGTTGATCCGATCTTCCTGCGCCGAGGGCCATGCGCCCCGCCGCACCGTATTGATCGCACGATCAGCTCCAGGAGAACTACCAACTATGCGCATGGGCCACATTGCCCTGATGTTTTGCCTCACCCCAGCCGCCGCAGTTCTGGCGCAGGGGAATGCGGGCTCTGTTACAGGCACCATCACCGACGCCACGGGCGCGGACATTCCCAATGCCACCATCACCATCGGCAACCCGGTCAGCGGCCTTAGCCGCACCGTTACCAGCGACGCAGACGGCCACTTCACCTTTCCCAACCTGCCCTTCAACCGCTACCACATGGAGGCCTCGGCTCCGGGCTTTTCATCCGCTGGCACGGACGTACAGGTGCGTACCGGCTCCGCGGTTACAGCAGACCTGAAGCTGAGCATTGGCGCAGCTTCGCAGAGCATTACCGTGCAGGCTGACGATGTGCTGAACAGCAGCGCGCAACAGTCCACCACCATTGACCGCGACCTGTTTACCAAGCTGCCGCTGGTCAGCACCTCGTCGCCGCTGTCGTCGCTGGTCACGCTCTCCACGCCGGGCATCGCGTCGGACTCGAACGGCCTCTTCCATCCGCTGGGCGAGCATGCAGACACCACCTTCGCCATTGACGGCCAGCCCATCAGCGACCAGCAGAGCCGCGTCTTCGGCAACCAGCCCTCGCCCAACATCATCCAGTCGGTCAACGTCATCAACGGCATTGCGCCCGCGGAATACGGTGACAAGACAAGCCTTGTGGTGGAGACGACAACGCGATCCGGCCTGGGCCAGCTGAAGCCTACCGGAACCGTCTCGCTGGGCTATGGCACCTTCGGCACGTTCTCGCCGGCTGTCGCGCTAGGCCTGGGCACTGCAAAGATCGGCGACTTTCTGTCCGTCGACGGCTTCCGCAGCGGTCGCTATCTTGACTCGCCGGAGAACGTTCCGCTGCACGATGTCGGCAGCAACCAGAACATCTTCAACCGCTTTGATTTTCACCCGACCGAGGCAGATGCGCTGCAGCTGAACCTGAGCTTTTCACGCTCGCAGTTCCAGCAGCCGAACCAGTATGACCAGCCCACGCAGGATCAGCGCGGCAGGATCATCTCGTTCAACATCGCTCCGTCGTGGACACACACCATCAACGCCAACAGCCTGTTCACCATGTCGCCGTACATACGGCAGGACAACTTCCACTACTACCCCAGCGCCGACCTGTTTGATGACACGCCGGTCACACTGGCGCAGTCGCGGCGGCTGCAGAACGTGGGCTTCAAGACAAATTACACGCTGAGCCACGGCATCCAAACCATCAAGGCCGGAGCGATGTTCTATCACACGTTTCTGTCCGAAGGTTTTGGCCTTGGCGTGACGGATGCGACCTACAACGCGCCCTGCCTGGATGCGAATGGCAACGCCGTCACAACCTCCTCCATCACCAGCCAGACACAGTGCGGTGTGGGCAACAACTACACCGTCAACAACAACTACCGCAGCGGCTTGGCGCCGTTTGACCTCACGCGCGGTGGCAAGCTCTATACCTTTAACGACCGCGGCGACATCAAGCAGGAGGCACTGTATTTTGAGGACTCCATCACGTGGCACAAATTCAATCTGCAGGCTGGCATTCGTGGAGATAACTACAACGGACTGAGCCGCCGTTCGCTGATTCAGCCGCGCATCGGCCTGAGCTACACAATGCCCAAGGCCGGTACAGTGCTGCGGCTGGGTTATGGCAAGTTTTTCCTCACGCCCTATAACGAAAACCTGCTGGTCTCCAGCTCCACCGGCCTTGGTGGCCTTGAGAGTAGTGCCGGCTCAGCTCTGACTGCCGTACCGTTGAAGCCCGCGTCACGCAACCAGTACAACGCAGGATTTGAGCAGGCCTTTGGCAAATACTTTGTTGTAAACGCGGAGTACTTCTGGAAGTACACGCAGCGTGACTTTGATTTTGACGTCGTGCTGAACACGCCGCTCGCCTTCCCGATCCAATGGCAGAAGTCGAAGATTGACGGCTTGGGCATCAAGCTGACGATGCCGAACTATCACGGCTTCAGCGCCTACTCCGCGCTGGGTCACACGCGTTCGCGCTTCTTCGGTCCGGAGGTTGGCGGCGTGCTGGCGGATGATCCCTCCATCAACACCGCGACCGTCTTCCGCATTGACCATGACCAGGCCTTCCAGCAGTCGAGCAACTTTCAGTACCAGTTCAAGAAGAAGGGGCCGTACCTTGGCCTGACGTGGAAGTATGAGAGCGGCATGGTGACGGACGCATCGCGCAACCCTTCCGACAGCAGCTACGTGCTGGGCCTTACGCCTGACCAGCAGGCGCAGATTGAACTGTCGTGCGGCACCGTACGCGCCACGCTGACTGCGCCCATCACCAGCTGCCCCGCAGCGCAGATCAATTCGCCACTCATCCGCATTCCCGCGCTGGGCACAGAGAATGACGACAAGAATCCGCCGCGCATTGCGCCACGCACGCTGTTTGACACGCAGCTGGGCTGGGACAACGTGCTGCACAAGGACCGTTACCACACAAACGTATCCATCACCGCCAGCAACATCACGAACAAGGTGGCGCTGTACAACTTCCTGTCCACCTTCAGCGGCACACACTACATCTCGCCGCGAACGGTAACGGGCCAGCTGTCACT
>JAMFTB010000034.1 GCA_026225595.1 Terriglobus sp. | reverse complement strand
CCCGTCCGGCAGG
This sequence comes from Terriglobus sp., assembly GCA_026225595.1. Taxonomy (GTDB): domain Bacteria; phylum Acidobacteriota; class Terriglobia; order Terriglobales; family Acidobacteriaceae; genus Terriglobus. Next base: position 25,246 of record JAMFTB010000034.1, on the reverse strand, counting down.
ACACCGGCTCTCGCTAAGTTCGCCTGGCTGCGACGGATCGTGCGATGGTTGCGAACGCGCTCACAATGGGACGGCGCTCGTCCTTCCGCCAGGCCAGTTCCACGTTGCTTACATCCGTTGCACCACGCAACGGCAGGCAGACAACGCCTTTTGGCACAACGGTAGCCACACACGCGGGCGCAATCGAAACGCCGAACCCAACGGCGATCAGTTGCATGATGCTCATCCAGTTGGAAGCCTCCTGCACGACCCGCGGGCGAAAGCCAGCTTCACCGCAGAGCGACAGCGGCTTGTCCCATGCGAGCGCCCCGGCACTCTTCGCGTAAAAGACGAATGGCTCATTCCGCAATGCGCTTGCCGCAATGCTGCGTTGATGAGCTCGTGGATGATCTGCGGGCAGAACTGCGATGAATGGTTCGGAGAAGAGCGTCTCCGTTTCAAGCTCAGAATGCGGATCACTGTCACGCAGAAATCCCGCGTCGAGTGTGCCTCCCGTTAATCCAGCAATGACGCGAGAGGTGAACGATTCATACAGATGCAGCTGCACGCCCGGGTACGCCGCCCGATAGCGCTGCAGTACCGGTGGCAGTGCAGACAACATGCCCGAGCCGATGAAGCCCACATTCAGAAAGCCACTCTCGCCGCGGCCAATGCTGCGCGCTTCCTCCACATCCAGCCGCACATTGCGAAGTGTTCGCTGCGCACGTTCCAGCAACACTTCGCCCGCGGCTGTGAGCGCGACAGAACGAGACGTACGCAGAAAAAGCGGAGCTCCAACAAGCTCTTCCAGCCGCTTGATCTGCTGCGAGAGCGCTGGCTGTGCAAGGTGCAGACGCAGCGCTGCACGGCCGAAATGAAGCTCCTCGGCCACTGCGGTGAAGTAGCGAAGGTGCCGAAGTTCGATGTTGGTATCCATACATGAAGCATATCAATCAAGACAATCTATCTATTGGACGCGCATGATCCTGCGGCCTAGTCTGGGTGCAGTTGATGCATACGAAGGGGCAAACGATGACGGCAACTGATTTGGATTTGACGATGCGGCCCATGGACTCGCAGGCGGATGCGGATGCATTTCGCACGCTGAATGAAGAGTGGATTTCGAAGTGGTTCCGCATTGAAGAGAAGGACCACGCGACACTCAGCGATCCGCAGGGCAAGATCATTGCAACGGGTGGGCAGGTGTATGTCGCAACGGATGGTGAGCGCGTGCTGGGTGCGGCTGCGCTGATTCGATTTGGTGATGGCATCTATGAGCTGTCAAAGATGGCGGTTTCGCCGGAGACGCGGGGGCAGGGCGTTGGGCGGAAGTTGATCCTGTATGTAATCGAGCAGGCGCGGGCGCTTGGCGCACATACGGTCTTCCTGGGCAGCAGTAAGAAGCTGGAGAATGCGGTGCATTTGTACGAGTCTGTGGGTTTCCGCCATGTGCCGCCCAGCGAACTGCCGGAGATGAAGTACGCCCGCGCGGACGTTTTTATGAAGATGGATCTGAACTAAGCCGGTACCAGCGTTCGTAGCGATGCTGCACACGCTGGCTGATGTAGGTGCTGAGCCCGGTCCCCTGGTGTGCGAGCTGTTTCATGGCTTCGACATGCTGTGGGCCGGGCTTTTCGTTGCTGTAGACGTAGATGCGGTCGTCATGGAACTGCACGTGGATGGCATCCGGCGCGATGGCATAGCGTGAGACGCCCTTGTTTGCCGCGCTATCACCGTACGTTTCGAAGACCAGCGCAAGGCTCATACACTAGTAGACGTGCCGCTTTATGTTGACGTTGCGTTGCCTGTGCCGCTGGAGCGGTCGTTTACCTATGCGGTGAACGGCGACGCGCCTGCCGTGGGCGCGCGCGTGCTGGTGCCCTTTAGCGGGCAGCGGTTGATGGGCGTGGTGGTGCGTGTGCACAGCGACGCACCGGAGCCCGGCATTGAGATCAAGCCGGTGCAGCATGTGCTTGACGATGCGGCGCTGCTGCCCGACGAACTGATGCGGCTTGCCGAGTGGATTGCCTCGTACTACGTCGCTCCCCTGGGCGAGGTGCTGCGTGGCATGCTGCCTCTAAATGCCGAGGTGCGGCGCACCTTCCTCTATCGCATTGCGGAGCAGGGCAAGCGCGTGCTGTATGAGGGCGCAGAGAAGGGTTCGTCGCGGCGATCGAAGCTCTCTGCCGAGGACCAGAACAAAGAGTATGCGGTGCTGAACGCGCTGGAGAACGGTGCGGCGATGAAGTTAACTTCGTTACGCAGTGCAACGGGTGCGGGCAAGGCTCTGCTTGAGGGCATGGTGCGCAAGCGCTGGCTCTCGCGCGAGGTTGAGGCGGACGAGCGCGATGCGCGACGGCTGGAGAAGATCGCCGTGCTGGTGGACGATGCTCGGCTGCCCAAACTGAACGACAACCAGATGAAGATTCTTGCGGAGCTGAGTGCTGTTGGCGGCCGCATGCGCGTCAGCGATCTGCGTGAGTTGCCGGTGCCACCGTCTACGCTTGCCACGCTGGTCAAGCGCGAACTCGTTCGCATTGAGGAAGAGCCGGAGGCCTTTCATCTAGGCGGCGTACATGCGCCGGGTAAGAAACATTCGCATGAGCACCTGCTGAACGAGACGCAGACGGAAGCGCTGGCTGGCATCGCTGCATCCATGAGCGAAGGCGGCTTCAAGCCGCATCTGCTCTATGGCATTACCGGCAGCGGCAAAACTGCGGTGTACATCGCAGCCATGCGCCGCGCGCTGGACGCGGGCAACGCCGCGCTGCTGCTGGTGCCGGAGATTGGCCTGACGCCCGCAATGGCGGGGCAGATGCACGCTGCCTTTGGAGATGAGGTGGCGCTGCTGCACTCGCAGCTCTCGCCGGACGAGCGTGCAGAGCAGTGGCACCGCATACGCCGCGGTGAGGCGCGCGTGGTGGTGGGTACGCGGTCCGCGGTGTTTGCGCCGGTGCAGTCGCTGGCGCTGATCATTGTGGATGAGGAGCACGACGGCAGCTACAAGCAGGAGGAGACGCCGCGCTACCACGGTCGCGACGTTGCGGTGATGCGCGCGAAGCTGCTTGGTATACCGGTGGTGCTTGGCTCTGCGACGCCTTCGCTTGAGAGCTGGAACAACGCGCAGACGGGTCGCTATGCGTTGCTGAAGATGGAGCAGCGTGTGATGGATCGGCCGTTGCCGCAGGTGGAACTCGTCGACATGCGCGCGGAGTTTCAGCAGACAGGCGCGGACCACATCTTCAGCCGACGTTTGATTGAGGAGACACAGGCCACGCTTGATCGCGACGAGCAGGCCATCATCCTGCTGAACCGCCGCGGCTACAGCTACGTGGTGATGTGCCGAGCGTGCGGCGAAAAAATTGAGTGCGAAAACTGCGCCATCGCCATGACCTTCCACAAGCCGGTGACGGGCAGCGACCTTCACGCCGAAGCAGGTGAGCGGCTGGAGTGCCACTACTGCGGCTACCGGCGCACCGTGCCCAAAGTTTGCCCAAAGTGCAGCAGCGAGCACCTGTACTACCTGGGCGCAGGTTCGCAGCAGGGTGAGGAGCGGCTGGCAGAGATTTTTCCTGGCGCGCGTATTGGCCGCATGGACCGCGACACCGTGCGTGGCCGCGGCGATATGCAGCGGCTGCTGCAGCGTCTGCACTCCGGCGAGATCAACCTGCTGGTGGGCACGCAGATGATCGCCAAGGGGCATGACATTCACGGCGTAACCACGGTGGGTGTGGTTGGGTGCGACCACGCGCTGGGCATGCCGGATTTTCGCGCGGCAGAGCGCGTCTTCCAGCTGCTGACGCAGGTAAGTGGCCGCGCCGGACGAGGCGATCTACCGGGCAAGGTGCTGGTGCAGAGCTACCATCCGGATCACTATGCTGTCCGCTGCGCTGCCGCGCATGACTATGAAGGCTTCGTGAGGCGCGAGGTAGGCTTCCGGCGGCCGTTCTTCTACCCGCCGTTTGGCGTGCTGGCGAACGTGCTGGTGCAGTCGCAGGAGCTGGCGGAGGCTGCGGGCTGGAGCAACACGCTGGGCCGGTGGTTTGACCGGCAGACGGTGCCCGGCGTGCGCGTGCTGGGGCCGGCGGCCGCGCCGGTTTCACGGTTGAAACGCATCTACCGCTTCCACCTGCTGCTGAAAGCGCAACGCCGTTCAGACCTGCAGGCTGCTCTCCGCGGCATGCTGGCAGAGGCGGAGCGCCAGGGGATTCCCCGCAAGGCGCTGGTGGTGGATGTGGATGCAATCAGCCTGATGTAGGCGTTTGCACGCCCTTTACTGGCTTCGCCTCGCCCCTCTCGATGGTCGGGAAGAAGAAGTAATCCGACCAGCATGAGATGAAACCTATGCCTTTGATCCGGCCATCGGGAGGGCTAAGCGAAGCAGTAAAAAGGCGCGTGAGCGCCCGCCCCACGCGCAGTGGGCCCATCCGGCAGGACAGTGCATTGCGAAGCAGTAAAAGAGTGTGAACGCGCCGGGGAGGCTGCGTCTTGCGTGAAGCGGGGAGAGCTACGAAGGATTAGTCTGTGGGGTTATCCAGTGCCTGCAGATCTTTGCCGGGTTTGAAGCGGACGGCGCGGCCGGGTTCAATATCCACCTCGGTGCCGGTGCGCGGGTTGCGGCCAATGCCGGTCTTGCGGGGCTTGACGGTGAACACACCAAACCCACGCAACTCAATGCGGTCGCCGCCTGCAAGGGCCTTTTTCATGCCCTTCAAAATCTCTTCGACGGCCTGTTCGGCGCGGGTCCGCGGCAAACCAGTCCGGTCAACCACCCGTTGGATCAGGTCTTGCTTAATCACTCTGCTGTCCCTTCTGGCACTGCGACCGTTCCGAATGGGGCGCTTGTTTCACTGATGGTAGGAACGCACCGGAACGATGTCAACATTGTCTGGTAACCGGGATACCCGCGGAACCTGAGTTTTGCCCGGTGTCGTAAGATGACACGAAACGCAGCAGATGCGTCGAGGCCGCCACGGACGTGGCGCGGCTCGCCGCCGGGAGTGCAATGTCCATCAAGAGCGACAAGTGGATCCGTGAGCAGTCAACGAAGCACGGCATGATTGAACCCTTCAGTGAAAAACAGGTCAACCAGGGATGCATCTCCTATGGCCTGTCTTCGTACGGTTACGACCTTCGTGTGTCTGACGAGTTCAAAATCTTCACCAACGTGAACAGCGCCATCATCGATCCCAAGGCGTTTGACGAGCGGTCGTTCGTAAATGTTCAGGGCGACAGCATCATTGTTCCGCCAAACTCGTTCGCCCTGGCGCGGTCGGTGGAGTACTTCCGCATTCCGCGCGATGTGCTGACGATCTGCGTGGGCAAAAGCACCTATGCGCGCTGCGGCATCATCGTGAACGTCACCCCGTTTGAGCCGGAGTGGGAGGGCTACGTTACGCTGGAGATCTCAAACACCACGCCGCTGCCGGCAAAGATCTACGCGAATGAAGGCCTCTGCCAGATCCTCTTCTTCCAGTCCGACGAAGTCTGTGAGACCAGCTACGCGGACCGCGCGGGCAAATACCAGAAGCAGCAGGGCATTGTCCTGCCCAAGCTGTAGGCGCAGCCGTGACGGAGCCGCACAGGCCGCGCATTGGTGTTGTCAGTGCCGATGCGCTGCGCGTGGAAGGTCTGCGCGCGGTGCTGGAGCACTGTGACCTGCTGCAGCTGACAGCGCCCGATATTCTGCGCGAAGACGATTTGGCGATGGTGTTGATCGACACACGCGAGGAAGATTTGTTTGCCATGATGGCAGCCTTCCGCCGCGCGCGGCCCAGCATGCGCCTTATCGTGCTGGGCAATCGCACCGAGCCCGCATTTATTCAGCGCGTTGTCGGCAGTGGAGCGAAGGGCTATCTGCTGCACACGGCCACTGCACGCGAGATTCTGATGGCGGTGGATGTGGTGGGCGACGGCTCGATCTGGGCGCCGCGCAAGGTGCTGGCCAGCCTGATTGATACCTACTCACCCACCGACCCGCGGCCGCCAGAGATCAAGCTGACGCCGCGCGAGCGTGAGGTGATTGACCTGTTGATTGCAGGCCGCGCCAATCGCGAAATTGCATCCACCCTGGGTGTTGAGACCAAGACGGTAAAGTCACACGTGGGCCGCCTGCTGCAGAAGTTTGGCGTGCCCAATCGCGTTGCACTCACGGTGCGCGCGTTGGAGATGCAGGTCAACGCCCGCAAGCATTAATATATGTAGAACCAGCCATGCGGCCACATCTGGTTGTCGGCCTGGTGTGCCCGTCTCTTTTCAACTGCTGGTGATGGGTGCTTTGAAGGGGCACGGCTTTAGCCGTGCCGATCACGTCATTTGAGCTTTATCCATTTCTCTTTCATTTGTTCGCCAATGGCGAACAAATGAAAGAGAAATGGATGTTTTTTTAGGCAGCTTTTGCGGCACAGCTAAAGCTGTGCCCTTTCAAAGCGCACCGCCCGAAATCTTTTGGGTAGAGCGGTCCGCCCGCAATGCGTCTTATCCCTGTGGCCCCATTGGGTTATCGGCCGGGCGTGTGCCTTCGCGTTCCAGCACGTAGATATTCTTCTGCGGCCCAAGCGGACCGACGGAAGTCTCTGTCTCGACCAGCGTGTTGCCGTTGTCCTGCAGCGTGTAGCGCACGGTGTTGCGTACGTGCTGGCCGTTGGCGGTTACGCCGGTCTCCTGCATCACCAGCGCGCGACCCTCACGCACCATGCGGCTCTGGAAGGTGATGTCGTCGCCGGTTGAGGTGTGCATCTTCGCGGAGCCAACCTCCATCGTCGTCTGCCACTCGTCGGGCTTGTCTTCATCCTCAGACTGGTGCGTGTGGATGTAGTGCCACGTCTTGCCGTCGTACTGGATGATGGCGCGGCTCTCGCCGGTGGCCCGCTGGATCAGCTGGCTGCGCTTCGTGTTCAGAATCCATGTGCCGGAGAACTGCGGCATCGGCGTGTCGGCTGCATCGGACTTGGGTTTCGCGGCGGGCCTCGCCTGTGCGGCAGCGCAGGGCAGGGAAGCAACAGACAGCGTCACACACAACACAGCGGACAGCGCAACGGATTTGGGAATGAACTTCATGCGGAGCAGTCTAACCGCGCTGCCACTCGCATTGCCACAAAGCGCCGTACGAATGCGAGTTTGTTGCGATACGATGAGCCGAATGGCCCGCACCCTGACTGAGCGACTCCGTATGCGTCTGGCTTCGCTGGGTCGGCGTCTGGCTTTGCTTTGGCCGGAGTCGCTTGAGGGGAAGGTTGCCGTCTCCGCCGGGGTGCATCTTCTTGTCCTCTTTCTTGCGTTCAATTCGTGGTGGCTCTTTGCACATCGCCTGAAGACGGCTGGCACGGCACACGGCTCGCAGGTGGTGGTGATGTACAACCCCGTCGGGCCTGCCAGACCGGCTCAGCCAGTGGCTCGCTCCTCCACTGCTCCAAAACATGTGCAGCACAAACTGGTGCTGCGGCAGGTCTCCACGGAGATTGTTGCGCCCACGGCCAGCGCGCATACGGATGCGCTGGGTCAAAGCGCCGTCTCCATTACCTACATTCAGCCCTTTCCCAACCAGCGGCCAGACCTGTCGTACGCTGGCGCTACCGGGGACGTGGTGGTCGATATCCAGATTGACGACCGTGGCCGCATTGCGCAGCTGCACAAACGCCGGGGCATGGGCGATGCCATCGACGAAATGGTGATTGCCACCGTGGAGCAGTGGTTATTCAGGCCTGCCGTCCAGGACGGCAAGCCGATTACCAGCGAGCAGGAGTTGCACTTCCATTACGAACGGAATCGCGGCGTGGGCGGATGCGGCTGGGAGTGCTTCACGCTGGAAGCTAAATAAAATCAATTATATAAAGGCGAAAACGAAATCCCCGGTCTGCTATTCGGGTGTGTACTTGGGTCGTAAGACCTCCGTAACTTGCATGTTACATTTCCGAGGCGCATCTTATACCTACGTAACACAGACCTGGGAGAAGAGGGGCTGCTGGCAAGGGCGAAAGTCCAAACCTCAGCCCCCATTTTTTTGCTCCTGATCGGACCCTCCCAATTCACCCCTCCACAATGCAACTTGCCGCCTCCGCCTTCCATCTCACTGCGTGATGACCGCGATAGTGGACACGTATGTCCCGTCGCAGAAAAAGGTGAATACCAATGAACCGTTTTAAAACTGCACTTTGCGCCGTGGCCGTTCTGGCTTCCACACTGCCCGCCATGGCTGCCGATAAGGCCAAGCTGGATGAGCGTTTGACCAGTGCGCAGGCCGTTCTGAACGAAGTGATGGCGGCTCCGGATAAGTCCATCCCGAATTCCATTTTGAGCAACGCAGAGTGCGTTGTGGTGATTCCGGGCTTTAAGAAGGGTGCGTTTGTGGTTGGCGCGCAGTACGGCCAGGGCGCTGCTACCTGCCGCACCGGCCACGGCTGGTCTGCACCAGTGTTTGTTCAGCTGACTGGTGGATCCTTTGGCTTCCAGGCCGGTGGTCAGTCCACGGATCTGGTGCTGGTGGCTATGAACCAGGGCGGTCTGCAGCACATGCTGACGAATAAGTTCAAGATTGGCGCGGACGCTGCTGCATCGGCTGGACCGGTAGGGCGCAATGCACAGGCTGGCACGGACTGGAAGCTGAATGCGGAGTTTCTGACCTACTCGCGTTCGAAGGGTCTTTTCTTGGGTATCAATCTGGACGGCACCGTGCTCTCGCAGAATCAGGACGATACACGCGAGTTCTATGGAGCCGCCATCCCGTTCAAGGCCATCCTTGACGGCGAAACACCTGCTCCGCCGGACGCACGCCCCTTTGTGGGCACGGTGGCACGCTACTTCGTCGCCTCGCAGAAATAGGCGTTCACACGCCCCTTTACTGCTATCGCGTGGCCTTCCCGTTGGTCAGGATGAAATCTGATCCCGACCAACGGGAGGAGCCCGGCGAAGCCAGTAGAAAGGCGTGCAAACGCCCGCCCGCCGCGTAGGAGGCCGGTCCGGAAGGACATCTTGACTTCGAGGCCCCGGAGCGATCCGGGGCCTTTCTGCGTCTGGGCCTCTTGAGCAGGGGGATTACACTGGAGGTCTTGAGCGCTTCCACCACCAGCGGCCCAACCTCAGCCACACCGCGCCAGCGGCTGGAGTACGCTCTGCTGGCTGGCTTTGTGGGTGGCATGCGGCTGCTGCCGCGTTCTGTGGCTCGTGCGCTGGGTGCTTCCATTGGATCGCTTGCGGGGCGACTGTCGGCCAAGCTCACCTCCGTTGGCCAGCGCAATTTGCAGCTGGCCTTTCCGGAGATGCCGCAGGCTGAGCGGAACGCCATCCTGAAGTGCACCTATCGCAACCTGGGCCTGCAACTGGCGGAGTTCTGCCAGATGTCGAAGTACACCGCCGACTATGTTCAGCGTGACGTGATGCGCTATGAGGGGCTGGAGAATTTTCTGGCGGCGGAGGCTCTCGGTAAGGGGGTACTGGTGCTTACCGGGCACCTGGGCGCGTGGGAGCTGTCGAGCTTTGTGCATTCGCTGCTGGGGCATCCCATGGGCATGGTCATTCGGCGGCTCGACAATCCGCTGGTGGATGAGCTGGTCAACGGCATCCGCTGCCAGCACGGCAACCGCGTACTGCACAAAGACGACTTCGCGCGAGGGCTGATCAGCGCCATGCATCGCGGCGAGACCGTGGGCATTTTGATGGATACGAACATGACGCCGCCGCAGGGTGTGTTTGTCCCGTTCTTCGGTACGGAGGCTTGTACTGCCAGCGGCCTGGCGCGGGTTGCGCGCAAGACGGGTGCGGCCGTGGTGCCGGGCTTTCTGTTGTGGTCGCAGGCTGAGAAGCGCTACGTCCTGCACTTTGGCAGTGAACTGCAGCTGCAGCGCACGGACGATTCTGAGGCGGATGCGCTAGCCAACACGGCACAGTTTGCGTGCGTGACGGAGGATTACATCCGCCGCTATCCGGACCAGTGGCTGTGGTTGCATCGCCGTTGGAAGACGCGGCCCGCGGGTGAAGAACCCATCTATGGCAGGAAATCGACACCCGTAGATGCGATGCCGTCGGCGACTGGAACGCAGCGCCGCACGGCTTGATCGTTTTCATTGTGGAAGCAACAGGGGAGTGAGCTTGGCCTCAGCACAACAGGTGATGGAGTGGGTTGATGGCAGCGCGGACGGTGTTGCGGACGCATCATTGACGCGTGTTGCTGCTTCGGAGTCTGCGGCTGCGGATGCGGTTGTTTTCGCAACGTCGGCGGAGTCGCTTGCGGCTGCGATTGCTTCGCCTGCAGGGCTGATCCTGACGAACACAAAGATCGCGGAAGAAGCCACAGATGCACGCATCGTCCGCGTGCGCGATGCGCGGCTTGCCTTCTCCATCGTTGCCACCAAGCTGGCTGCCGGCGCGCCGCGTGGAGTGGTTGCAGCCAGCGCGGTCATCACCGCGTCGGCGCAGATCCATCCTACGGCCAACATCGGCGAAGGCACCGTGATTGCGGACGGCGTTCGCTTGGGCGCGGGGTGCGTGATTGGCGCGCGCGTGGTGATTGAGGCAGGCGTTGTGCTGGGCGATCGCGTTCGCGTGCAGGCCGGTGCGGTACTGGGCGCGCTGGGCTTTGGCTACGCGCGGCAGCAGGACGGCAGCTACGTGCTGTTTCCCCAGCAGGGCATGCTGGTGATTGAGGACGATGTGGACATCGGCGCCAACACCACCATCGACCGCGGAGCGCTGGGTGAGACGCGCATCGGCCGCGGCACAAAGATCGACAACCTCGTCCACATTGGCCACAACGTACGCATCGGGCAGAACGTAATCATCGCGGCGCAGACAGGCATCAGCGGTTCATCCGTTGTGGAGGACGGCGCGATTCTTGGCGGGCAGGTGGGCATGGGCGAACACGCCATCGTGGGCCCCGGCGTCATCCTGGGTGGCGGCGCGGGCGTGCTCACAGGCAAGAAGCTGCGCGGTCCCGGACAGGTCTTCTGGGGCAGACCAGCACAGCCGCTGAAGCAGTATCTGCGGGACCTGGCGCGTCTGCGGCGCGGAAACTAGGCGTTCACACGCCCTTATGGCTTCGCGTGGGCCTTCCGTTGGTCGGATGAAATTTAGCCTGAAGCCTCATACTTCCCAACCCATCCGTGACTTCTTACAGGAACTGACTTGTCTTCAGGATTTCATCTTGAGGTATCTGCACCAACAAGAAGAGCCGCCCATGGGCGGCTCTTTTGCATTCGCTTAGAACAGTTCGTGAGGACTAATTAACTTCGTTGGTTGAGGCATCGATGTACGCAACATCATTGGCCGTACCCTGCACGGTGATGTTGGTGTTGTCGATCTCTGAGCCGTCAACGGTGTTGAAGGCGTGAACCTGTCCGCCGTACGCCGTGTAGACCTTGCCCAGGCTCTCCACGTAGCACAGACCGGTCAGGCTGCCGTAGTAGTACTGGTCGAGATTTTCATTGGGGTAGGGGACCGTCTGCGTGCCGCCGGGTGTTACTGCGGGCACAATCGCTGCGGCCTGGTTGGTGATGTCATAGCGGGTCAGGCAGTTATAGTTCTGGCTGTGTGCTGCCTTTTCGCCGCTGGCGCAGCTCGTCGAGCCGATCCACAGCGTGTTGTTGTCGGCAAACAGCATCTTGTTGTGGGTGCCGTCGCTGATAGAAAGCGTCTTCGATACGGTCTTGGTCGAAAGCGGAATCAGCGATAGGTTGCCGGCAAAGAGATTGTCCGTCTGCAACTGCTGACCTGAGACATACAACGTGGTTCCGTCCGAGATCGCATCTGTAGCGCCACCGGGGACGGGTGTGCTGCTGACTACAGGCGAAACATAGTTTGCGCTGGTCGGGATGACATCGACAGTCAGGCTGGCCAGGTTGGCAAAGTTCACTGCGGGCACGTCGTCGCCGCCAGCAGCGGTACCGCCGCACTCCGCGCCGCAGCTCATGAAGTAGACCTGGGAGCCATCGGGCGAGAAGTATGCGTTCACCGGCCGATGGAAGGCAGGTTCACGAATGGTGCCATCGGTCTGGGTGGAGCCCACCGGCACAATGCAGTAAACGGGCTGATTCTGCGGCTGGCAGGTCAGCGCGCCCGGAGGCTGGGGCACACTGCTGTTCACCTTCACGATGCGGTACACCATGTCCGAGTTACGCAGCATCAGCAGAATGACGGTGTGTGCCGGATTGGCGATGACCTTGTACACGCTGGGAACAGCAAAGGTGTACGGAGTCGCGATGGAAGACGTTGTCGCGGTAGCGGTTGTGGGCGACAGCATATAGAAATTGCCGGTGCGCTCCACTGCGTCGAAGATCTCTGAGGAATCGTTCGGTACGAACCAGGACGACGAGGGCCCCGGAGCGGTCGTAATGGCACCGCCCAGGCTTGCCTCGGTCGAGTAGTTGATCGTGGAGATCATACCGGTTGAGTCATACACAAAGCCGCGCGTCTGTTCCGGATAGCTCAGGATCTGCGTCGCGTTGGCCGCGTATGCACTGATGGAAAAGGTGCTGTTCGCAGTAAAGACGTTGGAACGGATGTCTCGCTTGGCGTCCAGCAGTTCCAGGCTTCCACCAAGCAAAGTCGACTGCGAGATGGCCACCATCACGCGCTGGGTCAGCTTCGACGGCGGCACAGGCCGACCGGCAAACTGGTCCACAGTGGTTTTATAGGGGCGATATCCACAACCCGTCAGGAGGAGAACGACGGCGGCACACAACAGGGCGGTAGCCGACCGCGCAACGGAAACACTCTTCAACGGAAACCTCAACAGTTGCTGCGGCATTCTCCCTTACCGCGCTGGGGCAAGTATACCAAAGCGCGAGGGGTTTCCGGGGCGCAAGGGCCGGTTGGTTGCAGTGGCAGGTTTTACAGGCACTTTACGCGATAGCGCGAACCCCGTTGCGCGATAGCATGGCAGGAGCATTATGTCTTCTACTTCTGCCAACTCTCCTGTAGATCGCCTCTTTGGCGCCGCTCCCGTGCTGTGCGACGGCGCCATGGGCACCATGTTTTATGCACGCGGCATCTTCATCAACCGCTGCTATGACGAACTGAACCTGACTGAGCCGCAGCTGGTGCGCGATCTGCACGAGCAGTACCTGATGGCCGGTGCGGAGCTGATTGAAACCAATACCTTTGGCGCCAACGCCATACGGCTGAAGCGATTTGGCCTTGAGGGCCAGGTGGCGGAGATTAACGCGGCCGGTGTGCGGCTGGCGCGCGCCGCGGTTGACGGCATGCGCGAGAAACACGCGCACCAGGCCTTTGTGGCCGGGGCCATGGGCGCGCTGGGTCTGCCGGAGGCAGAGCGTGATCCAGCGACCATGCTCGCCGCATATTCAGAGCAGGTGCGGGCGCTAGTGGATGCGGGCGTGGATCTGTTCGTGGTGGAAACGATCACGGCTATGGCTGAAGCGAAGGCCGCGATGGATGCCATCCGCAACGTCGCTCCAACCCTGCGCGTGATCGCGATGGTTACGGTGACGGAGGCGGGCAACGTCATCGACGGCACATCGCCGGAAGACGCTGCGCGCCTGTTGGAAGAGTGGGGAGCCAGCGCCGTTGGCTGCAACTGCAGCGACGGCCCCCAGCGCGTGCTGGACACCATTGAGCGCATACGTAGGGTGACGAAGTTACCCATCGCTGCCATGCCCAACGCGGGCCTGCCCAGCTGCGTGGATGGGCGCAATATCTACCTGTCGTCGCCGGAATACCTGGCCAGCTTTGCGCGCAAGGCCATGCGGCTGGGCGCGACGATCATCGGTGGCTGCTGCGGCACGTCGCCTGCGCACATCAAGGCGATGCGGTCCAGCGTAAAGGCGATTCAGGCGCAGACACAGGGCGTGGCGCAGGCCGGGGCGAAGGTTGCTGTAGCCGCGGTTGAACCCGCTCCGCTGGAGCAGCGGTCGGCGCTGGGTGGCCGCATTGCACGCGGTGAATTCGTCACCATGGTTGAGATTGTGCCGCCCAAGGGCATTGATTCCACCCGCGAGCTGGAAGGCGCGCGCATGCTGAAGGCGCTGGGCGTACACGCCATCAACGTGCCGGACAGCCCGCGCGCCAGCACACGCATGAGCGCCGGTGCCATGTGCCTGCAGATTCAGCAGCAGGTCGGCATTGAGACGGTCATCCACTACACCTGCCGCGACCGCAATCTGCTTGGCATTCAGAGCGATCTGCTGGGCGCGTCGTCGCTGGGGCTGCGCAACATCCTGTGCCTTACCGGCGATCCGCCAAAGATGGGCAGCTACCCGGACGCGACCGCGGTCTTTGACGTGGATGCGGTGGGCCTGACACGCATTGTGCGCGACATGAATCACGGCCTCGACATTGGCGGCAACTCCATTGGAGCCAGCACCGGCTTTGCCGTGGCTGTGGCGGCCAATCCCGGCGTACCAGACCTGGATGCGGAGGTGCGCCGCTTTGCTGCGAAGGTTGAGGCAGGCGCGGAGTTTGGCATCACGCAGCCGGTCTTTGATCTTCGCCTGCTGGAGGACTTTCTCAAGCGCATTGAAGGCTTCCGCATCCCCATCGTCGCGGGCATATGGCCGCTGACCAGCGTGAAGAATGCGGAGTTCATGAAGAACGATCTGAAGGTGCGCATGCCGGACGAAATTCTGCGTCGCATGGCTGCAGCCGCGTCATCACCGGAGTCGTCGCGGGCTGAAGGCATACGCATTGCGCAGGAGATGCTGCACGAGGCACAGCCCATGGTGCAGGGCGTGCAGGTCAGCGCGCCGTTTGCGCGTTATGAAGCGGCTGCGGCTGTGCTGCAGGCACTGCTGCCCACCGCGTAGGATAAGAGTGATGGCGACCTTTGAGGAACAACTGAAGACGCTGGAGACGGTGGTGGATCGCCTGGAGAAGGGCGACCTGTCGCTGGAGGAATCGCTGACGCTGTTTGAGCAGGGCGTCACACTCTCCGACGCATGCAAGGCGCAGCTTGAAAGCGCGGATGGTCGCATCCAGGTGCTGCTGCAGCGCGGCAACAGCCGCGAGCGTGAACCGGAAGATCTGGTGCTGGAAGAAGAAGACTAACCGCACCCTCGTCGAACCCATCACGGTTGTCATCCTGAGCGTAGCGAAGGATCCCGACGATGCCTCGCGGCGCCACATGCCTTTGGCCTTTTCGGCCGCAAGATCTCCAGTGCATTCGGAAGGGAACAGCTTTAGCTGTGCCGAAAAGCTTCCTCAAGCAAGCGGCTTTAGCCGCTGAGGTCAGCTTGTGTGCTGCCCGTGAAGAAGGCGTACCTCAGGGGCTAAAGCCCCTCGAGTTTTGAGGGCGAATGTGGCACAGCTAAAGCTGTGCCCTTCCGAAGGACGTCATCCTTATCCATGCGCGATTTCGTCTGGGCGGTAGAGGTCAGACCTCTGCTACGATTCTCCCGCCATGAATAATCAGCGTCGCGACCTTCTGAAATTCTCGCCCTTTGCACTTGCTGCCTTCGCGCCCGGCCTCTCGTTTGGACTCCCAACGGGGCAGGTTGTTCCTGCCACCTCTACGGGAGTAGCTGGTTCGCCCATGCTGTTTGATGTGCGCACCTTTGGCGCAACCGGCACCGGCAAGCAGCTGGACACGCCCGGCGTGAACGCCGCCATTGATGCTGCGGCCAAGGCTGGCGGCGGCACGGTTTACTTTCCGGCGGGAACGTATCTTTGCTTCTCCATCCGGCTCAAGAGCAACGTGCACCTGTACCTGTCGCAGGGCGCGACGATTCTTGCAGCGGAGTCGCCCAAGCCCGGCGAGACCACCGGCCAGATGGGCGGCGTGTACGACGCGGCTGAGCCCAAGACCAGCTACGACGCCTTTCAGGACTACGGCCACAACCACTGGCACAACTCGCTCATATGGGGCGAGGGGATCGAGAACGTCTCCATCACCGGTCCCGGTTTGATCTATGGCAAGGGCCTGTCGTTTGGAGCGAACCGTGTGGCGCGCGGCGACTACCCCATCTACATTGCGGAGCAGGCGGGCGTTGGCAACAAGGCCATCGCCATGAAGAACTGCCGCAACGTCACCTTCAAGGATTTCCGCCTGCTGAAGGGCGGTCACTTCGGCTTTCTGCTTACCGGCGTCGACAACCTGACGATGGATAACTTACTTATTGATACCGACCGCGACGGCATGGATATTGATTGCTGCAAGAACGTGCATGTGTCGAACTGCACGGTCAATTCGCCGTGGGATGATGCCATCTGCCCCAAGTCAAGCTATGCGCTGGGCTATGCCAAGGCGACGGAAAACCTGACCATTACCGGCTGCACCGTCAGCGGCAACTACAAGCTCGGGACGGTGCTTGACGGCACGTACAAGAACTTTGAAGTGGACGCGAAGCAGGTCTATCGCACGGGCCGCATCAAGTGCGGCACGGAATCGAATGGCGGCTTCAAGAACGTCAGCATCAGCAACTGCATCTTCGACGGCTGCAACGCCCTTTGCCTTGAGAGCGAAGACGGCGCGCTGTGCGAGGACATTGCCATCAGCAACATCACCATGCGCGACCTCATCAGTGGGCCGCTGTTCTTCCGTCTGGGAGCGCGTCTGCGCGGGCCCAAGCCTGAGACAAAGATCGGCACCATGCGCCGCATCGTGGTCAGCAACATTACGTCGTATAACTCGGAGTCGAACATCTGCAGCATTCTGTCGGGCATTCCGGATGCGTTGATTGAAGATGTGAAGATTACGAACCTGTACATGCAGCACAAGGGCGGTGCAACGGCAGACAAGGCAAAGATTGTGCCACCGGAAGAGGTCGAAAAGTATCCTGACCCGGCCATGTTCGGCCCCATGCCCGCGCAGGGATTCTTCCTGCGCCACATTCGCAACCTTGAGATGAGCCACGTTGAAGTTGCGCCCATGACGGCGGACGCACGGCCAGCCTTTGTGCTGGAAGATGTGAACCGCGCAGACTTCTTCGCAGTCACAGCACCCACGCCAAACGCCTTCGACTTGCGCCACGCGAAGGACGTCCGCATAGGCTGGAGCCGCGCCGCAAAAGACGCAACGATAGCCGAAGCAACCGGCAAGATGCTGTAGTTTTCGGCTTGGTTGTGCTCAATCAGCGGAGTAGGATAAATGCCATGAAGCGCGACTTTGAGAAGCTTGTGGATCGCATGATTGAGAATGCCCGCTCGGGTGTTGTCATCGAGCAGAAGATTCTTGAGTGGAAAGTTGCGGAGAGCAGTCCTTATGCTGCTGCCGCTTCTTCTGAGGAGTCACCCGCACGTAAGGTGAGCTAACTTGCCTCTCTTCACAGTCGTTGCTGGCGCCAACGGAGCTGGAGAGACCACATTCACCCGCTATTCGCGCGAAGAGCTGCAGCAAAGTCCAGTTCTCGATCCTGATGCAATTGCGCGAACGATGAAAGTTACATCCGGTATTGAGAGTCCGGACGTTGAGGCGGGCAAAGAAGTACTGAAGCGTGCCAGCGCTCTTCTGGAATCAGGCCAAAGCTTTCTGGTCGAGACCACTCTTTCGGGGCATACGTATCTCCGCATGATGGAGAAGGCAAAGAGCCTCGGGTTTACAGTCGCCTTAATTTACGTAGCCACTCGGGATGTGTCGATCAATCTCGAGCGAGTGAAACAGCGTGTCCGAAAAGGTGGTCACGATGTTCCTGTGGAATACCAGCTACGCCGTTATCCCAGAAGTTTTGCAAATATGCGCAAAGCCTTTGTCTTAGCAGACGAAGCTGTGCTGCTGGATAATTCCACTCCGGGTGGGTATACCAAGGTTGCGCTCAAAACGGATGCAGGAATCAAGCTCTTTGAGCCTCTACCAGAGTGGGCTGATTTTTTGCGGGAAGATGCGGTCGGCGACTAGCGGTCGCGGTCTGTGACGTAGCCTGGCACCCACTGCAGTGCGCGCAGGGCCTTCGCGGCTTCCGCATCTGCTGCGGGCAGGTCTGCAATGGACTGGCGAGCAGCCTCTGCGTAGGCGCGTGCTGCATCCATGGCGTACTCAATCGATCCGTGGTGCCGCAGAATCTCAAGAATCGTGGCGTGCTTTACGCGGGTAAAGTCGCGGTCGGCCAGAACGGTGCGGATGGCCTCACGCTCTGCTCCAGTACCGCGTTCCAGCGCATGGATGACGGCGAGTGTCGCCTTGCCCTCGCGCAGATCGCTTGCTGCAGGCTTGCCCAGCGTGGATTCCTCGCCGGTCAGGTCGAGCACATCGTCCACAATTTGAAATGCCAGGCCCAGGTTGCGGCCATATTCGCCCAGCTGCTGCTCAATGGCGTCCGGTGATCCAGCCAGCGATGCGCCCAGCTGCATGCTCACCTTGAAGAGCATGGCGGTCTTGCGGAAGATGAGGTCGAAGTATTCCTCTTCGTTGATGAGGTGGCCCAGCTTCTGCATCTGCAGCAGCTCGCCTTCGACCATCTGCTGGGTCAGGCCAATCAGCAGGTCCAAAATGTGGAAGTTGCGCTCCTGCAGTGCGGTGTGAAAACTCTGCATGTAGAGCCAGTCACCGGCCAGCACGCACTTTGACGCTCCCCAGGTGGTGTTGGCGCTGGGTTGGCCGCGGCGTGTCTGCGCGTCATCAATAATGTCGTCGTGAACCAGCGTGGCGGTGTGCAGCATCTCCACCACGGCGCCCAGCCGTATGCGGCTGTCGCCCGTGAAGCCCAGCGCCTTGGTGCCCAGCAGCAGCAGCAGCGGCCGTATGCGTTTGCCGCCGCCTGCAATCAGGTAACGGGCAATGTCGCGGATGACCGCAACTTCCGACTGCGCCTGCTGATTGAACTCAAGTTCAATGGCAAGCAGGTCGTCGCTAACGAGGTCAAAGACCTCCTTTGCCGTCGCAATGGAAGGAGCACTCACGTTGTTTTGAATGTATCAGTAACCGCATTGTCATACACAGCTTCTGCGCCGGTACGTCCGACGCGGCGAAAAGCTGCGGGCTCAAAAGAGTCTGCTTCGCACGAACCCATGTCTCAAAATCGAGACATGGGGCACCCTGTCGTGCCGCCACCGCTAGGAGCGGTAGTTGGTGAACTGCAGTTCCACGCCAATGTCCTTGCCCTTCAGCAGGGTGATGATCTGCTGCAGCACATCGCGGTCCTTGCTCACAACGCGGACGGTGTCGCCCTGGATGGAGGCCTGCGCCTTCAGCTTGGAGTCCTTGATGGCCGCGACAATCTTCTTCGCAGCATCACTGGCAATGCCCTGCTTCAGCTTGATCTTCTGGCGAACGGAGCTGTTCGCGGCGGCCTCCACCTTCTCAAACTCCAGGTTCTTCAGGCTCACGCCACGCTTCACCAGCTTCTGCTGCAGAATCTCGGTGACGGCCTTCAGCGTGTACTCATCCTGCGAGGCAAGCTGGATCACCTCGGTGCCCTCAAGCTCCATCGTGCTCTTGGAGTTCTTGAGGTCGAAGCGCGCGTTCACTTCCTTTGAAGCCTGGTCGAGCGCGTTCTTCACTTCCTGAAGTTCTACTTTGCTTACGACGTCAAAACTGTTATCGGCTGCCATTGGTCTTTCCTTTCTTGCCAGTACTGCAAATACTGCGGTCTTAAGTATGGATGCGGAAGAGCCGTTCGAAGTTCGCGGTGGTCTGCGCGGCGAGTTCCGCCAGCGGTACACCGCGCAGCTCCGCCACAAACTCTGCCGTGGTGCGTGTGCGCGCCGGTTCGTTGCGTTCGCCGCGGAAGGGCTGCGGCGCAAGGAACGGCGCGTCCGTCTCAACCAGTATGCGGTCTGCGGGCGCCAGCTGCGCTGCCTCGCGGATTGAGGGGAAGCGCGAGTAGGTGACATTGCCCGCGAATGAGAGGTAGAAGCCCAGGTCCAGCGCGCGCCTCGCCTCGTCGGCTGATCCGGAGAAGCAGTGCATTACGCCCACGCCGCCACGGCTGCTGAAGTGCTCGGCAATCAGCCGCAGCAGGTCGCCCTGTGCATCGGCTGGGCCAAAGCGCTCCTTGGCTTGAGGCGTCGCCAGATCGCTGGTGCGGCAGTGGATGAGGATGGGCTTGTCCGCCTCCAGCGCGATGTCCATCTGTGCGAGGAAGGCTGCCTGCTGCACGTCGCTATCGGGGTTGTCGAAGTGGTAGTAGTCCAGGCCAATCTCGCCGATGGCGACCACGTTGGGATCGGCGGCAAGCGTGCGTAGCTTTTGCAATGCTGCTGCGTCTGCGTGCGCGGCCTCCTGCGGGTGGATGCCTGCGGAGGCGAAGATGCGCGGAGCTGCGGTACTGCCCGCGTACTTCACGGCCAGGTCGCGTGCGCGATGCATCGTCTCCGGGCCGTCACCAATACCAATCGCGAGGATCGTCTTTACGTCTGCCTCAAGCGCGCGCGTCAGCACCTCGTCGAGGTCTTCGGCGTAGCTGGGAAAGTCGAGATGTGCGTGGCTATCAACGATGTGCATTTTTTTAGCGAGTCAGCAAGTTAGCAAGTCAGCTTCTTTAGGTTTTGGGTTTGTCATCCACAGCGTTTTCGATTTTTCATCCAGCAGCGCTTTTTGTTTGTCATCCCGTAGCGTAGCGGAGGAATCTGCATGTTGCTTCACTAACCTCTGAAATCGTAGAGGACTGCGCGGCCGAAATGCAGATCCCTTCGCTGCGCTGCGGGATGACAATCAGGAGGGTTGGGTGCTACTTCAAACGTGCGCCGATCTCGATGTCTTCGATGAAGCTGGCGAGCGCGGGTGTGCCGTCGCCGATGGATGCGGCGACGATCATGCCCTGCGACTCCAATCCACGCAGCTTGCGCGGAGCCAGGTTGGCCACGATGACCACCTTGCGTCCGATGAGCTTCTCCGGCTCGTAGAACTGCGCGATGCCTGCAAGGATCTGGCGCTTCTCATAGCCCAGGTCGACTTCCAGGCGCAGCAGCTTGTCGGCCTTTGGGATGCGCTCCGCAACCAGCACGCGCGCCACGCGCAGGTCTACCTTGATGAAGTCGTCAATGGTGATCTCCGGCGTGTCGGGCTTTGCTGGCGCTTCCGCCGCAGGAGCAGGCGCATCACTCAACGGCGTCAGCGGCTGTTCGCCCTCGGCCAAGTTGGCTGGAGTGTTGGGGTCGGCAGCGGGCTGCTGTTCTGCTTCGGCTGCTTCAGTTGCGGGGGGCTTTACTTCTGCGTCATTCATGGTGGTAATCAGTTCCTTTTCCGCGCGCGGAAATATCGGCGCCAGTAATCCTAGCCGCGTGTTCGGAGCGAAGCCGCCGTGGGTCAGGTCGGTCAACTCACCCAGCTCTGCGGCGCGCTCTATGCTGCCCAATCCCAGCTGCGTCCACACCCGCGACGCCGTGTAGGGCATCACCGGATAGAGCAGAGCAGTGACGATGCGGATGGCCTTGGCGGCCGTGCGCAACACCGCGGCCAGACGGTCGCGCTGCGTGGGATCCTTTGCAAGCTTCCACGGAGCGTTGGCGGTCAGGTAGCCGTCCGTCGTGGCCACGAGCGCAGCCGATGCGGCAACGGCCACTGTAAATTCCTGCCGATCAAGCGCTGTGCGCATCGTCTCGATGGCGATGGTAATGTCCGCAGTCAGCTCCGTGGTCAGGCCGCTCTCTGGCACCACGCTGTCAAAGTTCTGCTCAATCATTTTGAGCGTGCGGCTTACCAGGTTGCCGTAGCCGTTGGCCAGATCGCTGTTGTAGCGAGCCACCAGGGCATCAAAGCTGAATGAACCATCCTGCCCAAACGAAATCTCGCGCAGCAGGAAGTAGCGCAGCACGTCGGCGCCGAACAGGTCCTGCTCATACTTCTCGGCGTCGGGTTTCAGCGATCCGAATGCGTCCAGAATCGTTTCGCTGCGGACGATGTTGCCGCGGCTCTTCGACATCTTCGACTCTTCAAACAGCAGCCATCCATGCGCGACGATCTTCTTGGGTAGCGGCAGGCCCGCGGCCAGCAGAAACGCCGGCCAGTAGACGCAGTGGAAGCGCACAATCTCCTTGCCGACGAAGTGCAGGTCCGCCGGCCAGAAGCGCGCAAACATCTCGCGGCCCTCTTCGCTGTCGTCGCCATAGCCCACTGCGGTCATGTAGTTGGTCAGCGCATCCAGCCACACGTAGATGACGTGCTTCTGCTCCGTCGTATCGGCTGCAGGCGAGGGAACAGGAATGCCCCAGTCAAAGCTGGTGCGCGAGACGGACAGGTCCTTCAAAGCGCCGGGCACATAGGCAATGCCGGTGTCGCTCAGCAGCGTTTCCGAACCTTCAGCAATGTTGCCGCGCAGAAAGCTCAGAACCTCGTTCTTGCGAGCCTCAGGCGTGATCTCAAGCTGGTTCGATTCGATCAGGTCGATGAGAGGCTTTTGAAATGCGGAGAGGCGGAAGTAGAAGTTCTCTTCGGTAATGGTCTCGGTGGGCTTGCCATCGGGGCCAATTGTTCCCGGCGGCCCCTCGATAAACATCTCTTCGCCAATGCTGTACTGGCCGGTGTAGCTGTCCAGGTAGATTTGTCCACGTTCATAGAGCGCAGCGAACAGCTTTTGCACGCCGCGCTGGTGCTTCGCGTCCGTGGTGCGGATGTACTGGTCGTAGCTGATGCCCATGCGCTTCCAAAGGTCGCGGAAGGTGGCGGAGACCTCGTCGGCAAACTGCTGCGGCGCAATGCCTGCGGCGGCGGCGCTGCGGCCAATCTTCTGGCCGTGCTCGTCGGTGCCGGTGAGGAAGTAGGTGTCATGGCCCAGCAGGCGTTTGTGGCGCGCCAGTGTATCCGCGGCCACGGTGGTGTAGGCATGGCCAATGTGCGGGCGCGCGTTGACGTAGTAGATCGGTGTGGTGAGGTAAAACTTGTCAGGCATTTGGGCTACTGCCCAGTTTACCAGCGGGCCTTCTGTCCCGCTTACAATGACACCCATGAGCAAGATGACAGTGGTGACCGGCGCGGCGGGGTTCATTGGGCGCAATGTGGTGGCAGAGCTGAACCGGCGCGGCCACACCAACCTGCTGCTGGTTGACGATCTGGGATCGACAGAGAAGTGGCAGAACCTGGTGGGCCTGCAGTACGACGACCTGATGCCCATCGATGAGTTTCTAGAACGTGTGGAGGCCTTTGCGCTGCCGGAGATTGACGGCATCGTCCACATGGGCGCGTGCAGCGCCACCACGGAGCGCGATGCAGACTACCTGCTGCGCAACAACTACGCCTACACCCGCTCGCTGTGCCTGTTCGCGCAGGAGCAGGACATTCGGTTTGTCTATGCCTCGTCTGCCGCTACCTACGGCGATGGCGCCCGCGGCTACGACGACAGCGACAGCTCCACCCCGGGGCTGAAGCCGCTGAACATGTACGGCTACTCTAAGCACATGTTTGACCTGTGGGCGCTGAAGGAAGGCCTGTTCAGCAAGGAAGAAAATCCCATTGCAGGGCTGAAGTACTTCAACGTCTACGGTCCCTATGAGGATCACAAGGACGACATGCGCTCCGTCGTGCACAAGAGCTTTGGCCAGATTGGCGAGGGCGACGGCACGGTAAAGCTGTTCAAGAGCCACCGGCCCGACTACAAAGACGGCGAACAGATGCGCGACTTCCTCTACGTGAAGGACGCTGTGGATGTGACGCTGTGGCTGTTGGAGAACAGGAACGTGGGTGGCGTGTTTAACTGCGGCACCGGCATTGCCCGCACGTGGAAAGATCTGGTCACAGCCGTTTACTCTGCCATGGGCAAACCGCCGCAGATTGAGTACATCCCAATGCCTGAGCACCTGCAGGGCAAGTATCAGTACTACACGCAGGCTGACCCCGCAAAGCTGCGCGCCGCGGGCTATTCCAAACCATTCACCACGCTGGAAGATGGTGTTCGCGACTACGTGAAGACCTATCTTGAGCCAAAGCAGCAGGGAACTCTGTGAGCGCTATGGGATCGATTTTTCAAACCAACATTGCAGACGCGCAGGCAATGCTAGGCACGCTGCTGCCGATGGAGCCCCAGGTCCAGCGCGCTGCGGACCTGCTGGCAGACGCTCTGCTGGCAGACAAGAAGCTGCTGGCCTGCGGCAACGGTGGATCGGCCGCGGACGCATCGCACCTGACCACGGAGTTCGTAGTGCGCTTCAACGCGGATCGGCGGCCCTATCCGGCGATCTCATTCACCACCAACGGCGGCGACCTTACCGCCTGCGGCAACGACTACAGCTTTGACGAAGTGTTTGCGCGGCAGGTGCGTGCCTTTGGCCTTGCGGGCGACATCCTGTTCGCCTTCACCACCAGCGGCAACAGCGAAAATGTGCTCCGCGCGTTGCATGCGGCAAGGGCGCAGGGCGTGGTTACGGTTGCCTTCCTTGGCCGCGATGGTGGCAAGAGCGCCGGCATCGCAGACGTGGAATTCATCGTTCCGCACAAGATCACAGCGCGCATTCAGGAGGCGCACAAGTTGCTGCTGCACACCGTCTGCGAACTGGTTGAGGTGCGGCTGCACGCCGCTGCCGCTGCAGGCACGCAGCCGCTGACGTAAGCTGGACTTCACGCGATGAGCATACGAATTGGCATTGACCTGGGCGGCACCAAGATTGAAGGGCGCGCCTTTGACCTGGCAGGCAGGGAACTGGACCGCATCCGCGTAGCGACACCGCGCGAGGATTACACCGGCACGATTAACGCGATTGCAGACGTTTCGCTGTCGCTGGAGACGCGTGCTGGCACGAGCGGTACCGTCGGCGTTGGCATCCCCGGCTCCATAGTTCGCGCTACTGGTCTGGTGAAGAACGCGAACTCCACATGGCTCAATGGCCGTCCGCTGGAGCGTGATCTCTCCGCGCGATTGCAGCGCGAGGTGCGCTGCGCCAATGACGCGAACTGCCTCGCCGTGTCGGAAGCGGTGGACGGTGCGGGCGCTGGGTATGGCGTTGTCTTTGGAGTTATCGTGGGCACCGGCTGCGGTGGCGGCATCGCCATCAACGGACGCGCACACAACGGCCCTAACGGCCTTGGTGGCGAGTGGGGACATAACCCGCTGCCTCGTCAGACAGCCGAAGAGTGGCCCGGACCGGAGTGCTATTGCGGCAAGCGCGGCTGCATTGAGATGTGGTGTTGTGGCACCGGGCTTGAGCGTGACTTTCTCGCCGTGACAGGCCGCGACATGCGTGGGCCGGAGATTGTGGCGGCAAGCGAAGCAGGCGATGCCGAGGCCGAGGCGGCAATCGTGCGGCTGGAAGACCGGCTGGCAAAGAGTCTCGCGACGATCTATAACTCGCTGGACCCGGACTGCATTGTGCTGGGTGGGGGACTGTCGCAGCTGGACCGGCTGTACGCCAACCTGCCGCAGCTTATCTCCACCTACACCTTCGGCGGCCCGGTGGATACGCCCATCAAGAAGGCCTTGCACGGCGACGCCAGCGGCGTCCGCGGCGCAGCCTGGCT
>JAMFTB010000033.1 GCA_026225595.1 Terriglobus sp. | reverse complement strand
TGGGCGACATGAGCGGCGCAGCATCGGCCGCATTTGACCTGCCGAAGGGCGGCATCAGCGCTCCGCTGAACGCTGGCCCCAGCGGCGTTGTGCTGCAGGTTACCGAGACGCAGCAGCCCTCGCCCGATGAGATTGCCAAGCTGTTCAGCGCAGAGCGCTCGCAGCTGGTGGATCAGCAGCGGGCAGAGATGTTCGGCATCTACATGCAGACGTTGATTGACGAGTACACCAAGAAGGGCGCCATCCGCATTATGGCGAAGCCAACGGCTCCGGCATCACCACTGGGTATCTAGCGGTATTTCGCGGCGTTCAACAATTCACACGGCAAAGGGCTGGACATGGTGTCCGGCCCTTTATCGTTTCAATAGCTTTCTGCATCTGAACAACCGACATGATTTCTGAGCGCCTCTCCGGCATCCTGCTACACGTTACTTCGCTGCCCTCCTATGGAGGCGTTGGCGACTTTGGCCCTGCGGCCTACGAGTTTGTGGACTTTCTTGCCTCCGCCAAGCAGCGGCTGTGGCAGGTGCTGCCTCTGAACCCTGTTGGCTTTGGCAACTCGCCCTACTCGGCGCTGTCTGCGTTTGCGGGCAATGCGTTGTTTATCAGCCTGGAGCAGCTGCAGCGCGATGGCTGGCTGCACGCGGGTGAGATTGATAATCTTGCAGGCCACAGTGGCAACGTGGACTACAACCGCGCGCATGCGGAGAAGCTGCCGCTGATTGAACGCGCAGCAACGCGCTTTTTGAAGGGATCAAACAAGCAGCAGTGCAGCGCCTTTGAGCAGTTCCGCGAGAACAATAAGGCGTGGCTGGTGGACTTTGCGCGGTTCATTGTTCTGCGCCGCATGAACGACTACAAGCACTGGAACGAATGGCCGGCGGAGCTGTCGAACCATGAAGAAGCTGCGCTTGCCGCATTCGATGCCGAGCACAAGCATGACCTGGAGCTGGTCTACGCCATCCAGTACTTCTTTGCAGAGCAGTGGACTGCGCTGCGTGCCTACAGCACCCTGCGCGATGTGCGCATCATGGGCGATATGGCCATCTTCGTCTCGTACGACTCGTCGGACGTGTGGGCGAACAAGGAAATCTTTGAGCTGGATGAGCAGAACAAGCCCATCGCCGTCTCAGGCGTACCGCCGGATTACTTCTCAGAGACGGGTCAGCGCTGGGGCAATCCGCTGTACCGCTGGCGCTACCTTGAGCAGCATGGCTTTGAGTGGTGGGCCTTTCGCGTAAAGCGGCAGCTGGATCTGTACGACCTGCTGCGGCTGGATCACTTTCGTGGGTTTGAGGCCTACTGGCGCATTCCCGCGGAGGAAGAGACGGCCATGCACGGCGAGTGGGTGGAGGCGCCGGGCTTTGCGCTGTTCGACCGGCTGAAGGCCGCGCTGGGTGGGTCATTGCCGCTGATTGCGGAGGACCTTGGCGTCATCACCGACAAGGTCGACAAGCTGCGTACGGACTTTGATTTGCCCGGCATGCGTGTGCTGCAGTTTGGC
Source organism: Terriglobus sp. (assembly GCA_026225595.1). Classification (GTDB taxonomy): domain Bacteria; phylum Acidobacteriota; class Terriglobia; order Terriglobales; family Acidobacteriaceae; genus Terriglobus. The sequence continues at coordinate 23 of JAMFTB010000033.1, read as the reverse complement.
TTCTCCGGCCGCGGCGCACATAT
>JAMFTB010000032.1 GCA_026225595.1 Terriglobus sp. | reverse complement strand
GCATGCAGCAATCTCAAAGCTCTTGTGTACGAACTCATCCTGGTTGGAGTGCGTGAGAAACGACAGGCTGATGCGCGAGCGCCAGATGGCTTCGCGATATTCGTTGTTTCGCAATTCGCCGTGACCACGGTAGATCGCCAGGCCGCCAACCTTCTCCAGCGCTGGCTTCCAAACCACGCCGCCATTCACCTGCACGTCAAAGCCACACTCCTTCCACAGCCGGGTCAAAAACGCCGGCCGCTGATCATATGGAGTTCCTACAAACGACACGTCGCGATCGCGGTCCGCATCACTCCATCCTGAGGGCGCAGGAAAGTGCACGGTGGGCTCGTATGCGGTTTGAATCTTGATGACGTCGCGCGCGCCTGCGGCCAGGTAGTCCTTCACATTCACATCACGCTGGGTGCAGTGCAGGTCATAGTGCGGAATCGTCTTGGCATACAGCCGCCAGCCCGGATCGCGACGCGGGCCGAAGAAGTTATCGATCATGTACGACACGGTTGCAATGCCCATGGAGCGCAGTGTGTCCAGCGTTTCCGGCTGCATCCAAAGCAGCTTGTCCACCCACACGGCATCGGGCCGCAGTGCCTTCGCTTGCTGCAACAGGTCGCGGTTAAGCCGCTCCACACCGGGCCCTGCGACCACACGAAACTCAATCCTGCGCACCAGGGAATTGGGGTGCACGTAGTCCAGCAAGTTGATGGTGGTTACGTCATGCCCCTCGCGCCGCAGCGCAAGCACGCGGTACCAGGCGGAGTCGAACGATGCGAGCTGACCGGCGTACAAAATGCGCATGGCGGGCTAGTGCCCCTTCCGCAGCAGTGCAATCACATGCTCGGGATAGATGACGCCTGCCAGCTGCTTGTCGTGGTCTAGCACCGGCAGCGAACGCAGGTTGTACTTGTCAAACAGCTCTGCAATCTGGCGGCTGCTTGCGTCTACGGTGCAGCTGTGCACGCGCGCTTCGCGAATCTTCACCAGAGGCTGATCGCCCTCAGCCAGAGCAATGCGTGCCAGGCTGACAGTGCCGGTAACATGCTGATGCTCGTTCAGCAGAAACACTTCGCTCACCGTCTCCAGATCGCCCTCAAAGCTGCGCAGCGCTTCAATCGCCTCTCGCACATCCGCTGTGTCCGCTACGGAGACGTAGTCCGTGGTCATGCGGCCGGCTGCCCAGTCCTCCGGAAACTCCAGCAGCTCCTCAACCTCAGCGCGCTCCTCCGGCTCCATCTCGTGCAGAATCTCTTCGGAGCGTTCATCCGACAGCTCCGCCAGCAGATCGGCGGCGGCGCCGGGGTCCATCTCCTCCACAATGTCCGCAACGCGGCTGGACTCCATGTGCTCCAGCAACGACCTCTGCAGCTTGGGATCGACCTCTTCCAGCGCCTCCGCTGCAACCTCTTCATCCAGCGAGGTAAAGACAGCATCGCGCTCAGCTGGTGCCAGCTCTGCAAGAATGTCCGCAATGTCCGACGGGTGCATGTGCGAGAGGCGATCGCCGCCGATCTTCAGCCGTACACGGCGCGCCGGATCGCGGTCAATCAGGTCCACAAACTCCCACGGGATTACGCGCGGCTGGAAGCGATGCGCAAAGGCCTCCACTACCGTGTGCGGCAGGCCCTTCAGCAGGCGTCGCACAGCTCCGCGCATGCCCACCTCCACCTCGGCAATGCGCAGCTTGCAGACGTTGCCGTCCATCACCTCCCACACCAGGTCCACGTCGTTCACGCGGACAACCTTGTGGCCGTGAACGTCAATAATCTGCTGATCCATCAGGTCGCGGTCCAGCAGCACGGCAGACTCCGGCAGCTCGCGCACGGCGGGTCCGTCGCCATCGCGCAGGTGAATCTCTCCGCTGCTGTTGTAGGAGAGCGCGCCCAGCCCCACCGCCATCACCTGCTTCTCTTCCAGACCGTCGCGGCCCCGCAGCACCAGCGTGGAGATGTGTGTGGCGGCGTCCTCGCCCTCCAGCACAAACTCCTGCACGCGGCCGCGGACGTCGCCCTTGGCGTCCAGCACGGCGGCGCCCATCAGAGAGGAGAGGCTGGTTCTGCGGATGGTCTGTTCCGTCATCGCTCCTGCCCTCCCCTTGATAGATTTGCCACCTGGACCCTAGACCGCAGTCTACCCAACGAATGCCAAAGGACGCGAACCCGGCCATCCGTCCTTGCGGCCGGGGCATCCACCCGCTATCGGTTCTTGACTTTCGTCTTCCACAGAAGCACACTTCGATGGAGTAAGTAGTCGCCCGCCTGCACCGGAGACCGTTGCCCAACGCGCCCACAACCCGTACCAGCATGACCCTGGCGTCCACGCTGGAGGCGGTTGATCGCGTGGAGCACGAGGCGGAGACCTTCGCCGCACGCTTCGGCTTTGACGAGGACGAAGTTTCAAACATTGCCATGGCCGTGCGAGAGGCAACCGTTAACGCTGTCATCCACGGCAACGCTTATAACCGGGAAAAACACGTCACAGCCAGCTTTGAGGCGACAGACAAAGACCTGGTCTTCCGCATCAGCGATGAAGGAATCGGCGTCAATGAAGACTCGCTTCCGGACCCGCTATCACCTGAAAACATCCTGCGAGGCTCTGGCCGCGGCGTCTTCCTTATGCGTGCCTTCATGGATGAGGTACACTTTCGCCAGCTATCGCCAGGCACGGAGTTGACTCTTATCAAGCGCCGGGCATCTGAGCAAAACGCAGCCTGAATTTTTAAGTTTTTAATTTTTCGCCGAATCATTCGGCTGGGAGAGCACATGAGCATCAAGGTAAGCACGCGCCAGGTTGACGGCGTTACAATTCTCGATCTGAGCGGCCGCATCACCCTGGGCGAGGGTTCCGTTACCCTCCGTGACGCGATTCGCGACCTGGTCGCCAAGGGCGACAAGAACATCCTGCTGAACCTGGGCGACGTCAGCTACATCGACAGCTCCGGCATCGGCGAGCTGGTAAGCGCATTCACCAGCGTTAAGAACGCAGGCGGCGAGCTGAAGCTGCTGAACCTGACCAAGAAGGTACAGGACCTGCTGCAGATCACTAAGCTGTACACCGTGTTCGACGTCCGCGATGACGAGACCCACGCAGTCGGCTCCTTCACCCGCTAATCCGCTCTCAGAAGCACAGAAAGGCCGTCGCCAAAAGCGACGGCCTTTCTGCTTGTTCAGTTCAAATGCCTGTCCTGCCGGACGGGCCCGCTTCGCGCGTGGCGGGCGTTTCACGCCTTTTTACTGGCTTCGCCTCACCCCTCCCGTTGGTCGGGATCAAGTTTCATCCTGACCAATGGGAAGGCCATGCGAAGCAGGAAAAAGGTGCGTGAGCACCCACTCTCCGCGTAGGAGGCCCGTCCGGCAGGACAACAGGCGTTTAGAAGCTCACCTTGGGAGCAGCCTGCGATGCCGGATCGGCCGTGTAGTAGGTGTCCTTGCGGTGATAGCCGGACATGCTGGCGACCAGGCTTGCCGGGAAGACGGAGATGGCGTTGTTGTAGTCCAGCACCGTGTCGTTGTAGCGCTTGCGCGTAACAGCAATGCGGTTTTCCGTGCCGCTCAGCTCGTCCTCAAGCCGCATGAACTGCTGGTTGCTCTTCAGGTCGGGATACGCCTCCTGCATGCGCATCAGCGGCAGAATCGCGGTGCTCAGGCGATCGTTCGCGGCCAGCTTTTCGCCGGGCGTCTGCGCCTGCAGCAGCCCGTTGCGGGCCTCCGCAATCTTGGTGAGGATGTCCGTCTCCACCTTGGCGTAGCCCTTCACGCTGGCAACCAGATTCGGAATCAGGTCGGCACGGCGCTGCAGGTTGATGTCAATGTCGTGGAAGGCGGCATCTGTCGCATTCGACTTCACCGCAATGTTGTTGTGTGCGGAGACGAAGCTCATTGCCAGAAAACCAATGAGCACCACCGCCACAATCAAACCAATAAGTCCCTTTTTCATAGCTCCCCCGCTACTGTTTCCTTCTAAAAGCTGTGCCATGGTTGCATCTCCCCGTGAATCTACCAGCCGCCGCCTGCGCCACCGCCGCCGCTGCTGCCACCACCACCGCCAAAGCCGCCTCCGCCACCACCGAAGCCGCCGCCGCCAAAGCCGCCACCGCTATCACCCCAGCCGCCGCGGCGTCCGCCGCCCATCATGTTGCCCAGCAGCATGCCGGTAAGGAAGCCGCCACCGCCGCCGCCACGTCCACCACCCTTCAGGATGAGGAAGAGCACAAACATGAAGACCAGAAGGCCAATCCAGCCGCTGCCGCGTGAACGCTGCTGCGTCCGCACGCGACGCTGCTGCTGTTGCGGCACATCCAGCGTTACATTCGCATCCGCTGCAATGACGGTAACCAGACCATTGACGCCCGTCCGCACCGCGCCGTCATACGAGCCTGCGCGGAAGTCCGGCACCATCTCACGGCCAATGTCGCCGGTCTTGCCGTCGGGCAGGATGCCCTCAAGCCCGTAGCCAATCTCAAACTGATACTTGCGATCCTGCACGGAGATGAGCAGCAGCGCGCCGCGGTTTGACTCCTTGGGGCCGGGCTTCCACTTTGCGAAGAGCTGGTTGGCAAATTCCGCGGGCGTGCTGTCGTCGTCAATCTTGTTGATGACCGCGACAAATACCTGCGCGTGCGCCTGCGTATCCAGCGACTGCAGCAGTGCATTCAGGTCTTGCTTGGTGGAATCGTTGAGGACGTTGGCGTAATCGTTTACATACGCCGTGGGCATCGGCATCGACTTCACGGACTCAGCGCCAGCGGGAAGAATCCACCCGACCAGTGCCAGTACAACGATGAAGCCCCACAAACGCAGCCGTGCCATCACGTGTGATGATACGCCGCCTTGCCGATGAAAGTTCCGCAAACCGACAGATGCATTTTCCGCAACGTCTTATCCTGTCTTTCAGAGGTTTCCAGAGGTCTCCATGAGCAGCCCCACCAAATTCCAGATACATGCCCTTCCCTACGACCGCTTTCAACATTTCTTCACGATGACGCCCGATGAACTGCAACAGCACCGTGCTATTCGCCAGACCGTGCTGAAGTCTCCCGGCTACCCCTGCCGTGTGAGCCTGCAGGACGGTGCCGTGGGCGAACAGGTGATTCTGCTGCACTACACGCATCAGCCGGCGGAATCGCCCTTCCACGCGAGCCACGGACTTTTCGTCCGCGAGAACGCAGTGGAGGCAAAGCCTGCCGCTGGCGAAATTCCGGTGTTCCTAAACCACCGCCTGCTGTCGTTGCGCGCCTTTGATGAACACGGCATGATGCTGAACGCGGAGGTGGCTCCCGGCAACGAACTGCCGACGAAGATCCCCGCCATGCTGCAGGAGCCTCAGGTCGCTTACCTGCATCTGCACAACGCGCGGGAGGGTTGCTACCTGGCGCGCGTGGACCGCGCGTAGCCAATGACGTTTCAGCTGCAAAACGAGTAAGGGCAGGCTCACGGTGAGCCTGCCCTTACTCGTTCCTAAACGTCGAGTTTTACTGCACGCCCATCTTGCCGGCAATGCCGTCGATCATCTTCGTATGGCCGGCGATCACGTCCGCCGCATGCGTCGTCAGCTTCTTGATGTCAGGGTTGTTGGTCGCCACATTCTCCTGCTTCATCTTGTCCAGGTCTTCATGATGATCCTTCACCATGCCCTTGACGTAGCTCTTGTCGTAGGTCTCGCCGGTAAGCACCTTCAGCTTGGCGTACTCCGCCTGCTCAGCGATGCTGGGCGACGTGGGCAGCTTTACGCCAGCCTTCATTGCCACCGGCTTAATGCCTTCCAGCAGCGCCGTGTGGTCGGTCACCATCTTCTCCGCAAACATCCTGATCTCAGGATTCTTGGTCGTCTTCTCAGTCAACTCAGCCATCTTTACTTCAGCAATGTTGTCTTCGGCAGCGTGCTTCAGGAACGTCTTGTCCTGGTCAGAAAATGCCTGCGCGTGTGCAGCAACAGTTCCAGCAGAGGCAATCAGTGCCACGGTCAGTGCAGCGGTAGCAATCTTCATGGTCGTTCTCCTTTTTTGACGCGCAACAGTCGCAGTGCAACCTTGCGCGTGTCAGTCAGTTAGGGAAGCGGCAATGAGCATCTCGTTGCCTACGTCACGCTGCGTCATAATGTCGTGCAACGTACCCTGCGATCTGCTGAAAACATTTCGTCGAAGTTTGTATGCTGAAGGGGATGAGTTTTCTATTGAACGAAGCAACCCGCACGCTGCAGCCTCCCGTCGCCAACCGCATTCCGCACCCTACACACATCCACGGGCAGACGCTGGAGGATGACTACTTCTGGCTGCGCGAGAAGGATGCGCCCGAGGTTCGCGCTTATCTGGAGGCTGAGAACGCCTATACCGACGCCGTGATGGCTCCAACGAAGGAGCTGCAGGAGACGCTGTACCGCGAGATGCTCTCACACATCAAGGAGACGGACACCTCCCTGCCCTATCGCGACGGCGAGTGGTTCTACTACACGCACACGCTGGCGGGATCGCAGTACGGCATCCACTGCCGCAGGCGCGCGGCTGTTGACCACAGCTACGACGCAAACTCAGCGGAAGAGATTCTGCTGGACGTGAACAAGCTGGCGGAAGGCCAGGCGTTCATGTCACTGGGCGCTTTGTCTGTAAGCGCAGACGGCAATCTGCTGGCCTACACCACGGACAACACCGGCTTCCGCCAGTACACGCTTGCCATCAAAGATCTGCGCACAGGCGAGTTGCTTGCAGACACAGCACAGCGCGTGGGATCGCTGGTGTGGGCGCCTGATTCGAAGACGCTGCTGTACGCAACGGAGGACGAACAGACCAAGCGGCAAGACCGTGTCTTCCGCCTCGCACTCGGCGAAGCAGCAGTCGAAATCTTCCATGAGCAAGACGAACGCTTCAACGTGGGCGTAGGCCGCTCACGTGATCGACGATTCCTGTTCATGGAGAGCGGCAGCCACACCAGCAGCGAGTGCCGCTTTGTGGACGCAGCAACGCCTGCCGGTGAGTTCAAGCTGATGGCCGAGCGTATAGCCGATCAGGAGTACAGCGTCGACCACCGCAACGGTCTCTTCTACATCCGCGTAAACGACACCGGCAAAAACTTTCGCGTGGTGACGGCTCCGGTTGAGACTCCGGACCGCGACCACTGGACGGAACTGCTGCAGGAAGACAAGAACATTCCGCTGGATGACTTCGAAGTGTTTGAGAGCTTCGCTGTCGCATCTGAAATCGTGGAAGGTCTGGACCGTATGCGTGTCTTCGCGTTCAACGGCAACGCGCTTTCGGCGAACCCGGCCACCGGGAACTTCCCGGAGCCTGCTTACTCCGCGGGCCTGCACGTCAATCGCGACTTCCGCGCCACCACCTTCCGTTACAGCTATCAATCGCTGGTGTCGCCCGCGTCGGTCTACGAGTACGACGTGGCCACCGGCACATCCACGCTGCTCAAACAACAGGAAGTACCCTGCAACTTTGACCGCACGATCTATGCGTCAGAACGCGTGTGGGCCACGGCGGCCGATGGTGTGTGCGTTCCGGTATCCATGGTCTACAGGCGCGATCTCTTCCAGCAGGACGGAACCAACCCGCTATATGTGTACGGCTATGGGTCGTACGGCTACGCGCTGCCGGTGGGCTTCGGCGGCAATCGTTTATCCATGCTTGATCGCGGCATCGTGATGGCCTACGCGCACATCCGCGGCGGCGGCGACCTGGGCGATGCGTGGCACGACGACGGCAAGATGATGGTGAAGCGCAATACCTTCACCGACTTCATCGCTGTGACGGAACACTTGCTGCAGAACGGCTACGGCGCACGCGGCAAGGTGGCCATTGAAGGTGGCAGCGCAGGCGGACTGCTGATGGGCGCGGTGGTGAATCTGCGACAAGACCTGTTCAACATTGTGCTGACGCACGTGCCCTTCGTGGACGTGATGAACACCATGCTGGACGCATCGCTGCCGCTGACCGTTGGCGAGTATGAGGAGTGGGGAAATCCCAATGAGGCTGAGGCCTTCGCGTACATGCGCAGCTACTCGCCCTATGACAATCTTGCGGCAGGCACATACCCGGCGACGCTGGTGAAGACCAGCCTCAATGACTCGCAGGTGATGTATTGGGAGCCCGCAAAGTTTGTGGCGAAGCTGCGCACGCTGAAGACCAACGCAGACGAGCCGCTGCTGCTGCACATCAACATGGATGCAGGCCACGGCGGCGCATCCGGCCGCTATGACTACCTGCGCGAGATCGCCATGGATTACGCCTTCACACTGCGCGAGCTTGGTTTAGCCTAGCCCGCGCCGCGTGAGGTAGCGTGCAGTGTGGCATAGCCCGCTTTAGACTGCTGCCGGTTCGTCGACGGGATCG
>JAMFTB010000031.1 GCA_026225595.1 Terriglobus sp. | reverse complement strand
GTAAGAAGGGGTGAGCACCATGATTCAAGCAAAAACAGGGACTCAATCAATTTCGAAAAACGCTGTGATGATCCTGGTGCTTAGCGCGGTCTGCGCCGCCGGCACGGCCCGCGCGCAGATGCAGCCCACAGCCGTTGAAGGTGCGCAGCCGCAGCGGCCCACAATGATGACCGACGGAGACGGCATGGGCGGCGGTCCGGCCGATCCGCAGATAAAGGACGAGCTGATGGATGGCCTGGACAAGCTGGGCGCCAACGCCAAGGAACGCAATGAAGTGAATCTGGACAAGGACATGATGGCGCTGGTGGGCAGCCGCAAGGGCGGCCGCTACGCAGACATGTCGCAGAAGATGGACTTCATCGTCGTCCGCAACTACGAGTTCGCGCAGAAGGGCCAGTACCAGAAGGCTGACCTGGACCAGCTGCGGCACAAGCTTGAGGGCGCAGGCTGGTCGCACCTGGTGCGCAACGACAGCGGCGACGAGACCAACGACATTGTGGTGAAGACGGTGGGTGACGGCTTCATCAGCGACATGGTTGTCCTGAACGCTGAGGCCAAGGAGCTCAACATCGTCCACATGCGCGGCCACTTCCGCATGGAAGATGTCAGCAGCGCCATGGGCTCAGCAATGGGCGTGATGAGCACTGGCGCCATGGGCATGGCAATGGGCCACATGGGCGGCAGCAGCAGCTCTCATGTCGTCATGCAGGCGCCGCCCCCACCACCCGCACCGCCTGCTCCCCCAGCCGAAGCGAAGAAGTAAGCATCCGTTTTTTGAACACAGAGTTCACGAAGTCCGCACAGAGATAACTTCGTGAACTCTGTGCGGACTTTGTGCACTCTGTGTTCAAAAGTCTTTTGCGGATCGTAAAGCCATGTCCTGCCGGACGGGCCTCCTGCGCGGAGGGCGGTCACTTCGTGACTTGTACTCGGCTTCGCAGTGGGCCTCCCGATGGTTGGCATGAAGACTTTCTCCCCGACCGTCGGGAGGGCCAAGCGAAGCAGGAAAAAGGCGTGAAGCGCCCGCGCCGCGCGAAGCGGGCCCGTCCGGCAGGACAATCAGCTATTCAATTTTCGTTAATCCAGCATCTCGGCCTGCGAGTCGATCACCTGCGCACCCAGGCCGGTAGCCAGCCGGACGACGGCATCCTCTACCTCGCGCAGCTGGCCGTCCAGGTAGTCGCGCGAACTGTGGATCGCAACAATACCTAAAGTCGCGCGGTTCCACAGCGCAGCCTCATCCATCTCGGCAACGGAGATGTTGAAGCCATGCCGCAGCTTGTCCTTGATGGACCGCACCACCTGGCGGCGATCCTTCAACGAGTGCGCGCCTTCAATGGCAAGTTCGATGGTCAGCGTTGCAATGGGCATAACTAGAGCTTCAACATCATCTCGTTCGTCTGTTCAAAGCCAAACTTCTCATATATAGGCCGTCCAAACTTCGACGCATGTAGTGTGGTCACTTCATAGCCACGCTCGCGGCAAAGCTCGATACACGCAACGACCATCTGCTTCGCAATCCCGCGCCCACGCGCTTCCGGCGCGGTATAGAAGTTCGTCAGGTAAGGTCTCGCAGGATGGATGTCGAGATAGTGCGGCAGGAAATCCATAAAGAAGACACCCGCGCTTGCCAGCACAACGCCGTCCTCTTCCATCACCACACCAACGTAGCGATCATCGGCCAAGCGCTCGCGAACCCATGGTTCGAAGTTCACGTCCATGGTGTTGAGCCGTTCCTCGGAGGTGACGTCCATGGCGGCAAACATAAGGTGGCGATGCTGTGTGATGAGTGCGGCGTCGGCCACGGTGGCTCTGCGAAGTGTTGGCATAGGCAATGGTAAAACCATGCGAGCCAAATAAGATGGAGTAATGCCAAAGGCCGCTGAGCTTTCGCTGAACAGAAACCTGCTGCGCATGGGCGACCGTGTTGCCGTTGCAGTCTCAGGCGGTGCAGATTCCACGGCGCTGCTGCTGCTGCTGCACGAGCAGGCGACGGTGCTGGGCGTGGGCGTGGCGGCGGCGCACCTGCACCACGGCATCCGGGGCGATGAGGCGGATGCGGACCTGGCCTTTCTGCGCGAACTGTGCGCGCGGCTCGATGTACCTCTGCGTGTGGCGGAGGCAGATGTACCCGCGCAGGCTGTCCAGAACAGCGAGACGCTGGAGGAGGCCGCACGCAATGCGCGCCTGCGCTTCTTTGACAGCCTGCTGGCCGCAGGCACAGCAACAACGATTGCCACCGCGCACACGCAAAACGACCAGGCTGAGACGGTGATGATGAAGCTGCTGCGCGGCGCGTGGACGGAGGGCCTGGGCGGCATCTCGCCGGTGTTGGAGCGCGAGCGCGGCCGCATCATCCGGCCACTGCTTGGCTCGACTCGGGAGCAGGTGATTGCGTATCTGAATTCGCGCAGTCAGGTGTGGCGCGAGGACAGCAGTAATGCCTCACCAGCGCATACGCGCAACCGCGTGCGTGCCGTTCTCATGCCGCTGCTGTGTGAGTTCAATCCGTCGGTGGATGCCACGCTGGCGGCGACGGCGCAGCTGGCGCGTGAGGAAGAGGCCCGCTGGGCACCCGAAGTGGCACGCCTGCTGACGCAGCTGGCCCTGCCGGGCAAGCCGGTACGTGGTGGCGGCCGCGCGGTGGCAACCTCCGCGGAGGGGGAATCGCTGGCCTTTGACATTGGCCGTCTGCGCAATCTGGAGCTGCCGGCACGCCGCCGCGTAGTGCGTGCAGCTGCGGAGCGGCTGGGTTGCCGGTTGGGCAGCGCGGAGACACTGCGGGTGCTGTTGCTGGCGGGATTGGCTCCGCCGGAGACGCGGCCCGACCCGACCGTGCCCACCAAACCCAACAGCCGGCTGGAGCTGGCGGGCGGCCTGCGGGCCGAGCGCTCCGTCCGCGAACTGCGCCTGGTTCGCACGCGCTAATCCCACGTCGCCACTTCGAATGAAGCGCCGGTTTTGCCGAAACAGTTACCAAAGCGTTATCCCATCCAGTTCAGCCTCCGTTTTGGGTGGAATTTGCTTCAACTCAGACTGTTGCGTGTCGCTACAAAAAGTACTTGCGGGCGTTTCGCATCCGTAGGATCGGGAGTAGAATCAAACGGACTAACCGCCTGTGTTCGCTCGCTTTTGGGGCATTCACTGCCGGTGCATCGCGTTCCCTGCACCCTGCCGCCAATTCGCACGTCTAAATCGTGAAGGCTGTTGGTAATTGGGGCAAGAAGCTGGTGCTGCGTCAGGATGAAGTTGCCTGGCGTGTCCTGTGGCCGAGAGAGAAGGGGTACCAACGTTGAATTCCACTGTGAAGACCGTCTTGATCTGGGTGCTGATGCTGGGCTGCCTGATCTCCGTCTGGCAGTTCGTCATGCGCTCTGCGGGCGGCGGCCACGACTCCGCCATCAGCCTGTCGCAGATGCAGGACTATGCCGACAAGGGCAAGATCGCCGACGTGACGGTAAACAACACCGACGTGACCGGCCACTTCCGCGACTCGAAGGAGTCGTTCCACACCACCATTCCTTCGAACTACCCGGACCTGTACAAGACGCTGCATGAGAAGGGCGTCAACATCACCATCAAGGACCAGAGCAACTCGTTCTGGTTTACGGCGCTGGTGCAGTTCCTGCCCATGCTGCTCATCCTTGGCGTATTCCTGTTCTTCCTCCGCCAGATGCAGAGTGGCGGCAACAAGGCGCTTTCGTTCGGCAAGAGCCGCGCGCGCCTGCTCTCGCTCCAGCAGAAGAAGGTTACGTTCAAGGACGTGGCCGGCGTGGACGAGGCCAAGGAAGAGCTGAAGGAGATCATCGAATTCCTGCGCGAGGCGCAGAAGTTCCAGAAGCTCGGCGGCCGCATCCCCAAGGGCGTGTTGCTCGTCGGACCTCCGGGCACCGGCAAGACCCTGCTTGCCCGCGCGGTTGCGGGTGAGGCAAACGTACCGTTCTTCTCCATCTCCGGTTCGGACTTCGTCGAGATGTTCGTCGGCGTCGGCGCATCGCGCGTCCGCGACCTGTTTGAGCAGGGTAAGAAGAACGCTCCGTGCATTATCTTCATCGACGAAATTGACGCAGTTGGCCGTCACCGTGGCGCAGGCCTGGGTGGTGGACACGACGAGCGTGAGCAGACCCTAAACCAGCTGCTGGTTGAGATGGACGGCTTTGAGTCGAACGAAGGCGTGATCCTGATCGCGGCCACCAACCGCCCGGACGTTCTCGACCCGGCGCTGTTGCGTCCCGGCCGTTTCGATCGCCGTGTCATCGTCGATCGCCCGGACATCCGCGGCCGTGAGGAAGTGCTGAAGGTTCACGCCAAGAAGGTTCCCATGGCGGAAGACGTCAACCTGAACATCCTGGCACGTGGCACACCGGGTTTCAGTGGCGCTGACCTGGCCAACATGGTCAACGAAGCTGCTCTCACCGCTGCCCGCCACAACCGCAAGGCCGTACACATGTTCGACTTTGAGGTTGCCAAGGACAAGGTGCTGATGGGCGCTGAGCGCAAGAGCATGTTGCTGACCGACGAAGAGAAGAAGGTGACCGCGTACCACGAAGCGGGCCACGTTCTTGTCGCGGCTATGCGCAGCCACACCGATCCGTTGCACAAGGTCACCATCATTCCGCGCGGCATGGCGCTGGGTGTGACCATGCATCTGCCCTCGGAAGACAAGCACACCGTGACCCGGGATTACCTGGAGTCGCAGCTGGCTATCTTCATGGGCGGACGCTGCGCAGAGGAGATTTTCCTGCACCAGATGACCACCGGAGCGGGCAACGACATTGAGCGCGCAACCGAGCTGGCACGCCGCATGGTGTGCGAGTACGGCATGAGCAAGATGGGGCCCATGACTTACGGCAAGAAGGAAGGTGGAGAGATCTTCCTGGGCCGTGAGATTCAGCAGCACCGCGACTTCTCCGATTCAACAGCCGAGGCTATCGACGCCGAGGTGAAGAAGTTTGTGCATGACGCGTATCACTCCGCTTACGGCATTCTGGACTCGCATCACGACATCATGCACCGCATGAGCGTGATGCTGCTGGAGCGCGAGACCCTGGATGCTGAGGAGATTCGCCTCATCATTGCAGGCGAGGAGCTGCCGCCGGCACGTTCGTCGCTGGCCTTTGCTGATCCGGGACCGGGCGACACGCAGAAGGTGTTGAAGCCGGAATCTGGCCGCTCACCAGGCTTCGGCGAAGGTCGTCCTTCACCGGCCTAAGCCGCAAACAAACACAGCAAAGGGGCAGCCAAATCGGCTGCCCCTTTTGCTGTGTCTTGGTGCTGCTTTATGCGAAGGCTTTTACCTCAATGCGGCGGAACCAGATCTCCGAAAACTCAATCTCGATGGCGATTTTGCCGCGGGTAAGCGGGATGAACTTACCGGGATTGGACGGGTCTGGCTGCTGCAGATTCGTGATGGTGTTGACGGAGCGGCCGTTGACGATGTGCGTGGACTTGTCGCCCTGCCACAGCACCTCGACGACGTTCCAGTCGTTCAGCTCTTCAAAGTTGCCGTCTTTGATTTTGCGGCCGGTGCTTGGTTCTTCCGTGCTGGGTTTTCCGGCGGCTCTTGCGGAATCGCTGCCGGGTTCGGGCCAGCCATGGATAGGGCTCAGCCCCTGGCCAAACAGTCCCGCTCCGTGCGGCGATTGGACGCCGCGAACGCCGTCGACGAGGAAGAAGTCGCCCACGTCGCCCTCTTCAATCTGGCACTCCACGCAGCGCGGCCAAACCTTGTCCTCGCCGACGAGGCCGTAGAGCAAACCATTGTCGCGCTTGCTGACGGTGCGTGGCGCAAAGGTCTTTACGCCCCACTTGTACTCCACGCGGATGCGCACATTTTCAAACTCCTGGTGCGTTGCCAGGTAGCCCGGTTCGAACTGTTCGCCGGTCACCTCCGCACCCATAATGTGCAGCATCTCCTCTTCCATGCTGACCATGTGCTTGGCTTCGGCAACACCTTTGCCGCTCTTCTGCAACATGCTGTACCAGCCGGTAAGGTCGCGTCCATTGATGAGACTGACCCAGCCATCCATACCAGCGGGCGGAAGCTTCAGCGGTTGCGGCGGAGCCTGTGCGAGCGAGGCAAATGGAAGCAGTGCGGGGCCGATTGCCAGAGTGCCTGCGCCCTTCAACAACTGACGACGGTCGATTGAGTTACTCACGGAATTACCTCGTAGGAAACATACGCAAAGCGCTGCGAATCGGGTGCCCAGGAGTTGACGTTGAGCGATCCCTGGCCACCGGTAAAGCCTTCAAGCAGTTTGGGCGTTGTGCCCACCTTGTTGCCCGCGGCAACGGGCACCAGCTTGATCTCAACATGCACGGTGCGCGGCCCGTGCGTGGGCGTGCCTGCCGGATAGCCAATGTAAACCATCTTCTTGCCATCGGGCGAAATGTGCGGGAACCAGTCTTCCAGTCCGTCGTCCACCACCTTTTCCGCCTTGGCGTCGTTGGGCCCAGCGCCATCCGCGGGGAAGCGCCACACCGCCTCGCGGCCGCTGCGATCGCTGTTGACGTAAATCCACTTGCCGTCGGGCGAATAGTCGGGGCCATCGTCATGATGCGTGTCCGCATCCAGCTGCTTCTCCGGTCCGCCCGCCGCGGGAATACTCCACACGTCGAACTGCTTTTGGCCGTTGCGATAGGCCACAAAGGCCATCGTCTTGTTGTCCGGCGACCAGCCGTGGAAGTAGCTGGGTGTCTCCGTCGTCATCTGTTGAATGTTGCTGCCGTCCGCATTGGCCAGGAAGACGTTCGATCCCTTGGCTGGCGCCAGCGTTGCAGAGAAGCCAATTTTCTTGCCGTCCGGCGAGATCGCCTTGTCATTATTGCATCGGTAGTCGTCGGGGATGGCTAGCTTCGTAGGCGTGACAGTGCCGTCCGCGCCAAAGGTGAGTTTGTAGATGTGGTTGTCAGAGTTTGAGATGAGGTACTTGCCGTCGGGCGACCAGCTTGGCGCCTCCCAGATTTTGTCTGCAGTAAACACCAGCGTGGACTTGCCGGTGCGCAGGTCATACACAAACAGGCGGCTGCGCAGATTTTGCTGGGGCGGGCGTGCAGCTGTTGCGGCTGGCGCTGGCGTTTCAGGCGGAAAAGCAACTTGTGCGACGGCTGCTACTCCAAGAGCCGCAGCAACCACGCAAACAGCGCTGGCGAATCTCAGGATCGGTTGGGGTTTCATCCATCCTCCGTGTGACCAACGCGTATCGCGCGGTCACCATGTTGGCCGCAAATTATTGATAATCACCAGCGGCGGACAATAGTACGGCAAGGCTGCAGCGTTGCGCGACCGTTTTGTGGGGTGTGCGGCGCAAATCAGCGTGGTCAGTTCCCAGGGGCGATAAACTGTTGAAGCAATGATTCTTCCCTTTGTCCGCGAGATGGTCGCGGACCTGGAACACACCGAGCCCTTTGAGCGTTTGCGCCGGCACCTTGCCGGTGGATCGGGGCGTCGTCGTGTATCTGGACTGACTGCCACGGCGCGCGCTCTGTACCTGCCGCTGATGGTGCGCGCCAGCAATGCTCCCGCGCTCATCCTGGTAAGCGACAACAAGGCTGCGGAGGCGCTGCACCAGCTGCTGAATGCCACCTGCGATCTGACCGGCGCTCTGCGTGCGGAAGAAGTGCTGCGATTGCCAGCGCACGATGTGCTGCCGTTTGAAAATCTGTCTCCACATGCTGAGATTGCGGAGCAGCGCGCCAGCACGTTGTGGAAGATTTGCACCGGCGCGGCGCGTGTGGTGATTGTGCCGCTGGAGTCGGCGTGCATGCGGTTGTTTGATCGCGACTACTACGCGGGCCTCGCTCTCGAACTAAAGCGTGGTGAAGAGTATGACACCGCCATGCTGCTGGAGCACTTGCTCACCGTGGGCTACACGCGCGTGGACGTGGTGGAGATGCCGGGCCAGGTGACGCTGCGCGGCGGCATCATGGATGTCTACTCGCCGGAGATGGACCGGCCTGTGCGCATTGATTTTTTCGGCGACGAGATTGAGAGCATGCGCAAGTTCGACCCGGAGACGCAGCGTTCCTCCGCGCCCGTGGATGAGGTTGTGCTGCTGCCTCTCACGGAGACTCCTGTAACGGAGAAGCTGCTGGGAGCGGTGCATGCGCGGCTGGTGCGTGGCGGCTCCGCCGGTGCAGACCTTGAAGGCGGCGAGGAGCCGCGCGAGTTGCAGACAGGCGTCGGTCAGGTAAGCGTCTTCCCGGGGTGGGAGTTTTTTGCTCCGGTGGCAGGCGCGCGCAGCACCATCTTCGATCTGCTTGGGCCAAAGACGCGCGTCTATGTGGAAGAGCCCGCGATGGTGAAGAATGGTGGCGAACGCTGGTGGACCAAGGTTGAGCAGCGCCACGATCGCAGCGGCATTGGCAATCTCGTAAAGCCAGACGATATCTACCTCTCGCCATGGGACCTCGAGGAGCGCATCCGCATCTCGCCGGGTATCGAGCTCGATCAGCTTGGCGCTGTGGATGTACTCGACGCAGACACATCCATGCAAAGCGAGATTGAGTTTGCATCGCGACCAACGATGCGCTTTCACGGATCGATCCCAGCATTTACTGAGCAGTTGAAGTCGCTGCAGCAGCAGGATGCGCGCGTGCTGATTGCAGCCTCCAATCAGGGCGAAGTCGAGCGCCTTGCAGGTCTGCTACAGGAGTATGGCGTGCCGTATCGCATTGGCAGCCGCGTGCAGGCCGCGAGTGGATCTGCCACCGTGTATGAGGAGAGCAGCTACCTCACCGGTGACATTCGCACGCCCGTCATTGTGAAGGCAGCGCTTGCCAACGGCGTGCAGTTTCTTGATCTGGACAAGGCAACGGCGCGGCAGCTGATTGTTGTTGGAGCGCAGGACCTGAATGACGATGCGGACGTGCATGCGCGGCCGGTGCAGCGCAAGTCGAAGACGTCTGCATTCATCAGCGACTTTCGTGACCTTACCGTTGGTGACTTTGTTGTTCATGTTGAGCATGGCATCAGCAAGTACATGGGCCTGCGCACGCTTGAGCAGGACGGTGCGCCGCTTGAACTGATGATCCTGGAGTTTGCGGAAGGCGCAAAGCTGTACGTACCCCTCACGCGGCTTGACCTCATCCAGAAGTACCGCAGCAGTGAAGCCGGACCAGCGCCTGAGCTGAACAAGATGGGCGGCGCTGCGTGGGCCAAGACCACCGCGCGCGTGAAGAAGGCCATGCAAGACATGACCGG
>JAMFTB010000030.1 GCA_026225595.1 Terriglobus sp. | reverse complement strand
TTGCAAACGCTCTCATTCCTCATTCCCGCAGATCGCGCACAAACCAATGAGGCGCACTTCGCTGTCTTCTGGAGCGGCTATCCGTCGCTCGACCCCGTGCTCACGGCGTGGTGCGGCGGGCCTGCCGCAGACCGCTTCAGCGCGTTGGCTGACGACGAGATTGCGCACATCGCATGTCGCGATCTCGCGCGCATCTTCGGCCTCACGCAGCAGCAGGTGCTGGACGAGCTTGTGGCACACCACAGCCATGACTGGCAGCGTGACCCGTTCGCATTCGGTGCCTACTCATGGGTGCCTGTGGGCGCAGTGGATGCGTCCGCTGCCATGACAAAACCGGTTGGCAACACACTGTACTTCGCAGGCGAACACACAGACACCACGGGCCACTGGGGCACGGTGCATGGAGCGTTGCGCAGTGGCCTGCGTGCGGCGCAGCAGGTGCTTGCGGATTAGCCCGCTTCAGATTCAGCCATAGCCGCTGGTGTGGGCTTTGACTTTGACGCTGTCACGATAGCGACTGCGCCAAGGATGATGGCCATGGCAATCCACTGCGAGCCATGCAGGCTTTCATGCAGAAAAATCGCGCTCAACAGGACTGCGACGATGGGGTTCACATACGCATACGTCGCCACCTTTGCCACCGGCACGTTGTGCAGCAGGTACGTGTAGGCAGAGTAGCCAACCAGCGAACCAAAGATAGCGAGCCAGCCAAGCGCAGCCAGCACGCCGGGTGTCCAGTGCGCGGTGCGCCATCCACCTGCTGCTGTGCCAATCAGTATGTTCACCGTGCCAGCCAAAACCATCTGCCATGCGGACGCCAGCAAAGGATCAAGCGTGGATGGCCGGCGCGGGCTAATGAGCGAGCCCGCAACCCAAAAAAGATTGCCAAAGCAGAGGATGAGTGTGCCGTAGAGTAGGGTGCGGTCCGCGCTGCCGCTGGTCTGGTTGACCAGGCCGTTGCGCAGAACGGGGCCCAGCAGCAGCGCCAGGCCGCACAGGCCCACAGCAGTTCCAATCCAGCCAGTGCGGTTCAGCGGCGTCGCATTTGGAAGAATGCTTTCAGCGATGGCAATCATCAGCGGAATGCTTGCGGCCAGCAGCGCCGCGTAGCCTGCTGTGAGATAGCGTTCGCCCCATCCCAGCAGAACGTTGTTGCAGGTAAGGAACAGCAGGCCCAGGCCGAGCGCTCGCAGAAATTCATAGCGCGAGATGGCGACGGTGCGGCCACGAAGGGCTGTCCACCCCAGCAGGACGAGGCCTGCAATGAGATAGCGGAAGCCGGAGACGAAGCCCGGCGTGATGAAGCGCACAGCGTAACGGATGCCGACGAACGTGGATCCCCAGAAGATGTACACACACAGAAACGCAGCAGGGACGAGCCATCGCTTGCTGTTCTGTGTTGTCGGTTCCATCGGTGAATTTAGCGTAGCAAGTCCCCGCTGTTGCAGGGCGATGTAAGTTCAGAAGCAGAAGGATTGCCTCGCTGCGGTCTTCGCCGTACCATCGCCTCAATGGATTTTCTGAATAAGAAGCGTTTTGACGGCAACCGCAGCGCGCCATCCGCAGATGCGGAGCGGCTGGTGAGCGCCAGCAGCGTGGGCGAAGACGCCGCGTTTGAGCTGAAGCTGCGGCCCACGCAACTGCGCGAATTCATCGGCCAGGCCAAGGCGAAGGAGCAGCTTGCGATTGCGCTGGAGGCTGCGAAGAGCCGCGGTGAGGCGCTCGACCATGTGCTGCTCTTTGGGCCGCCGGGACTGGGCAAAACCACGCTGGCCACCATCATTGCGAATGAAATGAACGTGGGCTTTCAGCAGACCAGCGGACCTGCTCTGCAGATCCAGGGAGACCTTACCGCCATCCTTACCAACCTGCGCGAGAAGCAGGTGCTCTTCCTGGACGAAATCCATCGCCTGCAGCCGGTGCTTGAAGAGAAGCTGTACACCGCGCTTGAGGACTACAAGCTCGACATCATCATCGGCCAGGGCCCTGCTGCGCGTACCCATGTGATGGAGATTCGTCCGTTTACGTTTGTGGCTGCAACCACGCGGCCCGGCCTGCTGAGTTCGCCGCTGCGTTCGCGCTTTGGCATCCTGCTGCGGCTTGAGTTTTATACCGATGACGACCTGCGCTTCATTGTGGAGCGCAGTGCAGAGGTGATGGGCGTGGGCATTGATGCAGACGGTGCCGCGGAGATTGCCATGCGCTCGCGCGGCACACCACGCATTGCCAACCGGCTGCTGCGCCGCGTGCGCGACTACGCGCAGGTGCGCGCGGCGGGCGTGGTTGACCGTGAAACAGCGCAGGCTGCGCTGCAGATGCTGGAAGTGGATGCGCACGGCTTTGATGAGCTGGATCGCCGCCTGCTGATGACCATTATTGAAAAGTACGATGGTGGCCCCGTTGGCCTGAACACGCTGGCCGCTGCGCTGGCGGAAGAAGAGGACGCGCTGGAAGAGGTCTACGAGCCCTTCCTCATGCAGATTGGCTTTCTGGACCGCACACCGCGCGGCCGCGTGGCTACCCGTCGCGCGTATGAACACTTCGGCATCCCGGTGCCATCAAAAATCGGCGCGGACCGCCCCACACTGTTCGAATAACTTCGCTTAGTTCTCTGAAGGCAATTCCGCGCTATCGATGACCATGACTTCGACGGGGCCTTTCTGCGGCACCAGCTTCAGGCCAAGCTGTTCCTGAAGCGCGGTGAATAGAGAGAGCGCAGAACTCTCATCCGTCAAGGTGGAACCGGGAGTCCATTCCAACTTGAAGTCATATTCTCCGGTTAGACCTGTCTTGTTCAGCACAGGCCGGTCGACGTCTCCATACAATTTGCCAGTCAGATATTTTGCCAATTGATCCAGTGTCACCTTGACGCTGACGATTTCACCTTTTCCTGTGACTCTGAGACCAGGCGCGTCGTAAAGACCTCCATATCCGACACCAGCAGCCTGTTTGAGATCGCTCTTTTCGCCAGACGGCTTTATCTTGAGACCGCCCTTCGTCACTACCAGCGCGTAGAAGGGCAACTCTCTATCTTCGTGGTGGACCTTCAATTGAAATCGATCTTCGAGTAGTTTTTGTAGCGGCACCTGTTTCTGAGCCATGTAAATTTTGTATTGCTCCGCAGATAGCTGCTTCCGATCAATGTCCGCTATGTCGTCGGTTTTTGCCTTGACGTCGAATGTCTTTTCGTCAATCCAGGCCGGGCCGCCAGCCAGCATTTTTTCTGGCAGATCATACGCAAACCGAATCAAAAATCTAAGCGTTGCGTTCTCAGCTGCCATGCTGCCATTCCCTGTAGTGATATGCATACTGCCCTGATAGCTGGAAGGATGCATTCGAATACTCGCTACATCGTAAGGAGCTACAGATATCGACAATTTGTCCGATGCTGTGGCTGGAGCAGCCTTCGCCTGGCCGTGCAGAGCTGGTGCAACTATCCCGCACAGCATAGCCGCTATCAACAGTTTTTCGGAGGCAGCTTGGCGGGTGGCGCGCATGGGGAACTTAACTCCTAAATCTTTAGGAGTTAAGTTGCACTCGATAGGCATTCGCTGTCAACTAAAACTTTAGGAGACGCGTCGGCGCTACTGCGCAGGCTTGGCCGGAGTTGCTGGCGTGGTGGTTGCAGCGGGCTTTGGCGCGGGCTTTTTCTTCTTGGGCTTTGGCGCGGGCGCAGGCGGTGTTGCTGCCGCGGCGGCTGCCTGTTGCATGGTGGTTATGGACGCGGCTTGCTGCTGCAGGGCGGTTTGCAGCGCGGCTAACTGCTTCTCCTGCCCGGAGGCAATGCGCGCAATGCGCTCGCCCAGGTCGCGGCGTGCACGGTCCAGCGTGGAGAGAGCACCATCAATCGACTCCTGCTGGTCGCGCGGCGCGCCTGCCTTGCCGCTGATGGAGACACGCAGCAGAACGTTATAGAGCGCATCGATGTTGAGCAGTACGGGTATCGAGGCGGAGACGGAAGCGGGCGATGCATCGGCTGTCTTCAACAGCGGGGGCAGCGTGCCCTGCAAATCCTTCTGGATGGAGCCAAGGTTGCCGTCCACATCCTGTTTCACGGCAGCTGACCCCCTCCACTTATTCAGGTCCACGGCGCTGCCGGCGTTGCCCACGGCAACCAGTGCGGGTGTCACCAGCTCAGAAGGCTTGGTCTGGGTCGGCACGGACGGTGGTGCTGCAGCCTGTTGCGCGAAAGCCGGCGCAGCCTGTGTTGAGGCAGCCGCAACCACGCTCAGTGCAAGAACGAATGAGACGGCACGAAGCATCTTTTTGATCCCCTTTACAAAGTTCACCTTAGATTGACGCAAAAACAAACTGCAAAGTGGCCCAACGATATCGGCCCAATCTGTAAGCAGCTCAAACCTTCAGACAAATTCCAAAAGACCGACCGGGCGCAAAGTTCCGCTGGGCGAAAATGCAAAGCGGCTCCGGCGTGTGCCGGAACCGCTTTGGAGACGTGCTGACTTGCAAAGATTACGAGGCCGATTCCACCGGCACCAGGTGCTGCTGCTCTGGTGTGGAGGTGGTGCTTGCGCCGGAAATGGGCGTAGGTACTCCCTTGGTGTCGCCCGGCTTGCGGATGTCGATGCCGCCCTTAAAGAAGGCACCGTCTTCAATAGAGATGCGGGCTGCGATGACATCACCGGTCAGCGAACCTTCACTGCGGATGTCAATGCGGTCGCTTGCCTGGCAGTTGCCACGCACCTTGCCCAGCACCACAATCTCACGTGCGGAGATGTTGGCGGCTACCTGGCCGTTACGGCCCACGGTAACTCGATTGCCGGGCAGGTTGATGGTGCCTTCAATGCGGCCATCAATGTACAGCGACTCTGACCCGGTGACTTCACCTTTGATCATGAGACTCTTGCCGATGGTGGCCTGCTCGCCGGTTGCAGCCGGTGCCTGGGGTGTGGCCGTGCGTGTGCTCGGCGCCTCAAACGACGGGGTACTGGGCGCTGCAGGGCGAACGGGTTCGGGGGTGGAAGGTGTGGCAGTGCCGGAGCCGGGAGTGTTTGGTTTCCACATGAGCTTCTGGTATTCCTTTCGGCTTGAGATCCGGGAGTAATACGAACACAATGTGGCCGCTCACTCGAGATATCTGCCTGCATCTTACGCCTCTCGTTACTAGGCAGATTCTGCCGGATAGCGGAAAACTCTACCGTATTCGTGGGGAATCGAGTTCGATACGCGAACAAATCTTCGCCCTTCCCGAAAGCGGACGGATGTGTTCAAAAGGGTTGCGTTCGGCAGGGGTTGGCATTACTCTCCCGCCATGCTGCTCTACCGTGTGCGCCGTGGCGCAAGTTTTCATGCCCAACTGCTTGCGTTGCTGCTTGCGTGCGTGTTGTTCTGCGTACCGCATGCGTATGCGGCCGCGCCAAAGGTGCACAGCGTTACGCTGGGGCCGGTGCGTCGCGTGCCGTTTGTAGCGGCAGACGTAGCGCGCGATGCCAAGGATGATGAAGCAGGCACGCTGCGCATCCGCGCGCTGTATGTCGATGGCAACCAGCGCGAATGGACCACCGGCGACACGCATGATGTCACGGAGCGAAGTTTCGTTGCGCGGCGTGTGTTGCATGTGAATGACACGCTGCCGGGCGAGCACGCAATGCGATGGGTATGGCAGCCCGGGCCGTGGCTGCTGGTGGATCGCATCTCCGGCCGCGTAACGGTGCTGCATCTGCCGGAGTTTGACGCCAGCGTGAGCGAGGTCAGCTGGTATCGCGACTATGCCGCGTACTGCGGCGTCCACATCACCACGCGCATCAGCCAGTTGACCGCGCAGGTGTGGCAGATTGGTGCGCGCAAAGCTGCGCTCTCGCATGACATTGCCAAGTGGCCGCTGCCGGAGCGTGTACGCCCCGTGTGCGCCGCACCCGTGTGGCAGCGCGAACCCATGCGCGTCACGCTGCGTGCAACCGGCGGCGATCCGGTGGTGTTTGATGTGGTGGGCACATCATCACAAATGGTGGAAGACGGCGAAGGCGGCGACGACCAGTAGGCGTTCACACGCCCTTTTACTGCTTCGCGTGGGCCTCCCGATGGTCGGCATGAAGTTTGATATCCGCCTTAAATCCCACGTCTCAAAATCGAGACGTGGGGCACCCGCGTGAAGTTTGATCCCGACCATCGGGAGGGGTGAGGCGAAGCCAGTAAAAAGGTGCGTGAACACCCGCTCCGCGCGCAGCGGGCCCGTCCAGCAGGACAAGGTATTTGTAAATACAAAGCCGGTGCGTCGCCGCACCGGCCTGAACATCAAGGTTGAATTTTGTAAGTGGGCTTATAACTCCCAACTTAGTTACCGGCGACCACCGCCGCGTCCGCCGCCATAACCACCGCGTCCGCCACCATAACCACTGCGTCCGCCACCATAACCACTGCGTCCGCCTACGTATCCGCGGCCAGCATAACCGCGGTATCCACTGCCGTAATAAGCACCGCCGTAGTAAGGACGAGCATAGCCACCATAGTAAGCAGGGCCATAGTACGGCGCGCCATAGTACGGATAAGGGGCTACGTAGCTGGAGCCGTAGTAGCCACCGTAAACCGGTGCAGGAACGCCTACGCTGATGCCAAAACCGACACGCTGTGCGTCTGCCTTGTGCGGGGCTGCAAACAACAGCGCACCGGCAAGGGCTGCGCCCGTAATCATCTTCGTGATCGTCTTGGTCATCATGTTCATCTCTGCACCTCCATCGTGCAATAGTGTGAACACAACGACCCCTGAAGAGTTGCGCTGCGAGCTGCGAAATGTGCGAAACCCCTTGAATTTCCTAGGATTCACGCCGACTTACGCCGCTGCGTGGTCGCTCTCAATGGCGTGGGCAACGCGCAGCAGTTTGCCTTCTGCAAAGTGGCCTGCAAGTACCTGCACACCAATGGGCAACCCGTGCGATGTTTCACCACACGGCACGCTGATGCCGCAGATGCCGGCAAGCGAAGCGGCGACTGTATAGATGTCGGCGAGGTACATGCTGATGGGGTCGTCTGTCTTTTCGCCAATCTTCCACGGCGGCGTTGGAGTGATGGGCGTGACGATCGCGTCCACTTGTTCGAACGCTGCAAGAAAGTCACGCGCAATCAGTGTGCGCACCTGCTGCGCCTTGCGATAGTAGGCGTCGTAATATCCCGCAGAGAGCGAGTAAGTGCCAAGTAAGATGCGGCGCTTTACTTCTGCACCAAAACCCTCTTCACGGCTCTCGCGATAAAGCGACGATAAGTTACCCGGATGCTCCGTGCGATGGCCATAACGAATGCCATCAAAGCGGCTCAGGTTGCTGGATGCTTCCGCCGTTGCCAGCACGTAGTAAGTGGGCACGGCGTACTCCGTATGCGGCAGGCTGATGTGGTGAACGGTGCAGCCCTGTGCCTCCAGACCCTTCACAGCCTTCTCCACTGCAGCGCGAATCTCCGCATCCAGGCCTTCCGCGAAGTACTCCTTCGGAATGCCGATGCGCATGCCTGCAACGGGCTTTGCTGCCTCTGCTGCGTAGTCGTCCACGGCAGCAGTCGCGCTGGTGGCGTCCATCTTGTCGGCGCCTGCCATCACGCCCAGCACCGTGGCTGCGTCTGTAACGGTGTGGGCAAAGGGGCCAACGCGATCCAGCGATGAAGCGAAAGCGATGAGGCCATAGCGCGAGACGCGGCCGTATGTCGGCATCAGTCCCACAACGCCGCAGAATGCGCCCGGCTGCCGCACAGAGCCGCCCGTATCTGTGCCCAGCGACGCAGACACAAAGCCCGCAGCAACCGCAGCAGCCGATCCGCCAGAGGAGCCGCCGGGCACACGATCCAACGCGCGCGGATTGCGCACGGGGCCATAGGCGGAGTTCTCGTTGGACGAGCCCATCGCAAACTCATCGCAGTTGATCTTGCCCAGCAGCACAGCGCCTGCGGCGTCCAGCTTGGCAACGGCGGTGGCGTCATAGGGCGGGTGGTAGCCCTTCAAAATTGCGGAGCCTGCGGTGGCCGGCGCGCCCACCATCGTCAGCACATCCTTAATGCCCATGGGCACGCCCGCCAGCGGTGGCAGCGGATCACCGCGGCGAACCATGTCATCCACGCGCGCGGCCTGCGCCAGCGCGCGCTCACTCGCAAGCGCGAGGAAGCTGTTGATCTCTTCACCGGGCACCTGGTCGTGCGTGCGGATGCGGGCAAGGTGCTCTGTGGCCAGCGCGGTGGCGGTGGTGTGGCCGCTCTGCAGCGCGGCGTGAATGCTGCCGATAGTGCGTGTTTCAAAGTTCATGGTGGTTAGTTTCTCTTGCTGAAAAGGTATCGACAGTTGTGGTGGGTGTCGGATTCGTTGGGATCCTTCACTTCGCTCAGGATGACGGGCTGCGTCTAGCGCTCAATCACCTTGGGCACCTTGAAGAAGCGGCCGTCCGTCTCTGGAGCCTCTTCCATCACGGCAGCGCGGTTCAGGCTGGCGGCGGGTTGGTCGGCGCGCAGGCTTGCTCCTGCAGGGGCGGCGTGCACTTCCAGCAGCTGGCCCACCTGTGCCAGCGGCGGCACGCCGGTTGTGTCCAGCTTGCTCAGCGCGGCAACGTGTTCCAGAATGGCGTTCAGGTCGCGCTGCATGCGCGGCTCTTCTTCCGCGGTTAGCTGCAGGTTGGCCAGCGTGGCCACGTGGCGCACTTCTTCCAGCGTGACGCTGGTGGTTGGGGATTCGGGTGTGGTCATGGCAGCTTTCTGGCAGCGTTGAATTTGCGGGCCTTTGGAGGCGCCACGCGCGGCGGCGCGGCAGCTCCTGCAGGCAACAGAAAAAGTATATCGGTGAGCGGCACTCCGCTGATGCGCGCCAGGTCGCCCTTCAGCTGCGGCATGGATTCCAGCTGCGTCAGCCAGCCTTTATCGGCCACGGTCACCACGGCGCAGCCGTTTGGGTCCAGCTCTGTAACTGAGCTACGTCCGGCGATGGCATGCCCCGCGGCAACGGGCCACGCCGCGGCCAGCCGATCCACCGGCTCCAGCGCGTTCAGTGATTTGCCCAGCGTCGTCCGCAGCAGATCGCGCATCGCCTGCATGGTTAGCCTCTGCTTTCTGGAGTCAAGACAGCATGGCACGCTGCAAGCACCTCGTCGACGGAGATGCGTTCCATACAGTCGGTCGCCTTGCCGTCAAAGTCGAAGCCCAGGTGCAGGTAGCCACACCCCTCGCCTTGTGACTCCACGCCAAAGGCGCGCGGCCCCACCGGACCCCAGCGGCCATTGCTGTTTGGCCCGTTGATGGAGACAGTGGGAGCCCCAGCTATTGCGGCCAGATGCATCACGCCGGTGTTCACGCTAACCAGCAGGTGCGCCTGTTCGAGGAGCGCAGCCAGCTGCGAAAAATTCGCCAGCACGGGGTGCGCCTCAAGGCCTGCCGCGCGCATGCGTGCCAGGAAGGGCTCGGTTCGCTCCATCTCCGCCGGCGTGCCGGTAAGGCCAAACACAGCGCCGGGAATCGTCTGCGCCAGCCGCGTGGCAAGCTGCAGCCAGCGGTCCTCAGGCCACTCGCGCAGCCACGAACGCTGGCCAGAGGGCCAAAGATGCATCAGGATCACTGGCCGCTCAAAGCCCGCAGGCCACACCGTGGTCAAATCCTGCTGCGGCAACGGAGCCAACGCCGGCGCATGCGTTGCGGGCAGGCCAAGCGCGCGCGTCAACTGCCGGAAGTTGTCCACCTCATGCAGGTCGCGGCGGTGCTCCACGGTCAGGTCATAGCCCCGGCCGCGATACATACCCGGCGTGGTGAACCCGGCAGTAAATTTGGCTCCGGAAAACAGGGTGAGAAACGCCGTCAGCCGCTGCCATGAGCTGTAGTCGATGAAGAGGTCAAACCGCTCTGGTCGCAGCAGCTTCAAAGACTGATCGGGTCGTGTGAGGTCGATGACGATGCGTCGGTCCGCGCCCGGAATGATCGCTGCAGCGCCTTTGTTGGGCGGCATGCAGCAGTGGACGATTTCTGCGTTTGGGTAGGCTGCGCGGATATCCTGCAGCGCTGCGGAGAAGAGCAGCGTATCGCCCAGAGCAGGCGAACACATCACGCCGATCTTGCGTGGTGGCGCAGATGGCCGCGAGCGTTGCCGGTGCAGCGTTGCGGCGAAATTTAGAACGGGGATGCCGGCCCAGTAATCGAGCAGGCGATTTGTCTTGCTGCCGCGGCGCATGCAGTGATTCTAGATGGCGAAGATGTGGCTGGCGCTTGTGGAACTGCAGGAGCAGGTTAGTATGCGCCGTCCGCGTTCATAACCTTGGTAATGGTCAAGGCAAGAATGCGTGCATCCATGGGCAGCGACCACTCCTCAACGTAGCGGCGGTCCAGCGCAACGCGCTCGTCGTAGCGGAGCGTGGAGCGCCCAGAGGTCTGCCACAGGCCTGTGATGCCGGGCTTGACGGCGAGGTAGTAAGCAAAGTCTGACCCATACATCTCAGCCTCTGCCGCAACAATCGGACGCGGTCCGACCAGTGTCATATCGCCGCGTAGAACATTCCATAACTGCGGCAGTTCATCCAGTGAAGACCGGCGAAGCATGCGGCCAAGAGGAGTAATGCGGGGATCTCTCTTCAGCTTGTGATTCGCGGACCACTCCTGACGAACTTCCGGGTGTCTTGCCAGATGCTGCTCCAGCACCTCGGCGGAATCCACGCACATCGTGCGGAACTTCCACATGGAGAAGAAAACGCCACCGCGGCCAATGCGGCGGTGCGAAAAAAAGACGGGGCCGGGGGAAGTAATCACCACGCACAGCGCCAGCACCAGGCACAGCGGAATCCAGATGGGCGAGAACAGAGCCACCAGCACAACGTCTACGACACGCTTGATGACCGTATAGGAAAAGTTCCTGGGTGTCGTCAACACGGCCAGAACGGGGTGTGCTACGCGCGCCACAGCAAAGGGTGCCTCTGAAAATTCTGCTGCCGGGTATCCAAAAAGCGGGGCACTTCCGGAAGTATGTTCGTCAGTATGCATCAGTCCCTGCGTCGTCGGTTATGCTTTCGGTCGGTTGTTGCACGCGTCCTGAAAAAACCTAAGATGGGTGCGTACACAGATCGCTAGTAAGCCATTTACAGGCGGATATGGTGTCTTTCCGCATGCGTGATCAGAATCATTACCACTTGCAAATGCTTTTATTGTAAATAACTTGCAAGACTCTATCGGCTGGCTCTGTTTCAACCCCTACCGGATAAGTTGGTTAAAGGCTAGGACGCAAACGCTACCGGTACAGGATGCCTCCGAGCCGTGTTCTGATGCCATCTGGTATTGATTCCATCACCCAAAGCAGGTAAACCGCTTCAAAATGAGGCAAATAAACCAGCCAATCGCGTTACATAGGAGCAGGTTTCGTGCCAAACCTTCGTGCAGAATCTGGATGTTTCATTACGACGCTTCTTCAGGTTTCCCTTCAGGCATAGCGCCGCACAGCAGTTCCAGATGCCGTTCTACAGAATGAAGTGTGTATATCTGAGTATATGGAACGGTTGCCGGGCAGGGCAACCGTTCTGTTGTCCCAAAAAGAAACAGGTCCGGCACCCCCGCGGCGTGGCCGGCGGCCAGGTCACTGCAGCGGTCGCCCACCATCACCGATCGTGCCGGGTCCAGGCCATGCTCCCGCGCCGCGCGCAGCAGCATACCGGGGCTGGGCTTGCGGCAGTCACTTTCCCGCTGATATTTACCAATGCCGTGCACCGGGTGGAAGGGCGAAAAGTAGACTGCATCCAGCCGCGCGCCCAGCGCCGCCAGCTCCGCGATCATGCGCTCCATCAGCAGGTGAAAATCTTCCTCGGTGTACATGCCGCGGCCAATGCCGGACTGGTTGGTGACGACGATCACCGCATAGCCCAGCCGATTGGCGGTGGCAATCAACGAGACGATGCCCGGTACAAAGCGGCAGTCCTCCCACTTGTAGAGGAAGTTTGTGTCCTCGTTGATGATGCCGTCGCGGTCCAGGTACAGGGCCGGGCGCAGTGGCTGTTGCGGCGCGTTTATGGTTTCAACTCCAGTCACGCTCATTCGGTTGCTCCAGTAAGTACCTGCAGGGGAGACAGCATGGCGTCCATCTCTGCCAGCACCGTCTCTGTCCCAATGGATTGCATGCAGCCGTTTGATTCACACGGAGCAAAGTCGCGGCCGTCATAGCAGGGCCTGCAGGCGAGACCTTCGCCACCCCACAGCACGCGCACGCCCGGCCGCCGCGGCAGAAAGCTTCCGGGGTCCGTGGGGCCAAACAGCGCCAGCAGCTTTGTACTGCTAAGCCCTGCAAGGTGCAGCGGTCCTGTGTCGTGCGACAGCACTAGCGAACATGTAGAGGCGAGGCTGATCAGCTCCGGCAGCGTCGTTTTGCCGATCATGTCTGTCAGACACGGATGCTGCAGCAGGTCGCCAAAGTGTTCACGCACCCACGCGTCGGTTGGCCCGCCCATCAGCACAACTTCGTCGCCGCGCTGCAGCAGCGTGCGTGCAATGGCAGCGTAGCGGTCTGCGGGCCAGCGGCGCAGCGTCTGCTGTCGAACCATGTTGCTGGCTCCTGCAGGCACCATGCCGGTGCGTCGTGATGTGGACGCAGGCAAGGGCGATGGCGGCAGACGGTCCGGTGGTAGCGGCTGCACGCTGTCTTCGCGGCAGGTGTCCGGCCAGTCCAGCAGGATGCGTGCAAATTCACCCGCGTGAGGCCGTGTGGGCAGGATGCGACGCGCGCGATCAGTCTTGCTCAGATGGATGCGCTTTGCGGATCGCACCGGCAGTGTGAAGACACGCCATCGCTCGTCGTAGTACAGCGTGGCCACAAGGTCATAGCGAACGGGTGCCAGCGTTCGCCACACGCTGGAGAGGGCACGTATGCGCTGCATGGGACTGCCGTGCAGCACGGCTGCATCATCGGCCTGGATAACGTTGATCCACGAGTAGCAGCGCAACAGTCCAGCCACGGCTCCGCCGCAGATCCAGTCAATGGCATAGCCCTGCTGGTGCAGCAGATGCACCGATGGAACCGTCATCACGACGTCGCCAATGGCGCCCAGCTTTACGATGAGTGCGCGCTTCATCTCTGCCCCGATTCTATCGGGGTGCCACGGCTGTTGTTGCCAAGCCTTTTGTGGGTAGATCAGTTGCTGCCAGCCCCTGCAACGCGACTTCAACCGAGTCGCGCCAGTGCGGCAGGCGGATGCCAAAGTTGGCGAACAGACGTGTGCAGTCCATGCGCGAGTTCAGCGGGCGCGCTGCGGGTGTTGGATATTCGCTGCTGGGTACGCCGATGATCTCCGGCGGCGTCATGTTGTGGTCTCGGATGAGGTGCTCACGCACCGCGCCTGCAAGGCCCGCCCACGTCGTCTCGCCCGTGCCGGTGCAGTGGTAGATGCTGCCACGGCTGCCCAGCGCCTCTGCCAATGGAGCCTCGGTGTTTGGTGCTTCGAATTCAGTAGCAACCATCATGCCCAGAATCGCACTGGCAAGATCCAGTGCGGACGTGGGGCTGCCGTGCTGATCTGCCACTACGCGCAGAGGGGCTGTCTTGGTCGAGAGCAGCCGCAGCATGGTGCGGACGAAATTTTTGCCACCGCCAGAGTAGACCCACGACGTGCGCAGAATGATGTGCGCTGCGCTTGTAGCTGCAATGGCCTGCTCGCCCGCCAGCTTGCTTGCGCCATACGCGTTCAGCGGAGCGGTCGCGTCCGTCTCCACCCACGGATGCGTGCCGGTGCCGGGGAAGACGTAATCCGTTGAGAGATGAATGATGCCCGCGCCAAGCTTTACGGCCTCTTCTGCCAGTACACCGGGAGCGGTGGCGTTGGCTGCGTATGCGGCTTCACGGTCTGTCTCTGCTGCGTCCACCGCAGTGTAGGCGGCACTGCTCACGATCCACCGTGGCGCAACGCTGCGCACATACGAACGAATGCTGTCGGCATTCTCCAGGTCCATCTCACCGCGGGTAGGCGCGGCAATCTGCATGCCGGGTGCTCGCTCGCGCATCAGCCCCAGCAGCGCCGACCCCACCTGGCCGGATGTGCCTGTGATCAGGACCGTGCCGGGCATGCTCACTCTGCGCTCCAGTAAACGTCTTCCTTCACCAGCCGTCGCAGGTAGTCGCCATAGGTGCTTTTGCCATAGCTCTGTGCACGCGCTTCAAACTGTGCCTTGTCGATCCAGCCCAGCCGCCATGCGATCTCTTCCGGGCACGCTACCTTCAGCCCCTGCCGTTTCTCAATGGTCTGGATGAACATGGATGCATCCAGCAGCGAGTCATGCGTGCCGGTGTCGAGCCACGCAATGCCGCGGCCCATCACCTCACCATGCAGGCGACCCTGCTCCAGGTACCAGCGATTCACGTCGGTAATCTCAAGCTCGCCACGCGGCGAGGGCTTGATGCTCTCCGCAGCCGTGACCACATCGGTGCCGAAGAAGTAGATACCCGTGACGGCATAGCGCGACTTGGGCGCTGTAGGCTTTTCTTCCAGCGAGATTGCGCGGAGATCCTTGTCGAATTCCACCACGCCATAGCGTTCCGGATCGGTGACGGCGTAGGCAAACACATGGCCACCGCCATCGCGCTCTGTGCGTTCCCT
Source organism: Terriglobus sp. (assembly GCA_026225595.1). Taxonomy (GTDB): domain Bacteria; phylum Acidobacteriota; class Terriglobia; order Terriglobales; family Acidobacteriaceae; genus Terriglobus. Next base: position 2,491 of record JAMFTB010000030.1, on the reverse strand, counting down.
GGCGGCGCGCAGGGACTTGGCAAGGTCATGGCCATAGAAGATGTTGTCTCCCAGCACCAGGCACACGCTATCGCCTGCAAGAAATTCCTTGCCAATGAGGAATGCCTGGGCCAGTCCATCGGGCGAGGGCTGCACCGCATACTGCAGCCTCAACCCCCACTGCGATCCATCGCCCAGCAGCTGCTCAAAACGTGGCGTATCCAGCGGCGTGGAGATGATGAGGATCTCGCGGATGCCGCTGAGCATCAGCGTCGACAGCGGGTAGTAGATCATCGGCTTGTCGTACACGGGCATCAGCTGTTTGCTGACTGCCTGCGTTACCGGGTGCAGCCGCGTGCCGGAGCCGCCGGCCAGAATAATGCCCTTCATGCCGTCACCCCTTTGTGATCGCTGGTTGCCGTGCGGTCGCTGTAGTTCTTGTCCATCCATTCGCGATAGGCGCCGCTGGTTACGTTCTGCACCCATGGTTGATTGTTCAGATACCACTCCACCGTAAGGCGCAGGCCGTTGACAAAGTCCTGCGCGGGGAACCACTCGAGCTCGCGCTGAATCTTGCGCGCATCAATTGCGTAACGACGATCGTGGCCGGGTCGGTCTGTCACGTAGGTGATCTGGTCGGCGTATGCAGTGGCCTTGGGCCGCAGCTCATCCAGCAGCGTGCAGATGGTGCGCACCACGCTGATGTTGGTCTGCTGATTGTTGCCGCCAATGTTGTACGTCTCGCCAAGACGGCCCTTCGCCAGCACGGTCTCAATGGCGGAGCAGTGATCCTCCACAAAGAGCCAGTCGCGCACCTGCAGGCCATCGCCGTAGACGGGCAGCGGCTTGCCGTTGAGCGCGTTTGAAAGCACCAGCGGAATCAGCTTCTCAGGAAACTGAAACGGGCCATAGTTGTTGCTGCAGTTGGTAATGAGCGTGGGCAGGCCGTAGGTGTGCGTCCACGCGCGTACCAGGTGGTCGCTTGCCGCCTTGCTGGCAGCGTATGGGCTGTTCGGCGCAAAAGGCGTGTCCTCGTGGAAGGCTGGCTCGTCCGGCTGCAGCGTACCGTAGACCTCATCGGTTGAGACATGCAAAAAGCGGAAGGCATCGCGCTCAGCACCATCGAGTGTTGCGTAGTGTTCGCGCGCACACTCTAGCAGGTTGAAGGTGCCGTCAATGTTGGTCTTCAGGAACGCACCGGGGCCAAGGATGGAGCGGTCCACATGGCTCTCTGCGGCAAAGTGAACGATGGCCCGCGGACGATGCGTGGTCAGCAGCGACCGCACCAGCTCGCGATCCAGGATGTCGCCATGCACCAGCGTGTGGCGCGCGTCGCCTGCCAGTGAGTCCAGGTTGTGCGGGTTGCCGGCATAGGTCAGCGCGTCCAGATTGACCATGGGTGCAGCCGCAGCGTTGCGCAGGTGGCGCAACACAAAGTTTGAGCCGATGAAGCCGGCGCCGCCGGTCACAAGCAGGGGAGATTGCGTGGTCATTGACTCTCCGTGGAGGGATTCACTGCGGCAGGTGCGGCTGTGGTTTCGTGTACGTACAGGGACAGTATGTTGCCCCGTACACTGGCCGTGGAATCAAGCCGCAGATGAGGCACAGAGCGCATCAGCCGGTCGCAGTTGATTATACTTTTCGGCTGCGAGAGGCCCGGAAGATCCCCAGCATAGCAAAGGTACACATCCATGCCTGCAGCTGCTGAGGTGTTGGTGAAACCTGCATGGAAGTTGTGTGGATGCGCAAACCACAGGCTGTAGTTGCCAAGAATTTTCAGGTCCTCTGGCGGTCGTCCCAGCCGGACCGCTGTGGCATCCAGCATGGAGCGCACCTGGCGGATATCGGCAGCGCGATAGCCCTGGCCGCGGTTCAGCCATGCAGCCAGCGCATACTGTGGCAGAAAATACAGGCAGCACAGCGCCAGAGCAATGGCCCGTCCGCGCAGGGTCTTCAGCGCGACAAACAACACCAGCAGCAGCCAGGGATAGAGAAAGACAATGTAGTCTGCGTTGGTATGTTTGAACAGGAGTGCGGCCACCAGCAGAGCCGCACAGCTTATAAGCAGCCAGAGCTGTTCCCGGAAGAAGTCTTTGCCTCGGCGCAGAACAAGGATCAAAGCAATCACTGGCAGTAGCATCTCAAGCCAATGGCGTGGTAACAGGAAGTAAGATAGCTGGCCCAAGGGTGCTGGATATCCCCGTCGTGCGGCGACAAGGAGGTGCGCGGGGTGCAGGAACTCCGGGTGTAGCGCCAGCAGATAGGCAGCCGCTGTGCAGCCGCCGGCAAGTATCAGCAATACCGTGCGCAGCCGTGGGCGGCGGATTAGGCACAGCGTTGCCACCGGTACGACTACCAGCAGAGCAATCGGCTGCACCTCAATCGCCACGGAAGCGAGCATCACCGCGGCAAAGGTGTAGTCATACGTGGCCAGCAACAGGCCTGCGCAGCCCAGCAGCATGCTGACCGGTTCGTAGCGAAAGCGCTCCGCCGCAGCCAGCACAGGCTCTGA
>JAMFTB010000029.1 GCA_026225595.1 Terriglobus sp. | reverse complement strand
GGATGCGAAGGATGCAGACATGAGCAAGTGGAAGGACATTGTTTACCGCGCCTACAACCCCAAGGACGAGGTCCACATCGGCATCGTGGGCAAGTACGTGGAGTATGAGGACAGCTACAAGTCGCTGAAGGAAGCGTTGGTGCACGGCGCACTGCACGCGAACCTGAAGCTACGCGTTACGTGGATTGAAGCGGAAGGCCTGGAGACGGAAGACAACAGCTACGAGCAGCAGCTTGAGGGCTTCGACGGCATCCTGGTGCCGGGCGGCTTTGGTAAGCGCGGAATTGAAGGCATGTTGAACGCCATCCGTTACGCGCGCGAGGGCGAAATTCCTTACTTCGGTATCTGCCTTGGCATGCAAACGGCGTGCATTGAATTTGCACGCAACGTATGCGGTCTGCGCGAAGCGAACAGCAGCGAGTTTGACATGGCCACACCGCACCGCATCATCTACAAACTGCGCGAACTTACCGGCGTGGAAGAGATGGGCGGCACCATGCGTCTGGGTGCGTGGACATGCGTGATGGAGCCGGACAGCAAGGCAGCAGCAGCCTACGGCGCCACCGAGATCAGCGAGCGCCATCGCCATCGCTACGAGTTCAACCGCGAGTATGAACCCGTGCTCACCGGCGGTGGCCTGCGACTCACCGGCACCACGCCGGACTCAACCTACGTTGAGATTGTGGAGATTCCAAGCCATCCCTACTTCGTGGCCTGCCAGTTCCATCCGGAGTTCAAGTCAAAGCCTCTGGAGCCGCATCCGCTCTTCCGCGAATTTGTAGCAGCAAGCTACAAAAACCGCATGGCCCGTGGCCGCGCACTCTCGCAGGCCTCCTTCGAAGCAATCACGCAACAGTAGTCGTCACACGCATCCGTCGTCACACGCAAGAAGACCTCCACGGCACATGTCGTGGAGGTCTTCTTGATTACGCAGTGATCTACTTCGTTGCGTCGATCACCGTTAGCTTCTTGCCGGCGCTGGATGCACGCATCGAATCATTCGTAACAACCAGCGTTGTTCCCGGCTGCAGCTGCGCATCCAGCAGAGCGCGGAACTCCTGCCCCATGCGCACGCGGCCACGCTGTTCCGGCGTCATCATGCGCTCGCCCTCCCAGCTCTGGCCCGGCAACGGCAATTGCAACCAGTGGAACTCGTTGCCCTCAACGGAATTCAGCGTGAACGCCATCGTCTCTTCGATCGGACCATCAATCGTGACCGGTGCCGATCCAATCAGTACACCATTGCGAAGCACCAGCAGCCGCTTGTCCGTACCGCTCAACACCAGCGACATTGGCCCCTCAGGCGACCGCTCCGGATGCCACTCCGTATCGATGCCGGTGACGTTTGGTTCCAACGCCTGCGCCGCCTGCAGCAGATCGGGCATGGGCGCTACGCGCGGCACGGAATCGCTGTCTGTCACCACCACGGTCATCCCTGTCTTCGTCTCGCCATACAGCAGCTTCGCAAACGCCATGGGCATGCGCACGCATCCATGCGATGCAGGATAGCCCGGCAGATTGCCCGCATGCAACGCAATGCCATCCCACGTAAGGCGCTGCATGTACGGCATGGGTGCAGCGTCGTAGATGCTTGATTTGTGATCGATATGCTTCTGCAGAATGGTGAACACACCCGTCGGCGTGCGGTGCCCCTGCTTGCCGGACGATACCGTGGACACCGCGATGATGATGCCGTTGCGGTACACATAGCAGCGCTGCACGGCAAGGCTCACAATCGCCGTGATGGGCCCCGCCGGAGCCAGCCGTGGCATCCAGAAAAACTGCCCCGGCTTTAACGCCCGTATGGCCGGAGCTGCATTCGGCCCAGTGAGTGAAGGAGGCGGCGTGGGCTGTGGCTTTGCCTTTACAGGTGCCTTCGGTTTCGGCTTCGCTGCCGCCGTTTGAGCAAAAGCAGTGCTGCAAAAGGTTGCGGAACCAGCCGCGAATAATAGAAGAAACGACCGGCGATCAGGATGCATGACTGATTATTTCGGAAATGAGGCGAAATTTCTTATTTTTCGCAATTGCCGGTAGTTCCGTTAGCATCAGACCCGATATGACCACACCTGCAGAAGATCTAAACCGCGAAGAACGCGAGCGCCAGAAAGAAGTGGCGCGCCAGCACCGCATCGCATCACGCGAGAAGATGCGCAGCCGCGCAACCGGCGCATTCGTCGCGGTTGTGATCTTCTTCCTGCTTGGCTGCGCCGGCGCCGTGGTGCTGCTGCGGCAGGTTGGCCGCACCGGCGTTGCCGGCTCCGTTGCAAGCTTTTTGATGAGCGGCAAAGACACCTTCAACACCACCGCGCCTGACGTTGTGAACCAGATCCAACGGCTCAACCGGCTTGAGACTGTGAGCTACTCCGTGGACACGGTGGTTGAGGGCAAGCACAGCAACGTGGTGCTGCCGGACCTGCTCTTTGGTGATCGCCTGCTGCTCGTCGTTCACGGCCAAGTTGTTGCGGGCGTTGACCTGTCGCAGCTGAAGCCCGAGTCCGTCCACGTGGATGGCCGCACGGTCACACTGGAG
>JAMFTB010000028.1 GCA_026225595.1 Terriglobus sp. | reverse complement strand
GCGTACGACGAATCGTTTGCGCCCGCCTCACCCGAGATGTTGTCCAGGTTCTTCGACCACTGGTAGCTGCCCAGGTAGTACAGGCCCTTCTTCGTCCGCTGCTCGATCTTGACCGAACCGCCGTTGAAGTTGGCCGAACCCAGCGTGGAGCTGGTCAGAATGCCGTTACCGAACGCGGGATTGGCGCGAACGCAGGCTGCTACGTTAGCTGGAATGACGAACGGGAACTGCTGGCACATGTTCTGGTCATAGCGCTTCCACATGTGGTGCGAGTTGCTGCCCGTGTAGGCAAATTCCACGATCACGCCATGACCAAGATCCTGCTGCAGGCTGGCGTTCCACTCCTGTGTGAGCGGCTGCTTGTTGAACGGAAAGATCGAGAACGGCGACGGAAGCTGGCTCGACGTGGTCGGATCAGGATAGAGGGTGTTCGTGAGGACGTTGCTGAACGCCTGCTGGTAGTACAGCGGGGCTGCATAGCGCGTGAACTGCAGTTCGTTCGTGTTCAGGTTGTCGAAGTAGATACCGTACGCGGCGCGAACCACGGTGCCGGGATGGACTTCATACGCAAGACCGACGCGGGGCATGAAACCCTTCTTGAAGGGCTGGATGATACCGGGCTGGTAGAGGTGCGCCGTATCGATGTAGGGCAGGTATGCCGTCGGGATGACCGCAGGCAGCTTGACGAACGTGATGAGGTGAGTGGTTGGATCAAGCGATCCTTCCAGCTGGTTCTGTTCGTGGAAGGGCTGGTTGTACTCCCAACGGAAGCCGAGGTTGGCGGTCAGGCCATGACCGATATTCCAAGTGTCGTTGATGAAGACGCCGTAGGTGTTGTCGCGGTAGTGACCCAGGGTGGTGCCGGCGTTGCCGTTGCAACCCGAGGTGCACATGCCGCGTGCGTAGTTCTGGAACTTGTTGTAGAAGTAGTTCGTTCCATTGAGCGTAAAGCCCTTGTTGCCGACCGCGCAGTTACCGCCGGTTGCACCATTGCTCGTGTCGTTCGGGCTGGTTGGTGTGTAGCCGGCGTTGTAGGTTGCCGCGGTGCAGTTATCGAAGGTGGCGCCACCGCGGGAGTTGTTATCCGCAATCTGCCACAGACGACGGTTCTGGCCCTGGAAGCCAACCTTGAGGGTGTGCTTGCCAATAACGTCCGACACCGTGTCACCGATGCTGATGATGTTCTCGTGACCACCCTGGTCGCCCGATCCATCACCGACGCTGGAGTAGCTGGCAATGGTGAACGGAGCGCGGCCGTTTTGACGGGGCGAGCTCAGAGCAGTTACGTTCTGGAGGCCTTCCGCGGCAGCCCAGTTTCCACCAGGACCTGCACTCTGCAGCACGCCCAGCGTGATGTTGTAGAACTCGTTCCAGCCGATGCGTACTTCGTTCACGATCTTGTTCGTGATGAGGTAGGTATCGCCGAGAACGGCGTTGCGGCCAAGCAACGGGTTCGACGTGGAGCTGCCAGTTGCCGTGGGTGTAATCTGGCTGGCGTTGTAGTTGGCGTAACGACCGAACATGGAATGCTTCTGTGTGAGCGTTACATCGCCACGGACGGTGTACGAGTCATAGTTATCCGTGAACGGCAGGTTGACGCCGTAATCGGATGTTCCGTTGATTGACAATGCGTCCGAGGTTAGCACCGGGTATGTCGGGTTAAGGACCTTGGCCACATTGTTTGTAACCGCAAAGCCGGCCGGGTTGGCCTTGGTGTAACCGAATGCGCCGCTATTACCCGGGAGAGCCTGGCTGCTGACTGCATCCCATGTGCCGTTGAGCTCGTTCTGTGTTGGGAACAGGGCTGTGTTCAGCGTGGATTTTGCCGAGCGCTGACCTTCATACCCACCAAAGATGAAGAGCTTGTTCTTGATGATTGGTCCGCCGAACGTACCACCGAACTGGTAACGATGGAAGTCAGGCTTGGGACCTGAGGACGTGGGCTGGAAGTAGTTGCGTGCGTCAAACACGCCGTTACGGGCGAACAGATAACCCGATCCGTGAAGCGCGTTGGTACCGGACTTGGTCACCATCGACACGACAGCCTGACCCTGACCGTACTCGGTCGAGAAGGTCGAACGCAGCAGGTTGAACTCCTGCAGGGTATCTGTGTTTGGCAGCAGCGACATGTTGTTGAAACGGATCGAACGGACATACGTACCGTCGAGCACGTAGTTGGTGGAGTTACCGCGACCACCGTCCACCGTGATGAAGAGGTTACGGGAGGACGAAGCGGTACCGGTCTGAGCCGGTGCACCCGTCTGTCCAGTCTGCGGCGGCGAGACGCCCGGGGCCAGGGTTGCGAGCTGGAGAACGTTACGGCCGTTCAGCGGCAGATCGTTGATCTGCTTCTGATCGATAACCTGACCGACTGTTGCTTCCTGCGTCTGCAGCTGCGGAGGCAGCGTGCTGACTTCGATCGTCTCGTCCGATCCACCGACCTGCAGTGTTACCGAACCGTTGGCTGTCTGACCGATCTGAACGTCCAGCGAAGGAATGGAAGATGACTTGAAACCCTTAGCCTCTACGCGAACGTTGTAAGCGGCGGGCGGAAGGTTCGGGATGGACCATTCACCGGCACCGTTGGTGGTGGTCGTACGCTCAGCCTTGGTACCAAGGTTGACCAGGCGGACAGTGGCGCCCGGAACGCTTGCTCCGGTCGGATCCAGTACTTTGCCCGCAGCGTCAGAACTGGCGCTGGCCTGGCCGTATGCGGCCGGTGTTGCAATGTTCAGCGCTGCAATAGGCAGCGCTGCCATCAGGATGGCCAGCGAAGCACGGCGAACGCTGCGCAGAACTGCAGCACTCCCGATCTTGCCTGGCTCGTATGACGAGCCGTCCGCGGCGTTGGCGCCGGTACGGTTCGTGAGTTGTTGCCCTTTTGTTACCAACATTTGTGTAGCCTCCAAGGTTGTTGCTCCCCACGGGCTTTTACGCCCCGTTTTCCGCAACACGGAAAGTTGAATCTTGAAACGATTCATGCCTTCCCGGCACAGACCTATCGAATCGACTGCGGACCATGCGCTGAGACGATCCACCCGGCAAAGCGGGCAAACATTCACAACGCACAAACTCAGTTCTCCTCGACGGTGGGGCTTATATCACATTGAGAAATGAAAAGTGAACAGGTATTTGCGCAAAATGGCGTGGCAACTAAATTTCGGATTTTTACCCGTTTTATTTGCAAGTCGACGGAAGGCAGTGTTATTTTGTTTGTCGTTTTCTGACGCTCTTAAGTGATTGTGAGTAATGGAAATGCTGTGAAAAGAGCTCATTGTTTCGCTGTACGAAATATGCATATCGTGCGGATTCAGTGGTTAATTTTGGAGTTTGTTTTGCACGGCGAAACAACGTCATTTAACGCAACCGACGCCAGCCGGTGAAACTTTGGAATGTAAGGTGTTTGGGCAGCTGCAGTACTCTGGGAGTGCTGCGCGGGAATGAGCAGACCGTACCTCACAAAGCAGAAGGGCCTCGCGCAATGCGAGGCCCTTCTGGGTTGAGGCGGGACGGTTGGGTTAGAAGGAGAGTCTGCCGCCCAGCTGGATGATGCGTGAGTAGTTGATCTGGGTGGTGACGTTGCCCAGGGTCTGGTTGGTGCCGGTGGCTGCCGAGACTGGCGAGGTGACAGCGGGGGTCGGCGAATTGACGACCAGCGTCTGTGCCGGCGGTCCGAACTGGGGCGTGTTGAAGAAGTTCAAAGCCTCAGCGCGGAACTGCAGGTGAACCCGCTCCGTGATGTTGAACATCTTGTTGATGGACACATCCGAGTTGTTGGTGCCGGGTGCCTGGCAAGGCAGGTTACGTGGAGCGTTGCCGTAGGTGTACGCAGGTGCCGCAGAGAAGGCCGCCGCGTTGAGGTAGGGCTTCTCAGCGGCTGCGTACGAGGTGACACCCAGGCGACCCTGAGGCTTGCCGGTGAGGCAGGCTGAGTGAACATCGCCCACCAGGTTGGGACGCTGGTAAGAACCACCGATACCCGTGGTGCCCTGGTTAAGGTTCAGGTTGGTCTGCTGAATGGAGATGGGCACGCCGTTCTGCACGACCCACTCATCGTTAATCTGCCATCCGCCAATCGCCAGGTCCGTCCACTTGCTTACGTGGCCGCCGAATTCCTTGCCGCGACCAAAGGGCAGGTCATAGCTGAAGGCTGCGGTGAAGCGGTTGGGCACGTTATTCAGAGCACGCGAGTACTCAGCCTTGGGGTTGTAAACGTCCTGCGGACCGTAGGTGGCGAAGGACTGCGATCCGGCGCTCCACAGGTTGTCCCAGTTGGAAGACCATGTGTAGGTGCTGAGGACCGTAAGGCCGTTGGTGACGCGCTTCTGCACCTTGACCGCGAGTGCGTTGTAGCGGTTGTAGCCGTTATCCTGGCTTTCCGTAATGCTGGTGAACTGCGGGAAGGGCAGCAGCGACTGAGCCAGCGAGTAGGTCTTGGTGGTGAGGATACCCGTTGGAGCGTAGCCGTTGATGGTAGTGCCGGGTTGGAAGTAGTAGGGGTTGTTGATGGTTGTGCTGCTCAGCTTCACGCCGTTGGCGCGTGCTGTTGCCAGCTGCGCGGTGGTGGCCTGGTTGATGTTGTCGTTGTTGGAGATGTTCCGCGAGTGAGCGCCAGAGTAGGCGATCTTCATGTTGATGCCCCAGGGCAGATCGCGCTGGATATCAAACGAGTACTGCTGAACCAACGGATAGCGCCGCTTGAGATCAAGCAATGTGCCAAGGCTGCTGCCCAGGCCGGTTAGCGGTCCCAGTGTGTTACCCGACGGCTGAACAAGCGTGCCATACAGGCTAAGCGGGTTGGAGAGGCCGGAACCGGATCCAATCTGTGAAGGCTGCAGCATTGTCGGCGTTACACCGTTCACACTTGCGCTGGACGTCTGGGAATAGCCCTGCGCAACATACGCCAGACCGACCGGCGCGTAGAAGACGCCGAAGCCGGCATGAAACACCGTCTTGGGGTCCAACTGGTAGGCGACACCGATACGCGGCGACCACTTGTCATGTGCCTGGTTGCAGCAATGGGTGGGAGCGCCGTTCTGCCCGGCGAACAGCAGACCACCATGAGCCGCCGCTGGCACGGCAGACGGAATGGTGTAGGCGGCCGTCGGCGAGAAGCCAACGTTGAAGCGGTTGTTCTGTTCGTACTGGCCCAGCTCATACTCCAGGCGCAGACCAAGGTTCACGGTCAGCTTCTGGTTCAGACGGAAGTCGTCCTGTACGTACAGCGCGTGGTAGGTGGCCAGCTGGTTGAATTTGCCCGCATTTAGCGTGTAGCTGGAGGCCGAGGTCAGACCCATGAGGAGGTCAGCAAATGCAGCGGGGCTGGCAGTGGAGGGTGAGCTGGGGCTTTGCGAGGTGTATTGACCGTTGAAGGTGAAGGACGGAGCACTGTTGGGTGTGCTCTGGAAGGCCATGTACCGGAAGACATAGCCCGCCTTGATGTTGTGGCGGTTCAGTGTCTTGGTCAGGCCGACGACAAGGTTCTTGGACGACTGAATCTGCACCGTGCCGTTTGCGCCGCCGATGGACCGTCCGTTTGTGACGCCGGTGATCGTGGTCGTCGGGAAGGTGTCCGATTGCAGCTGGCTGGTCCAGTTCGTCGGGAAGGCGAGACCACCCGCGCCAAGGTTGTAGCCGTTGGAGTACTGGAAGGAAGCGCTGTAGTAACGCTGGAATCCGTAGCCGACGGTAAGCAGCGTGGTTGGGTTCAGCGTGAAGGTGTTGTTGATGGCGGTTGCGCCGTTGTTACGCAACAGTTTGGTCGCATTTTCCGCAACCGTTACACCGCCCAGGATGAAGCCGCTGGGTTCCTGGGTAGCCAGATGCACGTAGGAGACACCGGCCGTCCACCAGGGAGCGAAGGTATGTTCCAGCTTGCCGCTGTACATATCGGAACGCGTCTTAAACGTGTTCAGCTGGTTGTAGTTGTAACCACTGCCCGAGGTGTTCTGTGCCGGGTAGGCGCTCAGGATTGCCTTGCCGGTGGGGCTGATGTAGGCGGTTGGAACCTTGTTGCCGCTAAGAGTGTTTGTACGTAAGCCGCCAACGATCGGCGAAGCTGGATCATAGAGAGTGATGCCATCACCTGAAAAGTCGCCGGTGAGTTCGGCAGGAGTTGGTACGCGTGTAACCGCAGACGAACTTGGGTAGAACTGTGCCTGGCGGTAGCCCTCTTCCGTAAGGTAGAAGAAGGTGTTGTCGAGCCACTTGACCTTCTTCATGAAGGGCAGCGGACCGCCGAAGGCACCGGCGTACTGGTAGGTGGTGTCAGACTGCACGGGAGCATTCGTGGGGTTGTACCAGACGTTGGCTGCCCAGGGAGTCTGACGGGTGATGCCGAAGAGAGCGCCGTGGTACTGGCTGGTACCGGACTGCATGGAGGTGTTGAACACCGCGCCACCGGTACGGCCGACTTCAGCGTCATACGCGTTGGCCTGCACCTTTGAGTCGGACACAGCTTCCGGCGAGGGGATGAAGGTAACGCCACCGTCAGAACGCGAGATGGGCATACCGTCGACAACGTAGTTGTTTGCACCGATGGGAGCGCCAGCAACTGACACCTGCGAGAGGCCGGTCTGATCTTCTGCGCGAACGTAGCGCGGATCGCCCATGGTGGTGACGTTGCTGTCGAGCTTTTCAAACACGAACGGGTTACGGCCCAGGTTGGGCAGATCTTGCACCTGCTGCTTGGTGAACAGCTGGCCGCCAGATGCGCTTGCGGTATCCAGCATGGGTGCGGCGGCGGTTACTTCAATGATTTCGCCCGCGCCACCAACCTCAAGGGTTGCGTCGACCGTGGCGGTCGCTGCCAGCGCAACGTCGGTGTGCTCTACCGCATATGTCTTGAAGCCCGCGCCTTCCACCGTAATCTTGTAGTCGCCCGGATCCACCGAGCTGAACTGATAGATACCCGCGTCGTTGGTGTCAGCCGTGCGCGAAATCTTGGTACCGATATTGGTGAGGGTAACCTTCGCGCCCTTTATCTTTGCGCCCGAGGAATCCTTGACCTCGCCGCGGACGGCGCCGGAGTTGGACTGTGCAAGGGCACCTGGAGCGCTCGCCATGAGCACCACCGCGGCGGCCGCCACGTGTGCTACGCCGAACCTTGAGAATCTGTTCATCATGTACTGCCTCCTGAAGTCGAGCAAAAGACGCAAAGCCGCGGTCGCGCGTGGCTGGATGGCCTGCGCGCGAGGGTCGAAAATGCGTATGACAAAAGCTGCGCTTCCGTATGCCTGGGTACGGTGAATCGTTTAGATACACCGCCGCAAGCGCGGGAAATGCCGCGTGTGACTACCTGAATTTGTTCGAAAAACGAGTTGACTGCTGGGCGTTACTTACGTTGCGACTTACGTTGCGCTGCGATACCGGTCCAAGGCGGAGTCCGGAAGAGAAATCAGAGAGCTGACTGCAGTGACACGTGTGTTGCCGTAGTTACGTTTCTGCCTGAACACTGGGGACCCGTTTCTGCTGAGGACGAACCTGAGCAGAAAGATTCAGTTGTTTGGCGTAGTCAGACGTTAACACCGCGTGACACGCCTGTCAAAGAAAAACAGGCTGTGAATAGAAATAATTTGTCGTCGAAGCACGCATATCCCCTTGTGAATCAAGGTATCCATAAGTTAGGTCGTTTACCTAACTACATTTAAACCCCTGTAGCACCGAGAACGGTGCAGCCGAAGAAGTGCCCTGATTTGAAGGAATGCCGCAGCCGGGAGCATGATGAGGAGGCGCGCGAACGCTCCCGTGAGCGATTGCCTACTGATTCTGCAAAGGGATGAAACACCATCATGGCTCTGCTGCACGACGACCGCCTCTTCCCCGCCGACGAAGCAACGCGAAGCATTGCACGCAGGCTGTATGCCACCGTGCGCGACCTGCCCATCATCAGTCCGCATGGACACACGCAGGCCGGCTGGTTCGCCACGAACGAGCCATTCCCTGATCCTGCGAAGCTCTTCATCCAGCCTGACCACTATGTACACCGCATGCTGTACAGCCAGGGCGTGCAGCTGGAAGAGTTGGAGATTGGCAAGGCCGTCATCAGCGATCCGCGCAAGGTGTGGCGAATTTTTGCGGAGCACTACTATCTCTTCCGCGGCACGCCCTCGCGCCTGTGGCTGGACTACGCCTTTCAGGAGCAGTTCGGCATGACGGAGCGGCTGAGCGCTGCCACCGCGGACCTGTACTTTGACACCATCAGTGAAAAGCTGCAGACGCCGGCGTTCTGTCCGCGCGCGCTCTTCGACAACTTCAAGATGGAAGTGCTGGCCACAACAGATTCGCCGCTGGATTCGCTTGCAGACATCCAGACGGTGCGCGCATCGGGATGGAAGGGCCGCATCATTCCAACCTTCCGGCCGGACTCTGTTGTGGACCCGGACTTTGCAGGCTTTGCTGAAAACATTGTGAAGCTGGGCGTGCAGAGCGGCAATGACACGGCTACGTGGGTTGGCTACGTGGCTGCTCTGCGGCACGAACGCCTTCGCTTCAAAGCGCTGGGCGCAACCGCAACGGATCATGGACATCCCACGGCACGCACGGCGAACCTTTCCGCAGCCGAATGCGAAGCGCTCTTTGCGAAGATTCGTACCGGCGGCGGCAGCAAGGACGAGCAGGAGCTCTTCCGCGCGCAGATGCTGACGGAGATGGCGCGCATGAGTGTGGAAGATGGCCTGGTGATGCAGATTCATCCGGGCAGTTCGCGCAACCACAATGCGGGCATCTTCAAAAAGTTTGGCCGCGATATGGGTGCGGACATTCCCACGCAGACCGACTACGTACACGCGCTGCGGCCCGTGCTTGACCTCTTCGGCAATGAGCCGGGGCTGACCATCATCCTGTTCACGCTTGATGAGGGAACCTACAGCCGCGAGTTGGCACCGCTGGCCGGGCACTATCCCGCGCTGCGGCTGGGGCCGCCGTGGTGGTTCCACGACAGCCCGGAGGGCATGATGCGCTTCCGCGAACAGGCCACCGAAACCGCCGGCTTCTACAACACCGTCGGCTTCAACGACGACACACGCGCCTTCCTCTCCATCCCCGCACGCCACGACGTAGCCCGCCGCACAGACTGTGCCTTCCTGGCAAAAATGGTGGCAGAACATCGCATTGAAGAGGACGAAGCCTTCGAACTGATTCAAGACCTGACCGTAAACCTGGTTCGCAAGGCCTACAAGCTGTAAGCAAGTCGCATACTCATAGCGAGTCATCCTGAGCGCAGCGAAGGATCCCAGCGGTCATTGGCTAGCCGCAGCGTTGGTGCCATTCCGCTGCACGAACGCTGTGGCCGGAAGCTGCCGACAGCATCGACGCATCGGACGGCGTGGGGATTCTTCGCTGCGCTCAGAATGACATCGCTTGAATGTTTGGCCTATGGCACGATTCGTGCCTAACCCAATACGCTGCACCGAAGTCTTACCTGCGGATGCTCTGGAGGCGCGGGTGAATGCTGCGGCGAAGGCATGTGTAGCTGCTGTGCTGTTGGTCGTTGCGCTGACGGCGCACGCGCAGGAGCCTGCGGATTTCACCACGCCACCTTCGCGCGACACGATCGCCGCATGGGTGCAGCGTGGCGATTCGCGCGAGCTGGCATGGGCCGCCGTCTACGCTCTCAAACAAAACGACCGTTACTTTCTGCCCACGTTCGTCTCGCTTGCCCAACGGTGGGGGCCGTTGCCACACGCAAATCTTCGCGCGCGCGAATACCATCCCCCAGCTCCATGGACGGATCAGCAACGCGATCGCCGCGATGCAATGTCCGCAGTGCTTGACGCCATCATTCAATGGAACGGCACTCTCTCGGCTGAATCAATCCGCAACCTTGAAAGCGACTTTCCAGCAGAAGCATTCGCGCTGCTGATACGTATGCCTTCAACCGAAGCGGAGCCAATGTTGAAGCAGTTGTTTGCAGACGATGCGCCAACATCCTGGTACACACAGCGTGCTGCGGCGGCCCTGCTGGCTCTTCATCCTCCAGCAGGATTTGCCGCGGCGTTGCTGAAGGAAACAGGCGTAACAACGCATGTCTTTGTCTCGCTACCGGGAGACGAGAACATGGGCTATGGGTCCAACGGCGATTGCGGCCCCTTTGCGGTGGGTGTGAAGAAGGACTGGCCGGCGATTGGCACCTATGCACTGCGTGACAGCAAGTCGGGCGCAAAGCTCGCCGCGAACGCAACGATTGTTGCCACAATCGCAGGCGACATGCCGATTGACGTGGTGCGAACTGTATCCACGGCGATGCGGCCGGAGGAGCCTGTATGCGGCACCTTCACTCCGATGAGCAGTACGGTTCGCATGGCGCTGCTGGCACAGATGTTGAACACCAAACCGGATCAGCTACCGTTCAAGATAAGCCAACAGATCAACCTGAAAGTGACCGATGACCGCAACTACGCGCAACAGGTAGGCGAGTACGTGGACAAAGAAGAGAAAGCCTTTCGCGAGCTGCGATCAAGCCTGGCCACCGCGCATTTGCTATCAACCACAGAGGCGAACGACGACAGCATTCTGCCGACACTGTCGCTCGCCATCAGCGACAACCGCTCCGTAAAAACATCTCCGCTGCCCACGCTGCAATTCCGCATGTCGAATGTGACGCAGACAAACGGCTTTGGATTTTGAGGACCTAGTCCTGCCGGACGGGCCCGCTACGCGCGGGGCGGGTGCTCACGCACCTTTTTACTGGCTTTGCCGCGGGCCTCCCGATGGTCGGCAAGAAGTTTCAGCCTTACCACCGGGAGGGCCGCGCGAAGCAATTGCAAGTCACGAAGTGACCGCCCTCCGCGCAGGAGGCCCGTCCGGCAGGACATGCAACATTTATTTTGTCTTCGTACGCAACGGCCGTTTGGTGCGGGTTTCTTTTTTCTGCGCGTCTTCGGCGACGCTCAGGTGCCGCTCCATGGCGGTGCGTGCGGCGCGTGCGTTGCCGCTGCGGATGGCGCGGTAGATCTCGCGATGCATGGTG
>JAMFTB010000287.1 GCA_026225595.1 Terriglobus sp. | reverse complement strand
GAAATTACTGAGCCCAAGAGTTACACGGACATGGGTTTTGACACTGCGGTGAACGGCCCGGTGCACGTGGAGTGGGGCGGCACCGCTGCCGATGCGGCCACGTCCATTGTGGTGAATGCTGACTTCAAGCTGGCGCCGCAGGGTATCAAGCGCCGTGGCGCGCTGCAGGATGTGCCGGTCAACGGCAACATCAAGGCGACCTACCGCGGCAGCAACGAAACCGTGAGCATTGACAAGCTGGAGGCGCACACACCCGCCAGCAACATCGAGGCCACAGGCATCGTTGGCGTGAACCTGGGCGATGCGCTGACAAAGTTGAACCTCACTGCAGACCTTCGCGACCTGAGCGAGTTCGACTCCGTTCTGAACATGATCGGTTTCAAGTACAACGGCAAGCAGGGCAGTGCCGCTTTGCCTGTGGCTCTGCATGGCGACGCGCATTTCCAGGGCACCGCCTCCGGCCCCAGCAAGCTGCTTGATATCAAGGGTCACCTTGTAGCCAACCAGTTACAGGTGCACCTGGGCAGCATGGGCGACGTTGCCATCGACAGCATTGTGACGGACGCGGAGTATGCACCCGCCGGTGTTACGGTTGCCAGCTCCACCATCCGCCGCGGCACTGCGGTGCTTATGGCCACAGGTGGTTTGCAGGCGCATCGCGTGGTGAAGGGCCGTGCCGTTTCGTATGAGTACGACAACGATGCGACGGTGAATGTGAAGGTTCAGCTGGCCGATGCGCAGGTGCATGACGTGCTGGATATCGCAGGGCAGGGCGCGCTGCCCATCACAGGCACCATCGCCGTCAATGCAAACGCAAGCGGCACGCTGGGCAATCTAACCGGCGACGGCAATGTGTCGCTGCGCAATGGCGTGGCGTATGACCAGCCGTATGACTCTTTGACCACCACGCTGCAGGTGCGCGGGCAGGAGATGACTGCAACACAGCTGGACGCGAAGGGGCAGGGCATTGAGCTGACCGGCAACGGCGGCTACAACCTGACGTCGAAGCATCTGCATGCACACCTGCAGGGCAACAACATGCGGCTGTCGAATCTGCTGAGTGTGAAGAAGGCCGGCACGCCCGTTGATGGTGTGCTCACTTTCGCCGCAGATGCAAACGGCACCGCGCAGGAGCCCGGTCTTACTGCGCATCTGTCGCTGCAGAACCCGACCTATAACAAGCAGGCTGTTGGGCAGCTGAATGCGGATGTGCATAGCGATCACGACATCGTGTATCTCACCGCACACAGTGACCTGCTCACAACCAAGCTGGATGCGACCGGGCAGGTGCAGCTGACAGGCGATTACCCGGTAAAGGCGCATGCCACATTCGCCAACCTGGATGTTGCTCCAATACTGAAGCTGACGGGATCAACGGTGGATGCATCGTCTGTCGCAGGCGGCGAGCTAAACCTGAGCGGCCCCGCAAAGACGCCGCAGCTGCTGGCCGGTTCGCTGGTGATCGATCCGCTGCGTGTGAAGACGCAGGGCTTGGAATTTGCATCAGCAGCGCCCGTGCGCGTCACGCTCAACGCAGGTTCCGTGCGTATGGATGAGGTACACATCACCGGCCCGGAGACGGACCTGAAAGCATCCGGCACGGTGCAGATATTCTCGCCCGATGGCAAGACGATGCCCGCGCAGGGCGGCACCATTAACGCGCAGGCCGTGGGCACGCTGGACGTTGGCATAGCGCATCGGCTCAACCCGCAGATCGTCTCCTCCGGCAAGATTGACCTGAACGTCACGGCGAACGGCACCACGGCCAAGCCCAAGCTCGGCGGCAAGGTAGCCTTCACCAACACCAACATCTCTTACGCGGACATTCCCAACGGCCTGTCAAACATTACCGGCACCGCGACCTTCACGGACGACCGGCTGGTCATGGACAACATCACGGCCAGCTCCGGCGGCGGACGTTTGAAGGTGAACGGTTTTGTGCAATTCCGCGGCGGCCTGTTTGCGGACATGACGCTGACCGCGACCGCGGTGCGCGTGCGTTACTACGGCGTCTCCGCCACCATGAACGCAACCATTCGGCTGCAGGGCTCTGGCGATGGAGCCAGCCTTGGCGGCAACGTGCTTATCACACGCTTTGGCCTGGCAGAGACGTTTGACTTCGCCTCTGTTGCAGGCAGTGCGGGCGATGCTTCGCCGCCACCGGATGCGGATTCGCTGATGAACAAGATTGCGCTGAACGTGCATGTGCAGTCGTCGCCTGCGCTGGATTTCCAGAACAGTTACGCGCACATCTCCGGCACGGTTGACCTTACGGCGCGCGGTACGCTGGCGGTGCCATCCATCCTGGGCAAAGTTACAGTCACCGATGGTTCGGCTACTTTTGCCGGTACCAATTACCAGCTGCAGCGCGGCCAAGTGTACTTCAACAATCCCATCCGCATTGACCCCGTGATTGATGTGGATGCGACGGCGCGCGTGGAGAACTACGACGTAACCATCGGCGTGCATGGCACGTCTAAAAACTTCAAACTGACGTACCGGTCAGAGCCGCCGCTGTCGCAGGCGGACATCTTCAACCTGCTGGCACTGGGCCGCACGCAGGAAGAGGCGCAGATCAACACGCAGCAACTGCAGCAGCAGGGGCAGGACCCGACGACCAATGCCTTGCTGGGTGGAGCGTTGAATGCGACCGTGTCCAGCCGCGTGAACAAGCTGTTTGGCGGCAGCGGCAAGGTCAAGATTGACCCTGCATTCGTGGGCACGCTTGGCACGTCGTCTGCGCGCATTACGGTGGAGCAGCAGGTGACGCGGCAGATCACCGTAACCTTTGCCACCACGGTAAACTCCACCGCGCAGCAGTTGATTCAGCTGCAATATCAACTGAGCGACAATAAATCGATTGTAGCCACGCGCGATGAAAACGGCGTCTTCTCCATCGTCTACAAGATACGGAAGCGCTATCGCTAGAGATTCGTTCCAAGGAGAAGTCCCATGAGCAAACGTTGGAACCTGTTACTGAAAACTGCCACTGCATTCGTTCTGCTTGCCACGCCAATGCTCACTGTGGCGACTGCTGCACCGCTATACGCGGAAGATAAAGTTCCCGATGCGCAGATACTTGCCGACGTGCAGAAATCGCTGGACAACAAGCGTTTTGCAGACGTAAAGGCAAGCGTGAAGAACGGCATGGTCAGCCTGATTGGCACCGTCGATCTCTATGCCACCAAGCAGGACGCGGAGAACAGGATTCATCACAAGAAGGGTGTGGTTGCCGTTCACAACGGCATCACGGTGCAGGGCGGCGAGCTTTCGGATACGCAACTGCGCGACAAACTGGCGGAGAAGCTGACTTATGATCGCGTGGGCTATGGCACCACCGCGTTCAACAGCTTCACCATCGGCGTGCAGGATGGCGTGGTGACACTGGGCGGCGTTGCGTATGGCCCCAATGACAAGGACTCCGCGTTGTCGCTGGTGTCGCACTTTACCGGTGTGAAGGACATCGTCGATAACATTGACACGGCTCCTTTGTCGCCCAACGACGACCGCATCCGCATTGAAGAAGCTCGCGCCATCTACGGCTTTCCATCGCTGCAGCGCTATGCCATGGACCCCGCAAAGCCCATCCGCATCACAGTGGTCAGCGGCAATGTCACGCTCACAGGCGTAGTTGATCGCCAGGCTGACAAGGACACCGCAGGCATCCGCGCCAATGGCGTCCCCGGCGTGTTTGGCGTGACGAATAATCTGCAGATTGCAACGGGCGACAGTAAGGAATAATCACGCGGAGCAAGCGTGGATGCAAGCATGACACCGTGGCCATACACTGTATGTGTATGGCCGTTTCGTTTGCACACACGTGGCGCAGTACGCGCCTGACGCTGGAGATGATCAAGTGGGAACACTCGATCTTCGCGCTGCCCTTTGCGCTAACCGGTGCGGTGCTCGCCGCGGACGGCTGGCCGCACTGGTCCACGCTGCTTTGGATTGTGGTGTGCATGGTTTCACTGCGCACCGCTGCCATGGCCTTTAACCGCCTGGTCGATGCGGAGATCGATCGCATCAATCCGCGCACTGCCACTCGCGCCATTCCTGCCGGCCTGCTCACAAAAGGGTTTGTCGCGGCCTTTACGCTGCTCTCCATCGCCGTGTTTGTGTTTGCGGCGGCCATGCTCAACCGCATGACGCTGCTGCTCAGCCCTGTGGCCATCGTGGTGGTGCTTGCGTACAGCTACATGAAGCGCATCACGCGATGGTCGCATTTGGTGCTCGGCCTGGCACTGGGCATTGCGCCTTCGGGCGCGTGGATTGCGGTGCGCGGCAGTCTTGATCCGCGCATTGTGGTGCTTACCTGTGCTGTGCTGCTGTGGGTCGCGGGTTTTGATGTGCTGTATGCATGCCAGGATTTTGACCACGACCGCGCCAACGGTTTGAACTCTGTGCCGCAGGCTTTTGGGCTGCGCGGAGCTTTCATGTTGGCCCGCACCATGCACCTGATCATGCTTGGCCTGCTGGTGTGGCTGGTGATGCTCTTTCACCTGGGGCCGGTTGCTGCCTTTGGCGTGGGAGTGGTTGCGCTGCTGCTGCTGTATGAGCACTCCCTTATCTCGCCAACGGATTTAAGCCGTATGAATGCTGCCTTTTTCACGCTCAACGGCATCATCTCCGTTGTCTTCTTCTGCGCCGTGGCGGGAGCAGTCGCGCTGAAGTAGACCTTTTTTCGACTTCGCCATTGCCCTCCCACCATGGCTGCACAGATGAAAGCGTGAATTCAAAAAAGCAAATGGCCCGCGAGAATCGCGGGCCATCTTTACTTACGTGGGAGGGTTCGAGAGTTATGCCGTATGGCGAAGGTTGTCGCGCTTGGCCTGCTCGTCAGCCTTCACATTGTCCATCTTGGTGTTGATGGAGTCCTTGATGTTTTCAACGCCTGCGACGAACTTTTCGCGGGCGGTGACGGGCTGGCCTGCCACACGCTCGCGCTGTACAGCAGCGTCTGTGCGGGCGGTATCGCGCACTTCGCGAACCGTATCCTTGGCATTGCCCCACGTTTCCTTGGCAGCGCCCTTCATGCGATCTTCAGCGCCTGCATTGGCAAGGTTCTGGTTGCCAATCGCTTCGCCCACGGACTGCTCCGCCTTGCCGAATGCGTTCTGCAGCTTGCCTGTGATCTGATACTTATCCATGATTGCTCTCCTTCACCTGCGAATGTCTTGCGGCATGTATCCGGCGTCGATCCCGAATGCACGCTCGAACAGTTAGGATGCGGCTTGAAGTACAAAGGCCACCTAAGCGGCGGCCTTTGTACGTGAATTTAGTAAGTGAATTTCATAGCGCTAAGTTAGGTTGCCCGGTGTGCGCAACTTGGCTTAAAGGGCGCGACGACCGCTGATCAGGTTGAAGATGAGCGAGATGATTGCAAGCACAATCAGGATGTGAATCCAGCCGCCCATGGTGGCGCCGCTCACAAGACCCACAATCCACAGCAGCAACAGAACTACGGTTATTGTCCAAAGCATCGTGATCTCCAGATGCCCTGGCATTGCGGCCGGGGCGGGGAATTTGTGTGACCCTTACAGTCACATCAACATCAGTTGCCGGGTACACTTACGAGGTTGTCCTCTTCAGGAAAAACATTAGCAATTGCTCAAAATTTTGGACAGTGGCCTGCGCAAAGTTACAGGCGAATTTATATGTTTCCCGTACGACGAATGTCAGATATAGAACGATGAGCAATTGGAGTTTCGTAGATGAAGGTTGCAATCCAGGGTGAGCCCGGTTCAAACAGCCACCTGGCAACAAAGGAGTTGCTGGGCGAGGTTGAGCTCCTCTCCTGCGCGCTTTCTGCGGAGGTATTCGAGGCGCTGGCCAACAGCCGCACCGCGGACGCCGCCGTGCTGCCGGTGGAGAACAGCCTGCATGGTGCGGTGGCAGACCACTCCGGCCTGTTGCTGGAGCATGGGGTGGTCGCCGTGGCAGAGCTGTCGCTGCGCATCCGCCATGCGTTGCAGGCCGCGCCCGGTGTGCCGCTCTCTGCGGTGCGGCGCGTGCTGTCGCATCCGGTGGCGCTGTCGCAGTGCCGCCGCTTTTTCGCGGAGCATCCCGGCGTGCAGGCGGTTCCGTTTTATGACACGGCGGGCGCGGTGAAGCATGTCGTCGCGACCAGCGCGCAGGATGCAGCGGCCATCGCCGCTCCTTATGCCGCGGAGGTCTACGGTGCAGAGATCTTGGCGACCAACCTTGAGGACGATCCACTGAACTTTACGCGCTTCCTCCTGCTGGCCCGGCCAGAGGATGCGGAGCGGCTGCGTCCCGCGGGCGCACCGCCCAACAAGCTGAGCGTGGCCTTTGACCTGCCGCATCGCCCCGGCTCGCTGGTGGGTGCGCTCTCAGCGCTTGCGGCCGCAGGCGCAGACCTCACCCGGATTGAGTCGCGCCCCGTTCCCGGCCGGCCGTGGGAGTACATCTTCTTTATCGACCTGCGTTTGCCCGCCCCCGGAACTGCGGATGCCGTCCTGGAGGCCCTGCGGGGTCACTGCGGCCGTGTGACGGAGCTGGGCCGCTACGTTGCCGCCGCTCCTTTGGCTAACGGCTAATTCCGTCTGGCTTTGCCTTGGCCCTCCCGATGGTCGGGATGGAGGTTCGTCGAAAAAGCCGACCTCAGGGGCTAAAGCCCTTCCTCTAAGAGGCGGATTTGCGGCACGGCTGAAGCCGTGCCCTTTCAAAACTGTTGGTCGGGCTCACTTTCATGCCGACCAACGGAGGCCCGCCCGAAGGAGTAAAGAGGCGTGGGAACGCCCGCCCCGCGCGCAGCGGGCCCCTCGGCAGGACAAGAGGCGATTGCTGCTAGAGACAGAAATGGGTCTGCAGGCGCAAAACGCCTGCGGCGCGCACGTCTTCTGGGTTGACGAGGGCATCCATGGTGAGGAACACTCTGCAGCCGATAAGCGTATGCAGTGCCGGAGGTTGGCTGCGCCCGTCTGACCCATCAGGTGGGGCAGTGGCAGGTTTTTGAATCTCTCCGGCGACCTGATGCGTCAGATGTGTGAATATCTGATGGAAGGACACTCAACAATGCCTAACGATTTCGTCAGCGTGATCCAGCCCACCGCCTCCGACCCCGATCGCAAGCGCGGTGCACGCGCTTTGCCGGTGCTGCCGGTCCGCGACACAGTGCTCTTCCCACACGCGGTGCTGCCCCTTACGGTAGGCCGCGACAGCTCTATCCAGCTCATCCAGTCTCTGGGCGAGGAGAAGACCATCCTTGTGGTGGCGCAGCGCGATGCGCGGCAGGACCTGCCGGAAGCCAGCGAGCTGTACCAGGTGGGCACGCTTGCCACCATCCACAAAGTGGTCAAGATGCCGAACCAGTCGCTCTTCGTCTTTACGGAGGGCACGGAGCGCGTGCGCCTGGGCCACTTTGAACAGAGCACGCCGTTCCTGACGGCGGAGTACGAGACCATCTCTGATCCAGAGCCGGACAAGACGCCGGAGATGGAGGCGCTGCAGCGTAACGTCGTCTCGCAGTTCCAGCAGATTGTCACCGCGTCGCCCACGCTGAGCGACGACCTGCAGACCATTGCCCTGAACATTGAAGAGCCGAGCCGCCTGGCGGACTTCATCGGTTCGTCGCTGCCGTTTTTGACGACGACGGACAAGCAGGCGCTGCTGGAGACAACCGATGTTGCTGAGCGTCTGGAGCAGCTGAACAAACACCTGGTGAAGGAGCTAGAGGTGCAGCAGCTGCGCTCCAAGATTCAGAACGAGGTGCAGGACGCTGTGCAGCAGTCGCAGCGCGAGTACTACCTGCGCGAGCAGATGAAGGCCATCAGCAAGGAACTGGGTGAAGGCGACGACACCAACAAGGCCATTGAAGAGCTGCGCGCGAAGATTGAAGCCGCCGGCATGCCGGAGGAGACGAAGAAGGAAGCGCTGAAGGAGCTGAATCGACTGCAGCGGATGAACCCTGCGCAGCCGGATTACGGCATGGCACGCAGCTACATTGAGTGGCTGGCGGTGCTGCCGTGGGCCAAGAGCAGCGGCAAGGATGTCGACATCAAGGAGGCTGCAGACTTCCTGGACGAGGATCACTATGGCCTGCAGAAGGTGAAGGATCGCATCCTGGACTACCTGTCTGTCCGTCGCCTGAAGCCGGATATGAAGGGGCCGATCCTGTGCTTCGTCGGACCTCCGGGCGTGGGCAAAACCTCGCTGGGCAAGAGCATTGCACGTGCGCTTGGTCGCAAGTTTGCGCGCATCTCACTGGGCGGCATGCACGACGAGGCGGAGATTCGCGGACATCGCCGCACGTACATTGGCGCGATGCCCGGCCAGATCATCCAGAACCTGAAGCGCGTTGAAACCAACGACCCCGTCTTCATGCTGGACGAGATCGACAAACTGGGCCGCGACTTCCGTGGCGACCCCGCGAGCGCGCTGCTTGAAACTCTGGACCCCGCGCAGAACGGCACGTTCCGCGATAACTACCTGGACCAGCCGTTCGATCTGTCGAAGGTGTTGTTCATTTGCACGGCGAACCAGCTTGATCCCATTCCGGCTCCGCTGCTGGACCGCATGGAGATTATTGACCTGACGGGTTACACCGAAGAGGAGAAGATCAACATCGCCGCAAAGTACCTGGTGCCGCGTCAGATCAAGGAAAACGGCATTGAGCCGGTAGTTACACCGACCGAGCAGCCTGCGGAAAATGCAGTGCCTGAGTCGCAGTTGCCGGAGCAGCCGAAGGGTGAGCCGCGCATCATCTTCCCGCGTGAGTCGCTGGGCATCATCGCGCGGCACTACACGCGCGAGGCTGGCGTGCGCAAGCTGGAGCAGCTGATCGGCACCATCTGCCGCAAGCAGGCGCGCCGCATTGCAGAGGGTAATCCCGAACCGCTGACGGTGACCGACGCAGTCATCCACGAGTTCCTTGGTGGTTACAAGGTGCGTGTGGATACGGAGATTGCCGAGCGCACCAAGCGCAGCGGCGTGGCCGTGGGCCTGGCGTGGACTCCGGTTGGTGGCGACGTGCTGTTCATTGAAGCCAACAGGATGAAGGGCAAGGGCAACTTCCAGATCACGGGCCAGATTGGCGACGTGATGAAGGAGAGCATGCAGGCGGCGCTGACGTGGGTGCGTTCGAACGCAACCACGCTGGGGCTGGATGAAGACGTCCTCAAGGACATTGACATCCACCTGCATGTGCCTGCCGGAGCCATTCCCAAGGATGGTCCTAGCGCGGGCGTCACCATGACCACGGCGCTTGTCAGCCTGCTGACGAACCGGCCTGTGCGTCCGCTGCTGGCCATGACGGGCGAGATCACGCTCAGCGGCAATGTGCTGCCGGTGGGCGGCATCAAGGAGAAGTTCCTTGCGGCCAAACGCGCGGGTGTCCGCGACGTGATCCTGCCGATTGACGTGAAGCCCAACGTGGAAGAGGATCTGACGGCCGACCAGACCGAAGGGGTCACCATCCACTACGCCTCGCGCATTGAGGATGTACTCGCCATCGCGCTGCCGCACAGCATGAAGGATGCGTCGCGCGACGAGCAGCTCCGCGATGAGGTCATCTCAGCCGCTGCATAACCAGCCAACGCGACAAACAGCAAAGCCCCCGCGCAATGTGCGGGGGCTTTGTCGTCTTCTCCGGAGATTTATTTGCAGTTGCTGACGGTGATGGCAGCGCCGGGCTTGTCGTAATCCACGGACACGTTGTTGGAACTGACGGAGGCATTGGTTCCGGTTCCAAAGCGGATGGAGGTGGCTGCTCCCGATGCCAGCGGGGCGGTGCTGGTCTGTGTTGGCTTGTACACATTTACGCCGGCCGGCATGTTCTTGAAATCCACCTGCCAGCCCAGGGGCTTCTTTGAGCCGTTCTGCAGCTGCAGGATGTACTCAAAGTGGCCTGGTGCTGTCTGGTGGCCGTAGACCGTCGTTGCGAAGATCTTGCCTTTGCATGCATTGGCCTGCGCATGTGCAGGAACCGCAGCCGCAAGAATCAGTCCGGCGGCACATAGGGTCGAAAGTTTGATCATGGTGTTTCGCTTCTCCCGGCTTCGCCGCCGCTTCGGTCGCGGTTCGACAAGCGGTGAAAGTATCTACACGAAGACCGTAAGGACGCAACTGAAATTTTGCGTGCTCTCACCGCAAGCCCATAGCGGTCCATGTTGTTGAACGCTGTAGCCGCTCACATCACAAGGCTCGTCACAGTCCAAGTAGCGGGGAACAGTGTATGTTTCCCCTTGGAGCCACACCCGCATTGAACGCAGTTTCCCTCACAGTTGTTGCCGCGCTTCTGCTTGCAGCCAGTCCGCTCGCGCAGCAGACGCCCAGCTCCGCGCAG
>JAMFTB010000286.1 GCA_026225595.1 Terriglobus sp. | reverse complement strand
GTTACAGCACAGGCACCAGATGCACCTGCGGCTCCACCAACTCCACAGCCTGCGCCAACTCCGACTGCGCCTGCAGCACCAACACAGCCAGCACAGCCAGCACAGCCAATGCAATAGCTTCTTGCGGAACGCAGCAACAAAAAGGGAGCAGCCAAGGCTGCTCCCTTTTCTTGCTTCGCTTGCAGATTAATGCGCGTCCAGCGTAATTTTGCCGACAATGCGTGGTGGCCGCTTCAACAGCAGCACCAGCGGCAACAACACGATCAGGATGTAAGAGAACAGGCGGAACTGATCCATGTAAGCCAGCAGCGAGGCCTGCTGCTGCACACGGTGATACAGCAGCGCCATGCCTGCGTAATTCTGGTCCGCGTTCGATCCGCCGATGACCGCGCCGCCCGCATGCGATGCTGCCATGGCAAGCGCATTGGACGCGGTAACGTTCGCACCAATGTATGTCTGATGCGCCTGCGTCATGCGCTGAAGGAACGTACTTGAAAGCGCAATGCCGATGGAGCCACCCTCGTTGCGCACCAGCGCGTAGATGCCTGCTGCATTACTGGTCTGATCCGCAGGCAGAAAGCGGAACATGATGGTACTGAGCGGCACCGTAGTCATGCCAAGACCCATCACCTGCAGAATGCGTGGGTAGATCAGGTTGCGCTCCGCTACGCCAAGGTTCATCAACGAGCACCAGTAGGTGCCCGCCGTCATGGTGATAATGCCGCATGCAATCATGCGACGCGCGTCTGTGCCGCGGCTTAGCAACCAGCCAACCAGCGGCACTTCGAGCATGGTGACAAGACCCGCCGGCGACACTGCAATGCCCGCCGTTGTGGCGTCGTAACCCATCAGCTCCTGCATGAACTGCGGCAGCAAAAATGTGGACGCGTACAGCGCCGTGTACATGCCCAGCACGATGGTGCAGCAGATGAGGAAGTTGCGTTCCTTCAGCAGGCGCAGGTTCACCACGGGCTTGTCGACGTGCAGCTCCCATATGATGGCGCCGACAACTGCGATGACTGCGGTAATCGCAGTCCACGTGATGAAGGTATTACCAAACCAGTCCAGCTCCTGCCCGCGATCCAGCACGATCTCCGTTGCAGCAAGGCCCAGCGATACAAGGCCCAGGCCGATGCCGTCAATCTGCAGCGGCTTCTTCTTCAGCTCTGCGCGGGCCTTCGTCAGGTGCGGCGGGTCTTGCAGCACAATGCGTGTGAAGAAGGCGCACAGGATGCCCACAGGGATGTTGATATAGAAGATCCAGCGCCAGCTGTAGTTGTCGGTGATCCAGCCGCCCAGCGTGGGCCCAAGTACCGGCGCAACAAGAATTGCGATGGTGTAAACCGCCATGGCCATGCCGCGCTTTTCGCCGGGAAACGCGTCCGCAAGAATTGCCTGCACAGACGGCTGCAGACCACCTCCGCTCAACCCCTGCAGCACGCGAAATATGACCAGCGCACCAAGCGTTGGCGCAATGCCGCAGGCCGCGGAGAAGACCGTGAACATGACGACGGAGATCAGGTAGAAGTTCTTGCGGCCGATGACGCTGCTGATCCAACCGCTGATCGGCAGGATGATGGCGTTGGCGACAAGGTAGCTGGTCAGCACCCATGTGCTCTCGTCCTGCGATGCGGACAGGCTGCCCGCGATGTGCGGCAGCGCAACGTTTGCAATGGAGGTATCCAGCACCTCCATGAACGTGCCCATGGTGACCACCAGAGCAATGATCCACGGATTAAAGACGCGCGGCGTGGGAGCAGAGACTGTCTCCAGCGGCACTCCGGGTTCAAACTCCGGGGCGCTGGCTGCAAGCGACTCTTCCGCTGCTTCTACAGAGCGCAGCGCGGAGCCACCTTCCTCGTCTTCGGTCTCCGGCGCTTCTGAAAATGACTGCATGGTCAGAAAAATGACTCTCCAGTCATCGGATGAACCAAACGCTGCGACGGATTCGCGGATTCCCTGTGATAGTTTGGGTGCGTGTCGGCAGCAGCCAGGTCCCCGCGCAACAATACGCCACAGAAGCGCACGCGCAAGCAGACGCTGACCGACCTGCGTCGTGCGGAGATTTTGGCGGCGGCCCTTAAAGTCTTTGCACGCAAGGGTTTCGGCAACAGCCGCGCAGAGGATGTGGCGGCGCAGGCAGGCATTGCCAAGGGCACGCTTTATCTCTACTTTGCGTCCAAGGAAGCCATTTACGAAGCGGCGATGGCGCAGGCCATGCAGCGGCTCGCCGCGCTGGTTGAGGAGCGGCTGCAGAGTGCCGGCACAGTCCAACAGCAGGTGCACATCTATGTCAGCGCGCGGCTGGAGTTCTGGGGGCGCGAGGGCGAGCTCTACCGCATGGTGCTGACCGTTGGCCGCGAGAAGAAGCAGCGCCGCCACACCGCAGCCATTTTGCAGGCAAGCGTTGATCGATTGGTGGAGATTTTGAGCGAAGCCATTGCCACCGGAGCACTGCCGGAACGCCCCGTGGAACCGATTGCATGGGCCGTGATGGATTGCATCCGCGGAACGCTGGAGCGCAAACTGGACGGCCAGACGCAGCGATCAGTAGAGGAAGATGCAACGCTGATTACGGAGATTGCGTTACGGTACTTTCAACCGGCGCTGCAGCCTCAATCACAAGCAAGCCGCGCGAAGGCCACAAAATAAAGACGGCCCGCGATGTGCGAGCCGCCGATGACACAATCAAAATTTTGCTCTATCGCAGGCTTGTGGCAACTGTCGAATTATCCACGTCGGTGGACAGGCCCACTGCCTGGAATGGGCTGGTTGCAACCATCGCCGATGTCGTCATAACAAGAGCAGCATCCAGAACCAGGACCGTAGCCAACATAATTTTCAATAAGCGCATTGTTAGTCCCTCCTCCGGGCGTCAACACACTTAGTTGGATGCTTCTGGATGCCTAATCTCAGGCGGAAGAATTTACTGGAACTGCGTCAAAAAGTGCCGCATTTACTACTCTTTTCGGCACTTAGCCAAGCAATTGCAGCAGCCCGGCTTCATCCAGCACGTTCACGCCCAGCTCGCGCGCCTTGTCCAGCTTGCTGCCTGCGTCTTCGCCTGCGACCACATGCGTGGTCTTCTTTGAGACGGAGCCGGAGACCTTGCCGCCTTCTGCTTCAATGCGCGCCTTGGCCTCGTCGCGCGTCAGCGTTGGTAGCGTGCCTGTCAGCACAAACGTCTGGCCCGCAAGCGCGGTGCCCACCACTTTCTTTTCAGCCGTGAACTGCAGGCCGGCTGCGCGCAGCGCTTCAACCAGCCCGCGGTTCTTGTCGATGGCGAAAAACTCGCGGATGGTCTTTGCGACGATGGGGCCAATACCCTCGGCCTGCACCAGCTCTTCTTCTGTCGCGGTCATGATTGCATCCATGCTGCCGAAGGTGTTGGCCAAATCCTGCGCGGTGCGCTCACCCACGTGGCGAATGCCAAGGCCGAGCAGCACGCGATACATGGGTGCCTGCTTTGACCGTTCAATCTGCGCTATGAGCGACTCCGCCGTCTTTGGACCGACGCGCTCCAGTGTCAGCAGGTCTTCTGCTTTCAAGTCGTAAAGATCAGCGACAGTGTGCACCAGTGCGTTGCGTGTTGGTTCTTCTGCGCTGGTGGCATCGCTGTTCTCCACCATCTCTGCATCGCGCGCATCCAGCGACATGGGCGCGTCTGGCGCTTCCACATCCGCAAGCGAGACAGGATCGTTCAGCGGATGGCCGAGAAGCTGCGCGACCATGGCTTCGCCAAGGCCTTCAATGTTCATCACTCCGCGCGATGCATAGTGCAACAGCTCTTCACTGAGGCGCGCGGGGCAGCTTGCATTCACGCAGCGGAAGTCGATCTCACCCTCTGCACGGATCACCGGCTCCTTGCACTTGGGGCAGTGCGTTGGAAAGACGATGGGCTTGGAGTCGTCGGCCGTGCTGACGACCTCTGTGATCTTTGGGATCACATCGCCACCGCGCTCAACGGCAACCATGTCGCCAATGCGAACGCCCAACCGCGCAATCTCGTCAGGGTTATGCAGCGTGGCGCGCGCCACGGTGATGCCGCCAATGCCCACCGGCGCAAGCGCAGCAACGGGTGTGAGCTTGCCGGTGCGGCCCACCTGGAACAACACATCCAGCAGTTTTGTGACGGCACCGCGCGCCGGGAATTTGTATGCGATGGCCCATCGCGGCGCCTTGCCCGTAAAGCCAAGGCGGCGCTGCTGCGCAACGGCGTTCACCTTGATGACGATGCCATCAATCTCATAGCCCAGGCTGTCGCGCTTCGTCTCTGCGTCTGCGATGAAGGCGATGACATCATCAATGCTGCTGACCGTGCGCGCGTAGGGATTGGTCTTGAAGCCGGCGGCGTTCAGCGCGGCCAGTGTCTCACGCTGCGTGGGCAGCAGAAATTCACCATCACGCAGCAGGAAGTAGGCGTAGTAATCCAGCCGTCGCTGCGACACAATGCTCGGCTCAACGGTACGAATAGTGCCCGCCGCAGCGTTGCGCGGGTTGGCCGCTGCAGATTGACCTGCTGCCTCGCGCTCGCGGTTCATCTGCTCAAACGCCTTCTGCGGCATGACCACTTCGCCGCGCACTTCAAACGATGCGGGCAGGCCTGCGACCTTCAGTTTGTCTGCAGAAACGGCCAGCGGCACTGAGCGAATGGTGCGCACGTTGCTGGTCACGTCTTCGCCAACTGCTCCATCGCCACGCGTAATGCCGCGCTGCAGGCTGCTGCCGCCGTGCTTCGATGCGTCGTAATGCAAGGCGAGCGACAAGCCATCCAGCTTGTACTCGCAGACAAACTCCAGCACATCATTGGGGTGCAGCGCGCCGCGCACGCGGTCGGCCCAGGCGCGCAGTTCCTCTTCGTTGTAGGCGTTGTCCAGGCTGAGCATCGGGCGCGAGTGCGCCACCTTGGCAAAGCCCTCTTTGGGCTTGCCGCCAACGCGCTGCGTGGGCGAATCCGGCGTCACCAAATCCGCATGCTCCGCTTCAAGAGCCTTCAACTGATTCACCAGCCGGTCGTACTGCGCGTCCGTCAGCACGGGCGCGTCCATCACGTAGTACAGATGCTCGTGGTGCACAATCTCCGCGCGCAGGGCGGCAATCTGCTCTGCTGCTGTTCCGTCGGCCCCACTCGTATCTTTGCTCGTTCCTGACATCGCCTTAGCAGTGTAACGAGTCGTGTGAATGCGCGTGTATGCTCGGTGCGTGGAACCCGTCACACATATGCTGACCGGTGCATGCCTGTCGCGCGCGCTGGGTCTGCCAGAGCGTGCGCGCTATGCCACGGCCGCATGCGTCATCGCTGCAGAGCTGCCGGATGCCGACTACGTCTACCGGCTGGGCGGCCCGCTGGTCTACTTTCAACATCATCGTGGGTGGACGCATGCGCTATGGTCGCTGCCGTTGCAAGCGGTGCTGGTGGTGGGCGCGTTCTGGCTGCTGCACAGCACACGGCGCAGTTGGAAGCGCAAGCGATCGTTTGACCCGATGGAGACGAACTGGCCTTTACTGAGTGCCGCAGTGCTGCTGGCGCTGCTCAGCCACATCCTGCTGGACTGGACGAACAACTACGGCGTGCGGCCCTTTGCACCTTTCAATCCGCACTGGTATGCGGGCGGCATTGTCTACATTGCGGAGCCGCTGCTGTGGCTGTTCCTGGGCGCGGCGTTGTTGCTGCCATTGCTGCTGTCGCTGGTGCATCGTGAGATTGGCATCCGGCGCACGCGGCACGACGGGCAGGGGCTGGCCGTTGCGGCGCTGGTGTTGATGGTGGGGTTGTGGGGCTATCGCCTGCTGCAGCGCGGCGATGCGGAAACGCAGGCCAGCGGGCAGGATTATCGCGGCGGCGCGGTGCTGCGAACATCGCTGGACCCGTACCCCGTCAATCCTTACCGCTGGCACATGGTGGTGGAGACGCCGTTGAACTTCCAGTCGGCAACGATTGAGACGCGCACCTACATGGTGGACACACAGCAGGTCTACCCCAAGCCACCGATTACGCCCTACACGCAGACCGCGCGTGCAAGCTGGCTGGGGCAGGTTTACCTGGACTGGTCGAAGTTTCCGCTGGTGGTGGATGCTGGTGCGGCGGGCGATGTACATCCAGAGATGGATCTGTCACCGCACGATCGCGCGTTGCATGTGGTTCAGTTTGGCGACCTGCGCTTCCGCTACGACGCCATCGGCCTGCGCGACAACGCGGGCAGGCCTCCACTGGGTGCAGAGGCGTGGGTGAGTAATGACGGCCATGTCGAGCGCGTCTTCATTGGCAGTACTGAACAACGTTTGAAGCGATAACTACATGTTCTGCCGGACGGGCCTCCTTCGCGGAGGGCGGGTGCTCACGCACCTTTTTACTGGCTTCGCCTCGCTCCTCCCGTTGGTCGGGATCAAACGCATACTTTTCATCCTGACCAACGGGAAGGCCACCTGAAGGAGTAAAAAGGCGTGCAAACGCCCGCACCGCGCGTAGCGGGCCTGTCCGGCAGGACATGCTTTAAGGAAGCGGTGGCCACAAAACGTGGGAGAATAAGGGCATGGCCTACCTCGTTCTGATCCTCGCTGTTTTGAGCCGCGTGTTGCCGCACTGGCTGCACCTGACCGGTGCGAACGTGACGATGGTGGGCGCGAGCCTGCTCTTCTTTGGATCACGCCTGAAGGCCGGGCAGCGCTGGCAAGCGCTGGTTGCAGTTGCGGTGCTGGCGCTTACGGACTGGTATCTGACCGTCTTCGCCTATGGTTACCCGTTTCACGTCAGCGGCTATGTTGTTACGTGGATCTGGTACGGCGCGATCTGCATGGCTGCTTCGGCATGGCTGAGCCGCCGCCGCAGCGTGCTTCGCGTTGGCGTGGCTGCGCTGGCATCTTCTAGCAGCTTCTTTCTGCTGAGCAACGGCATGGTCTGGCTGCGTGGCAGCATGTATCCGCATACGGGCGCGGGGCTGGGCGCGTGCTACGTTGCCGGGCTGCCCTTTTACCGTAATGACGTTGCGTCCACGCTGATGTTCAGCGCTGTGTTCTTCCTGCTGCCGCATGGCGTTGCCGCGTTGAAGCAGGCTGCACAGTCCATGGGCGACCACGGCGCGACGGCTGCATAACGAATCCTATGCTGAGCCGCAATCTTTTTATCCTTGCCGGAACCATGCTGTTCTTTGCCACCGTGTCTTACGTTGTGGCGCTGACGGGCCTGGCGCATGAACCGGGCGCGCCTGCGGACGCCAGCCTGTGGCGCACCATTGGCATTGTGCTGCTGCTGATTGCGCTGGTGGTGGGGCTGATGGGCGTGCTGCAGGCGATGTTTGAGCAGGCCGACCGCCGCACACCCGGCGGACAGGCCGGCATCCATCGCGAACATCTGCGCCGCAAGGCCGTTGCAGCAGAACAACGCCTGCGCGATCACGATACACGCGGCAACGCTCCCAACAGCGACAAGTCACCCCGTAACCCTTCCTGAGAGCCACCCGGAAATAGCCCCGGCGCTGCGATACCGGTAAACTAAAGCGGGCGCAGCGGCAGTACGCGCGCGTGGAGAAGCAACGATGTATGAGGTAACTGTGGAGGCGCATTTCTCCTCCGGCCACTTTCTTCGCGACTATCACGGCAAGTGCGAAAATCCGCACGGCCATAACTATCGCGTGCTAGTGACACTGGCCGGCAAGGAGCTTGAGAGCAACGGCCTCCTGCTGGATTTCAAGATTCTGAAAGACATTCTGAAGCCTGTGGTGAACTACCTGGACCACCACATGATCAACGAGCTGAAGCCGTTTGACGTGGTGAACCCATCCGCAGAAAACCTGGCAAAGTATTTCTTTGACGAGACGGCGACGCGCCTGGCCGAAGTTACCAGCGGCCGCGTCCATGTAAAGTCCAGCACCATCTTTGAGACGGACACCTCGCAGGCCACTTACTCCGAGTAACAACGCGACTTATGCGCCTGATCGAACTCTACAAATCCGTGCAGGGCGAGTCGTCGTTTACCGGCGTGCCGTGCATCTTTGTGCGGTTTGCGGGTTGCAATCTGCGCTGCGCCTGGTGCGACTCCGAATACACCTTCACGGGCGGACAGCCGTTTACGGAAGACGAAGTCGTGTCGCAGATTGAAGCGCTGGCCCCGTGCCCGCTGGTGGAGTTTACCGGCGGCGAACCCATGCTGCACGCAAAGGATCTGCTGCCGCTGATGCAGCGCCTGCTAAGCGACCCGCAGACGAAGTACACCCTGATGATGGAGACCAGCGGCGAGCGTCCGCTGGAAGAGGTGCCTGCCGTCGTTCACAAGATTGTGGATGTAAAGTGCCCGGGCAGCGGCAGCGCATTTGGATCGTTCCGCATGAGCAACCTGCTTACGCTGACCGCGCGTGACGAGGTGAAGTTTGTGCTGCGCGACCGGCGCGACTACGAGTTTGCGCGCGACTTCATCCGCGAACACCTCGCGTCAAAGATTGCGGACGGCACGCTGGGACACATTCTGCTGTCACCTGCATTCCTGCAGCAGGCATCGCCGCTGCGCACGGCAGACAACATGGAGCTGGACGCGCGCGACCTGGTGGGATGGATGCTGGAAGACGGCCTGCCCGCGCGGCTGTCGTTGCAGGTGCACAAGTTTGTGTGGGAGCCGCTGAAAAAGGGCGTCTAGCGGACGCTGGCCGGAAAGTCTACCGCCAGGCTACCGCCAGGCCATCAAGACTGGGCAGCATGCCACGCACAGTGGACAGGAACGTTGCGGGGCCACACTGCGCGTCCAGCAGGACGCCATCTCCCCGCGGAATCCACTTCTGTTCTGTACTAAACAGCACAAGCACTCGTGCTTCGGGACTGAGCTTCCGTGAAAGTGCATCGGCTTTTCGGCACTCTTCTGAGGTCAGTGATTGGCAGAGAACAACCAGGCCAACAGGATATTTGCGAAGCGTCTCTCGAAACTCAGTTTCGCTTGTAACCGGGATGACCGTACAGCCCATCTTCTCCATAAGCCAAACCCGCGACATCAGCAGACTGGAATCGTGACTGAAGCAGACGACCGAAAGTTGTTTTGAGGCGGTGTCCACTGGAATGCCTCCATATGTCTAAAGCACAGAGACTGATCGTTGCGCACGCCTGTGCGCTGGTCTGTCGGCCACCGGGCATATGGGTGCGCAATTCCGTCAATGTGACATATCTCCGCATATGTCGGGTTTACGACGTACAATTCAAGTTGAGACCTGTTGAGTTAGTACGTCGGCTTTGCCGACAGAATCTCACGCCGTGATCAGCGACCCTAATTTGGCGCTTCTTGCGACTGTACCGCGAGGAGTTCCCATGCTTGGAACCGGCAATCGCCTATTGCAAATTCTCTCCCCTGCCTCGCGTGCGGTGCTGATGCTCTCCGCGCGTGAGATTGACCTCCCCATCCGGTCGTCCCTGTTTCATATGAGTCATTCGCCTGCCTTTGTCCACTTTCTGACCAGTGGCGCGGCTTCCGTGGTGGTCACCATGCAGGAGGGTGGATCTGCCGAAGTTGGCATGATCGGAGATGAGGGTATTGTGGGCGCTACCGCGCTGCTGGGCTCCGCGCCCATGGAGTCGGAGTGCTTCATGCAGATTGCCGGCGCCGGTCTGCGCATTCCGCTGAAGACCATGCGCACCGCCTTCGATAACGTACCGGAGATAAGGATGCGCGTGCTGGAGTTTCTGCAGAGCCAGATGAACATCTCCGCGCAGCTTTCCGCGTGCAACAAACTCCACGAGGCAGAGGCCAGGCTGGCGCGCTGGCTGTTGATGACCTCAGATCGCATCCACAGCGACATGCTGAACCTGACCCAGGAATTTCTTGCGGAGATGCTTGGCAGCCAGCGGACCACGGTGGCGTTGGTTGCAGGGATTCTGCAGCGGGCCGGGCACATTGAATACAGCCGCGGCCGCGTGCGGATTCTGGATCGTGCCGGACTCTCTGCGGTGGCCTGCGACTGCTACGAGGTGACCTGCAAGATCGTCGAGAAGCTCTACACAGGGCCCGAACATGGGCACACAGTAGACGGATTGCTGCCCAATTTGCAAAGTGTCTGATAGCGGGCAGTAACGAACGTGCTGTCAACGTATTGTCACGTTGATATGCGTCGTAA
Source organism: Terriglobus sp. (assembly GCA_026225595.1). Classification (GTDB taxonomy): domain Bacteria; phylum Acidobacteriota; class Terriglobia; order Terriglobales; family Acidobacteriaceae; genus Terriglobus. Next base: position 47,430 of record JAMFTB010000286.1, on the reverse strand, counting down.
GTTCATTTGCATCCCGCGAGAGTCTACCCGAACAACAAATTACAGAAGTGCGCCCCGCCGGGCAGATGAAGCCAGGACCGGTGCATGGCCGTCGGTTTGAACCGCTTGGTTGAGGCGCTTTCTCCCCCTGTTCGTGCACAACTGCTATCTGTGGCCAAGGCCGTGGATTTGCGGCAACGCGCCTCGCTTTACGAGCCGGATAAGCAGCCGCAGTTCATTCACCTGCTTACCTCTGGCATTGCATCCATAGTGGTCTCAGTGCCGGATGGCGGCTCAGCCGAGATCGGCATGATCGGCGCTGAAGGCATTGTTGGCGCATCGGCACTGTTGGGAAATCACCCGCCGGTTGCCCACTGCTTTATGCAGACACCGGGAACGGCTCTGCGCGTGTCCACCGCAGAAATGCGAAAGCTCTTTGAGTCTTCGCTGGAGCTGCGCGAGCACCTATTGCAGGCAATCCAGCAGCAAACCCTGATGCTGGACCAGATTGCGGCCTGCAACAAACTGCACCACGCATCGGAGCGGCTGGCGCGCTGGCTGTTGACGGCAGCGGACCGCACGGAAAGCGAGTCTGTACAGCTGACGCAGGAATCGCTCTCGCAGATGCTGGGCACGCGGCGCACCACCGTGGCACTGGTTGCGGGAACGCTGCAACGCAGCGGCCTCATCAGCTACCGGCGTGGAGTGGTACAGATTGTGGATCGACCGGGCATGGTAGCAGCCGCCTGTGACTGCTACCGCATTGTGCGCCGGCTTGCGGAAACGCCCTACAGCTCCAACAGCTCAAAGTAGCCCCGCCAAAACGGTAGTATTGGCTGCATGCGCCCCTTTTCAGACTTTGCCCCACTGCTTGCAGCCGTGTTGTCCGCGTGGATTCCATGCGCTACGGCGCAGACTGCTCCCGCAAAGATTCCGGTAAAAGTCGTCGTCGTGACCATGTTTGAGATTGGCAACGACACCGGGGACGCGCCCGGCGAGTTTCAGCACTGGGCTGAGGGCGAGCACCTCACACGGCGCTTCCCTCTACCGAGCGCCTACCACGACGCCATGATGAACGATGACGGCGTGCTGGGCATCGTCACAGGCGTGGGCACTGCAGACGCAGCGGCTACCGTGATGGCGCTGGGCAGCGACCCTCGCTTTGACCTGACGCATGCCTACTGGCTGGTTGCCGGCATTGGCGGTATCGATCCGCAGATGGGTTCGCTTGGATCGGCCGTGTGGTCTGACTGGATTGTGGATGGCGACATCGCCCACGAGATTGATCCGCGCGAGATGCCCAAGGACTGGAAGACAGGCTACGTGCCGCTGCGCAAGAGCGTGCCGTATGAGGCTCCGCGAACGGATGCGAATGGCATCGTCTTCCACCTGGATACGTCGCTAGTGGATTGGGCCTATGCGTTGACCAAGGATGTGAAGCTACCGGACACGGCAGAGATCCGCGACCGCCGCCAGAGCTTTGCGAGTAATGCCGCCAAGCGGTCGCCGTTCGTCCTGCGTGGCGACAACCTGAGCGCCAGCACCTTCTGGCATGGCAAGCTGCTGAACCAGTGGGCGCGCGACTGGGTGAAGTACCAGACCGACGGCAAAGGCACATACGCCATCTGCGGCATGGAAGACACCGGCACACTGCAGAGCCTGACCTGGCTGGCGCGCGCGGGCAAGGTCGACGTACAGCGCGTGCTGGTGCTGCGCACAGCCAGCAACTACGACCAGCAGCGCGAGGGCATCAGCGCAGCGGACAGCCTGGCAGAGACGAAGATCACAAAGTACAGCGCGTTCCTGCCGTCGCTGGACAGCGCGTACCGCGTGGGCGATGTTGTGGTGCGGTCCATCGTGGCGAACTGGGCAAAGGATCGTGATGCTTTGCCGGTTGCGGCGAAGTAGGTTCTATCTCAGGGGCTAAAGCCCCTGCTGCTCTTTGACGGACGTATCTATCTCGGGGCCTAAAGGCCTTTTATGCGGCGCTGCATCTTGATTGCCGATTTTTCGCGCCTGATTTGGCTTCTTGATCTGGCACGAATCGTAAGGGCACCGCTTCAGCCGTGCCCTTCCGATTCGTGCAACAAATAAGCCTGCGGTTGTTTCAGCGCCCGATGCGGTTGATGGCTGCGGTGTTCCAGTAGCGTTCCGTCGGCAGATCGCGTGTGACGCGCAGCATGGCGCGGCCTACGGTTTCTGTGTCCGTCGCGATCTTTGGGAACTTGCTTAGCAGCAGAAACACCGGGTAGAAGATGCGGTAGAGCACGTTATACGCAGCAGTCTTTGAGCGGATACCGTGCTTTGGCAGAATTGCGCCGGGGCGGAACATGTATGCGCCGCGGAAGGGCATGGCCAGCAGCGCATCCTCCGTCCCGCCCTTCACACGCGCCCACATCGTCTTGCTGTTAGTGTCCGTGCCCTCGCCGCTTACGTAGATGAACACCATGGCGGGATTGTGCGCCGCAAGCGTCTTCGCAACCGAGAGTGTGAGGTCGCGCGTGATGTGCGTGTAGTCGGCCTCGGACTTGCCGACGGATGAGACGCCCAGCGGGAAATAGCATGCGTCAAAGCCCGTAAGCTCCGCGGCCACCGGCTCAAAATCCTGCGTGGAGAAGCAGTCTGGCCGCACCAGTTCGCGCAGCTTACTCTTCTGCGGCAGCGTGGCTTGCACGCCATCCGCCTGCAGCGGGCTGCGGCTTACGCACAGCACTTCCGTCACGCCCTCGTTCACTAGGCATTCGCGCAAAACGCCCTGCCCCACCATGCCGCTGGCACCAAAGATCACAACTCGCATGATGGAAGTGTATGCCGCGCGCTATCATCGCTCGCGATGAAGAGTGAACATCGCTTCCGTTTTGGATTGGCCCTGACGTTGCTGGCTCAGATGGCAGTGCTGCCCCTGTCCGTGAATGCGCAGACGCCTGTGAAGACTGAGAGCGGCGCGCTGGTGGGTATGCGCAGCGGCAACATCCGCGTCTTTCTTGGCGTGCCCTTTGCCGCGCCGCCCGTGGGTCCACTGCGCTGGCGCGCCCCGCAACCGGTGCAGCGCAGCACAACGCCTCTGCCCGCCGACCACTACGGCGCCAGCTGCATGCAGAGGCTGTCGCACAGCCACCTGCCGTGGACGGAAGCCTTCATGGTCCAGAACGAAGTCAGTGAGGACTGCCTGTACGTGAACATCTGGGCTGCTGAAAAAGCCAAGGGCGCACCGGTGCTCGTGTACCTGCACGGCGGTGGATGGGTTGAGGGATCTGGCAGCATCAGCAGCTACGACGGCACGGCGCTGGCGCGGCGCGGCCTGGTGGTGGTGGATGTGAACTACCGCATGGGCGTCTTCGGCTTCTTCCAAAGCGCAGAGCTGGTGCGCGAGTCTCCTCATGGCAGCGCGGGCAACTATGGCCTGCTGGACCAGCTGGCGGCGCTGCAGTGGGTGCAGCGCAACATTGCCGCGCTTGGCGGTGACCCGAAGCGGGTAACGGTAGCGGGCCAGTCCGTTGGGTCGATGAGTGTGGAGCTATTGATGGCCTCACCTGCGGCGAAGGGTCTGTTCACGGGCGCGGTGATGGATAGCGGCCTGATCTTTGGTTCCGCAACGGCTCTGCCCACTCTGCAGGATGCCGCAGCGCTGGGTGATGCCTTCACCGCAAAGCATGGAGGCTCGCTGGCTGCGCTACGCGACCTGCCTGCGGATGCACTACTCAACATGACGGATGCACCTGCCCGCAGGCCCGTGGTGGATGGATGGTTTCTGCCGCAACAACCGGACGCGGAGCTGGCGCATCCGCTGGGAGCCGACGTGCCCGTCATCCAGGGCTGGAACGCCGACGAGGGCGCCAATGCAACCTATGGCAAAGTGCCCGCCGCGAAGTTTCGCGACGATGCGCAGGCGAAGTATGGCTCATCTGCGGAACGCTTTTTACAGCTGTACCCAGCGGGCACGGATGCTGAGGCCGCAACATCGCAGGTGCAGGCTGCCCGCGACCATAATTTCGCGATGTCAGAGCTATGGGCGCAGATGCGTACTGCGGGCGGCCGACGCCAGCCCGTCAGCTTCTACTACTTTGCGCGGGTGCCTCCGTGGAAGGCGCATCCGGAGTTCCGCGCGCACCACACCGCGGAGGTGCCGTATTTCTTTGGCACGCTGGATAAGGTAACCGACCGCAACTACACCGCAGTAGACCACGTCGTAAGCGACCACGCCGCCGCCGCGTGGGTGCGCTTTGCAGGCAGCCGAGCCACCTGGGTATGCAGTGCTGAAGCTCGATCTTCGTCAGGCTGCTGGTGGCTCATTGATCCTGCCGGAGCAACGAACGGGCAGATGCTTTCCGCCGACAAGCTCACGTTCTGGCGGGGCGTGTTGCTGGCTAAACCATAGTCAGGCGACCGGATGACCTTCCACGCCGTCATAAGAAGCCGTAGCGACACAAGAGGGAGTACAGCATGACGAGCGCAGAGATGATGGTTACAGTGGCAAGCTATTCCACGGCGGGCGAGGCGGCGGTGGCGCAGTCCGTACTGGATGGCGCGGGGGTCAACTCCTTCCTGTCTGGCGAAGAGGCCAACATACTGCTGCCGGTAAGCGGCGCCCGGCTGCAGGTGCGCGCAGAAGATGCAGAGACAGCTCGCATCCTGTTGAACACCATCCCCACCAGCACGAACGCCGACGGCGTAGATACCGGCAGCAATATCGAGGGTGCATCCCTGGCCGACAACGGCGACGAGCTGTAGGTACTTGTCCTACCGGGAGGGGCGAGGCGAAGCCAGTAAAAAGGCGTGCAAACGCCCGCCCCGCGCGCAGAGGGCCCGTCCGGCAGGACAAGGCGTTTAAGCAGTATCCTTAGAGAGATGAGCAACTCCACTATCCTGCGCCCCAAGGCAGTTGTCTGCCTCTCAGGCGGCATGGACTCCACGGTCTGTGCGGCGCTGGCGGCGCGTGACTACGACGCTTATGCGGTGCACTTCTCCTACGGCCAGCGGACGGAAGCGCGCGAGTTACGCAGCGCACGCGCCGTGGCAGAGCTGCTTGGCTTCCGCCAGTTTCTGCCATTGAAGATGGACCTCTTCCGGCAGATTGGCGGCTCGGCTCTTACCGATGCATCAATCGCTATCCCCGATGCTGCCACCGAAGAAGACACCAGCCAGCGCAGCGGCGACGACGTGCCGGTAACTTATGTTCCCTTCCGCAATGCCCATTTTTTGTCCGCTGCTGTGTCCTGGGCTGAGGTTTTGGGGGCGCGCACGATCATGATTGGAGCGGTGGAGCAGGACAGCTCCGGCTACCCGGATTGCCGCCCCGCCTACTACGACGCCTTCAACCAATTGATCCGCCAGGGAACCAAGGCGGGCGATATCCGGATCGAAACACCTCTTATTCAACTTCGCAAGCGTGAAATCGTGGCGTTAGGTGTTGAATTGAAGGCACCACTCCATGTAAGTTGGTCCTGCTATTCCGGTGAAGAAACAGCCTGCGGCGTGTGCGAAAGCTGCGCTTTGCGACTGCGAGCATTCCGGGAAGCCGGCACTGCCGATCCAATCCCCTACGCCGTTCATTGACGGCCGCGGCGGACGATACGGCGCCCATTTGCGACTTTTGCCGCACACTTTACGTCTGAACCCACCAGGCCGGTACTCCGCCGGCTGGCCAAGGAGCCGAACGATCATGAAGTCCCGCATCCTCATCCACACCGCTCTGCTGGCGCTGTTGTCGCCCGCCGCATTCACCTTTGCGCAGGACGCAGCACCCGGCAGCATCCACGGCCACGTGCAGAACGCTGCAGGCTTTCCCCAAGCAGGTGAAGTCAAGCTGACGCAGGACCGCAGCGGCGACGACAAGAGCCGCAAGTACCTCTACAGCTTCACCACCACCCCCGGCGGCGACTTCACCGGCACCGGCATTAAGCCCGGCAAGTACGTCCTGTTCTTCGTCGTGAAGGGCGCCACGGTCGACTACATCGACAATGTTGAGATCAAGTCCGGCGAGGATCTGGCGCAGAACGATGACATGACGCGTAAGGAATTTCTGGACGCAATGACGCCGGAAGCGCGCAAGCAGATTGAAGAGTTCAAGAAGGAAAACGCGGCAACCGTGAACGCGAATAAGGCTGTGGCAAACCTGAACGCATCGCTGCAGACCGCACGCGATGATGAGAAGGCCGGCAAGTACGACGACGCTGTGACCGTGATGACCGCAGCGACGCAGCAGAAGCCCGACGAGGCCATCCTGTGGCTGGAACTGGGCAATGCGCAGGTTGGCGCCAAGAAGAATGAAGACGCGATCGTTTCGCTGCAGAAGGCGATTGACCTGAATGCCGCGTCGAAGAAGCCGAATCCGTCCTTTGCCGGCAGCGCCTACAACAACATGGGCCAGGCATATGCCAATCTGAAGAAGGGTCCTGAAGCGATGGCCGCCTATGACAAGGCATCGCAGGCAGAGCCCGCAAAGGCTGCCACCTACTACTACAACGAAGCTGTGGTGCTGTACAACGCCGGCCAGCACGACCAGTCCGCGCAGGCTGCAGACAAGGCCATTGCGGCCGATCCGACCAAGGCTGACGCGTACTACATCAAGGGCCAGAGCCTGATTGACCAGGCGAAGCTGGACCCCAAGACGCAGACGATGTCTGCACCTCCGGGATGCCTGGAAGCTTACCTGAAGTACCTGGAGTTGGCTCCAACCGGAACGCATGCAGCAGACGTTACGGGCATTGTGGGCGCCTTCGATCAGAAGCAGGTTACAGCGTTCAGGAACTCGGCCAAGAAGAAGTAGCTCTTCTTTACTCCGCAAAGAAAGCAGCCACGGGAGACTCCCGTGGCTGCTTTCTCTTGTGACCTTTTTCGAATGAACGATCAACCTGCCGGACCGCGTCTCGCCTTTTATTTCGCAGACCTTCCCGCCAGCTTGCGTGCCAGTGCAACCCACTGAAGCACCAACAGCAGAACCACGCCCAGCGGATGCAGCAGCGCGCCAAGCCAGCTTTGCCGATAGCGCACCGTGTTGATCAACCGTGGCAGATAGCTGAGCACCAGCGCCGCGGACGCCCACCACACAGGCGACATCCCCACGCGCAGCGGTGGCCCCAGAAACGGAATCACAAAGAACGTGTGCTGCCATGCCAGCCACAGAAGCACCGCGGCCAGCACCTGCCCCAACAACAGCAACAGCGTTACCGGCACAAGGACAAGCACTCCGACCAGGACACCATGCGATGCGAGCACGCTCTCAACGCGGGCGGGAATGCCTCCCAACTCATTGCGGCCCGGGATCAGTGCACTGAGCCGCGGAAACCGCACATCGCCTGCCGACGGAGGCGGCGTATGTTTGCCCAGGTTCGCAACCGTCAGCAATGCAGGAATCGCTGCGCAAGCTGCGGAGATGACTGTCCATGCGTAGAGCATCCGCGCAACTCCTCATTCTCCAGGAGTCCGATGCTAGCAGGCCGCTGCGAAGCTGTTTGTGCAGCTACACATTTGCAGGGAAAACGACACCGGTAAGCCGCTCAGAAATCTCCCACAGCCGCTTCGCATCCGCGGCGCTTCCGGCACGCTTCACAATCTTGGCATGCGTCACAGGTCCACGCAGCTCCATGCGGTCACGCGGGCCGTAATACTCAAAGCCGCGCGCCTCGGTGGAGGTGGCTGCGTACAGCTCCGGCAGCGCACCCGCCGCTGCAGACTGACTGAAGAAGGGCCGCAGCGTGTACTTGCTGACGCGGTTCATGAAGCTGTCGGTGCCGGGACCGTTGGCAATAAGGTCTGTACGAGCGAAGCCGGGATGCGCGGAATTGCTGGTGAGCGGAATGCCCGCCGCATCCGCCCGACGCTGCAGTTCCGCAGCGAACAGAATGTTTGCGATCTTCGCCTGGCTGTACGCGCCAAACATTGGCGAGTAGCTCTTCTCCGATTGCAGGTCGTCGAAGTTGATCTTGCCCATCTGGTTTGCGGTGCTGCTCACCGTGGTGATGCGGCTGCCATGCAGCAGCGGCAACAACTGCAGCGTGAGCGCAAAGTGGCCCAGGTGGTTGGTGCCAAACTGCATCTCAAAACCATCCTTCGTGGTCTGCCGCTTGGGCAGCGCCATCACCGCCGCGTTGTTGATGAGGATGTCGATGTGTGAATGTTGTGCGCGCATACGCGCGGCAAACTCCTTTATCGATTCCAGGTCAGCCAGATCCAACGCCTCAAACTGGATGCAGGCCTGCGGGTGAGCGCGCTTGATGCGCGCCACGGACTCCTCGCCCTTGGCGCGGTTACGGCCGGCCAGAATGACATTTGCCCCGGCTCCTGCAATCGCCAGCGCACACTCATAACCAATGCCGCCCGTGCCCGTAATGATGGCGGTGCGGCCGTTCTGCGGCGGAATATCGTTTACGGTCCAGGGGGTTTTCATTGCATGATCTCCATTTTTGAGTGATTACTCATTTATTCAACAGAGATAGGATTACCCCACGATGCGGCGCGGTGCAAGTTTTTTCAGGATTATTCGTCGGGACGGACGGCCAGGCCGCGCCACAGAATCTCAAAACCCAGCCGACGCAGCTTGCCGGGCGTTTCAATGCCCGCGTTGATCTGCCGGATGGTGTTCTGCGCCATGGCCTCAAAGGTGCTGGTAAGCAGCAGGAATGGCACCTTGCGCAGCACACCAGACCGGATCGCCGCACGCACCATTTGCTCCAGCTGCGCAAACGGCGCTGAGCCTTCTGCTGCAATCTTCGGCGAGATCATACCGCTGGCTGTCAGCTGGTCCAGCACACGCAGATGGCTGGGATTTGCAACGCCCCACTGCACAAACCGATTCCAGTGATGCTGCATCAAGCCACGCGCGTTCGCGGCATCCGGCTCGCGCGCAAATAGCTTCTCCGCAAGCTGCAGCTTGATGTCGATATACAGCGCATTCGCCAGATCCTGCTTGGTGGCGAAATAGGTGAACAGCGTGCCCTCAGCAACGCCTGCCGCCTTTGAGATGGCAGATGTAGGCGCAGCAGAGAGACCGCGCTCTGCGATTACCTGAATCGCCGCCCGTAATATCGCGGCATGCTTGTCGTCGGTCTTGCGGCGTGGCATTCGCTGAGTGTACCGGACGCGCGAAGAGCAGCGCGGCAAGGAACCCTGAAGACTATGCCGTCGGCGCTACGCCTTCAAGGCCAAGCGTTGCGGCTGACTGCTGCATGGCATGCAAGCAGTTACCGATGTGCTCTTCAATCGGGATGTCGAGCAGCGCGGCTCCGTTGGTCATATCGTCGCGGCTCACGGCGCGTGCGAAGGCTTTGTCCTTCATCTTTTTCTTCACGCCGGCCGCGTCCACATCGTGGATGGATTTCGTTGGCTTCACCAGAGCACACGCGGTTAGAAAACCTGCCAGCTCATCGCAGGCAAACAGCGCACGGTCCAGGTGGCTGTCGCGCGGCGTGCCGGTGTAGTCCGCGTGCGCCATGATGGCGTGGCGAACGGACTCAGGCCAGCCTTGCTCCGTGAGGACGCGGTTGCCCACGTAGGGATGCTCGTCCAGCGACTGGTGGCGGTCATAGTCAAAGTCATGCAACAGACCTGCAAGGCTGTAAGGCAAGGCAAACTCTGCCGCCTCATCGCCCGTCAGCCCCAGCCGCGATGCTTCAAGGAAGCCGTAGAAGTGGGTGCATGTCTCCACGGCCAGCGCGTGTTTGATGAGGCTTGACGAGGTGGTCCACTCTGTCAGCAGAGCCCATGCGCGGTCGCGCGTGTAGTCGCTTGTGGACATGCTCAGGCTGCGCTCTCCGCGTCTGCACCGACTGAAGCTGCCTCGGCTTCACGCTCCATCTCTCGCATGCGCAATAGGTCTTCCGGCGTATCCACATCAAACTCGCCGCCTGCCAGCGCCACGGTCAGCACGGCTTCATCCTGCAGCACCTCGCGCGCTCCGCTGTCGCCGGATAGTTCCTGCAACGCGTGGAAGGAAAACTCTGGAAACAGCGCAGGGATGCCGCGCTTGCCTGCAAAGTAAGATGCCACAACATGCTCGCGGTTGGACACTTCCACCAAGCGCAGTAGATGCACCGGCGTCACAAACATCTGGTCGCAGGTCAGCACCAGCAGGTCGTCCGCACCCACACGCTCAGCCGCCACCACGCCCAGCGCAATGGAGCTGGCCATGCCGGTGTGCCACGCCTTGTTGATGAGGATGCGCGGGCCGCCGTCTGAGGGCGAGGGCAGCGTGTCCAGGATGCGCTCGTACTCCGCACCCAGCACCACAAAAATGGGGTCGGCCCCGGTCTCCTGCGCTATGCGGATGGCGCGATCCAGCAGCCGTTCTCCCTTGAAGGTGAGCAGCTGTTTGGGCTGGCCCAGCCGCGATGAGCCACCAGCCGCCAACACCAGCGCCGCGACCCGCCGGTTCATAACGCCACCTGCATTTGCTGGCCAAACTTCGTGTTCGGGAAAAACTGCGTCGTCACTTCTTGCTTCATCGGACTCATCGATTCCAGTGTATGTCGGCTATGGCGCAGCCTCCAATACACAAAAGGGTCAGACGAACTGGATAGGAAGTCATACCAATAATCAACCAAAGTTCTGCTTCAGCAGATGCGGCCGTTCACGATGCACCTGCAGCACCAGTTCGCCAAACAGCGTGTTGGCCCATGCGAACCAGGGCCGCGTGAACTTTGATGGGTCGTCCATCTGAAAGGTCTCGTGCATAAAGTGCGTGCCCGCGGTGGTGTTGCGCAGCGTGCGCAGGCAGGTGGTGATCTCTGCATCGTCTGTGCTGGTGAGCGCGCGCATGGTGATGGCCATGGGCCAGATGAATCCGATGCCCACGTGCGGCCCGCCAATCCCCTCTGCAGCAGAGCCCTTGAAGAAGTAAGGATTGTCCGGAGACAGAGCAAAGGCGCGCGTGCGTGCATACAACGCATCGTCCAGCACACCTTTTTCGTTGCGCCCCACCGCGGCTAGATAAGCCAGGCTCAGCAGGCCGGGTGCGTTGGCGTCGTCCATGAGGTTGGTGTTGCCAAAGCCATCCACCTCGTAAGCCCATATCTCGCCATGAACAGGATGTTGCACGCGGCCGTGCTGCACGGTGGCATCCAGCACCTGCTGTGAGAGATGTGTTGCCTCTGTCGCAAGCGAATTTTGATGCACCGCGTTGGCCAGCTCTGCCAGCATGCGCAGAGCGTTCACCGCAAAGAGATTTGCCGGAACAAACAACGGGTAGGTGCACGCATCGTCTGACGGACGGAAGATGGAGTGCAACATGCCATTGGGCCGCGTGGGCGCACCGTAGCCGTCCAGCGTGACGGAATCCGTGGGGTTCTTTGCGCTGCGCTGAAAATGATAGGGCCCCTGATCGTGCAGGCGCTGCTGCTGGCGGAAGGTTGCAAGCACCAGCTGCATCGCGTGGACCCAGGCTGAGTCAAACGCTTCGGTGTTGCCGGTCGCCTTCCAGTAGCCATGCGCCAGCCGAATGGGGTAGCAGAGCGAGTCCACCTCCCACTTGCGCTCGCCCACGCCGGGCTTGTGGTCTGTGTCGTCGTGCACCGCCCAGCTCAGCGGTGCGTCGTCCGGATTGCGCCGGAAGGCATTCGCATAAGGATCGATGAGGATGCACTGCGCATGGCGATGAATGAGCCCCTCGATCAGCCGCGCCAGCTTCGCGTCCTGCTTTGCGAACTGCAGGTACGGCTGCATCTGCGCGGAGGAGTCCCGCAGCCACAGCGCATCAATATCGCCGGTGATGACGAACGTATCCGGCTTGCCGTTGCGCATGCCCGGAAAGACCGTTGTATCCAGCGTGTTGGGCAGGCAGTTGGCAAAGATCGTCCGCAGCTCGGTGTCCGCGATGTCGCGGCTGACGGAGGCGATGGCCTCCTCAACCGCAGGCGAATGAAAGAGCCGCTCTGCCAGCGGAGGGCGCTCCGTCAGGTCGCGCTTGGTGTATTGCGCCAGTGCATCCTGCGCAGGGCGCACTACTGCGGTAAGCGCCACGGCCGCGACACTGCCCAGCAAGGAACGGCGATTCAAAGGAGTCGATATGAAAGTCATAGAGTGAAATGGCGACAGGTTCAAGATGCAAAAACGCGCCCTTGAAACCATCTCACAACATGCCTAGGACTGGGGAGATCGAACGAACCGGATTGCATCCTTTTCATGCAGCGACTTCGCCGCAGCAATAGGCCGCGCGAACTCAGACTCGAACTCCCCCTGTGTCAGTCGGCGATCCGAGCCATCCACCGGGTCCACCAGCGTCACCGGGCGTTCTCCCATGGCCAGCACCAGGTCGTCCAGGTCGTAGTGCAGCAGAACGCCGGGCACCACGGCCTCTGTAACCAGGCGATTCGGTCGGGCCTCCAGCACAGACTTGTAGCTGCTGAGCATGCCTGTCAGCCGTAGCGATGCGATACGCGGCTCCAGCACGGCTGCATGCAGCAGCGCGACGGCGGCGGTGCCGTCAGCCTCTGCCGCGACGCTGGTTGCGCCCAGCGTGGAGAGATACTGCACCGCGGCCAGCACATCGTCCGCGCGCATGCCCACAAACGTTTTGCCAATGAGGAATGCACGCGAGGTCATGGGCAGCGTGGTGCCGAAGAGCGGCTTCAACTCATCGACAGACGGAGGCCACGGTAGCGAGTTCAGCAACAGCACTGTCTGGCCCTGCGACGCTTTCAGCAGCATGGCAGGCGCAGGGTCCAGCGCGTCAGCCGTAAAGATCAGCCGTGCAGTAGTTCCGTTGCCGCGCACCAACACGCCCGGCAGTTCAATGCCGGTGCGGCTGGCAAAGGTGATGCGCTCCACGTGGATACCGTCAACGTCTTCGCTGCTCTTTACCGTCACCGCAGGTGGAGTCGCCGCTGGCGGCAACATACCGGTCACCTGCGAAATCTCGCGCTTCAGACGATCCTGCAGAGCCGTAAGCTGCGCCTTTGAAGTCACAGCCACGGCCTTGGGCATCAGCTTGGCCGCGCGTTCCTGGTTGATCTGGTAGATGGTCCGTCCGGGCATGGACGTGGTCACCTGCCCGGTGGTGGTGTCGCGCAGGTCAATGGGCGCGCGGAAGCCGTAGCGCTCCAGCTTCGGCTCCGCATCGTTGCCGGCAAGGTTATGCATCAGGAATTTGAAGATCTGCACCTGCTCCGGCTGAATGGCGCCGTGGCCACCTGGTCCGGTGAAGAAGCCAAGCTTGTCCTCCGCGCCCAGCAGACCGTAGAAGCGCGCCGCCTCGTCATGCGCCGCCTTCGCACCCACAAACGGAAACATATCCTCCGTGGTGGCAACCTCGGCAAATGCGCGCGGCGCGGTCACTTCAAGGAAGTCCGGAAAGTCGAGTCCGTTTTTCACAAAGTTGAAGAGCACCTGCTCACCATCCTGTGGGCCAATGGAGTTCAGCAGAGCGTCATACGTGGTGGTAAAGCAGGCGACCATGCCCGCCTTCACGCGCGTGTCCAGCGCCGTAATGTATGCCGACATGGTGCCGCCGCCGGAGCAGCCATAGGAGCCGATGCGATCCTTCGCAATCTCCGGCCGAGTCTGCAGATAGTCGATGCCGCGCATCGCGTCCCACAGCATGTAGCGCGAGACGCTGTCGCCGATGAGCGAGATGGGAATGTTGGCCAGCGAGTGCTCATCCGCACCCGCGTAGCTTCTGCCTGTGACCGGGTCCATCGCCTGCAGACGTTCGCCAGCGCCCAGCGGATCGTACGCGAGGACGGCAATGCCGTTGTGCGCGAGATTTGCGCCGGTGCCGTAGGCCTCTGTCTTGCCGAAGGGGCCGTGGCCCGCGCTGTAAATCACAGCGGGATAGGGTCCGGTTCCAGTCGTAGGCAGGTAGAGCGTCGCGGTTACGTGATAGCCGGGCAGGCTGTCATAGAGGATCTTCTCCACGCGGAAGCCGGGCTGGTCCACCGTGCCCACCACGCGTGCATTCAGCGGACCCGCGGGCTGGTCTGTGCCGCCGGGCAAGCCGCCCATCAGCTGCAACATCGTCTCGCGCACGTGTGCCTGCCGAGCCTTTGCATCCGCCTCCGTCTTCACCGCAGCCATCGCTTGCACACGCTCCGCAAGCATGGGCGCGGCCATCTTCGTCAACGCCTGCGGCAGCGGCTGCTTGCCGGGATCAGGCCGCGGCGGCATACCAGCAGGCATGGCTGGCGGCGCTGCAGGCCTAGCGGCGGCTGGCGGTGTTGCTGGAGCCTGTCCGGCAGCAAAAGCAAAGGGGAGGGCGAGAACGCTGACGGTAAGCAGATAGGCGGGGCGCATGGAGCGATCACGATAGCATCGCCTGCGGCCTGCGTCATCATATCTTTCGCGCACGCAATTAAATCCGCGTCCGGAGCGAATACAGCTACTGCAGGACGATGAGCGTCCCCATGTGCGCGGGCAACGTGAACGTCTGTCCGGCGGTGGATCGGCGGCTGCTGGTCTCGCGGACCACCGTGCCCACATGCGCCTCGTGCGCTTCCAGCGACGCGCCGGTGAGCACCTGGATGGTGTCAAAGAACGGTGCTGTCACCGAGAGCGGCTGCGCCGCGTCTTTGTTCAGGATGGCAACTATAACCTTGCCGTCTGCCCTGCGCGCGGCGTACGCAACGGCGTTCACAGCACCTGCATTGAACTCCACCGGCAGCATGGTTGCGCCCGCAAAGGCCGCGGCAAACTTCATGCCCCAGCCCACCGGCTCCATCACGTACTTGCCGTTCAGCTTGCCGTCCACGCCATGGCCGGCAAGCGTGCCCTCATTGGCAATGGGCGTGTAGAAGGGCTTGGGATGCGGCGTGTCCTTGTCCGGCATCAGCGCCTCGCCGTGGAAGACGCCACCCACACTGACCGCCTGCGCGTGACCGCTGCCACCATGCAGGTTCACGCCGCAATAGCCGTCGCTCATCAGCTGAAAGAGGTAGTCCGCGCCCCACAGCGCCGAGGCAAACACGTCACTGACGCCCCACTTGCCGCCGCGATAGACCGTGTTGCCCTCTGTCATGCGCCACGTCACCGCGTGCGACTGCCCAGCGCCAAATTTCTCCGCGGCACGCTTCGTGTCGGCAGCTTTCTCGGCGACCTTGGGATCAATCTTCAGCAGGTTCACGATGCTGGCTTCCGGGTTATCCGGCGGACCGTTCCAGTAGTAGTGATGCGACAGCGTGATGACGTTCGGCTTGTCCTGCACGGCCGCCCACTTCTCTGCGATCTGCGGCAGCCAGGTCACGTCGCTCGCCACATCCGGCATGCCGAACTTTGCGCCGGGCAGCGCCTTCTGCACCGCACGCGCAATCTTCAACCACTCCGCCATGTAGGCATCCACATTCCACGTATCCGGGTTGCGCAGATGGCCCTTGAACAGGTCCACCTCGTTGCCCACCTGGAAGTACTGCAGCCGCGGTCCCAGCTTGTTGAAGACGTAGGTTGCCTCTGCAACATCCACCTCGGGGGTTCCATAGCCAAGGTTCAGGCCATAGATGCACGTCCATCCGGTGGCCTTCAGAAAGCCGTCCAGGTTGTCGACGGCCTTGGGCGTGATGGCGAACATGGTCGCAGCAACCGGCTCACCGGCGTGCTTCCACGGCGAGTCAACACGCTGCGGCGCTGGCGTTTCGGCCGTGACTTTCCACCATCCAAACTCGCTGGTGTTGCCGCCCAGCCGCAGCACGCCGCGAGGAGCCATGGCGCGGAACTGCTGCACCAGGCCCACATTCTCCGGCGAGAAGAAGGTCGCGTCTTCCAACTGCATGTTCTCGTACGACAGGCCGATGAAATCCAGCGGTACCTTTGGCCCCGGCGTGTTGATCACCTTCAACGTGACGCTGGATGCATCAGCGGCGGCAGAGGCGGCCTGCGCGCGCAGCAGCGACGGCACGGCAAGCGTGCCTGCAGCGATAGAGGCGTTCTGTAAAAAATAGCGGCGGGAGAGGCGCTGACGTGAAACGTGGGAAAAGCTCATCGCAAAAACTCTAGCATCCCTCAGATAATCGCTTTGCGTTCCACGGAATTGCTTGAGTTTCACCGAAGCAGCGAGCGGCTTTAGCCGCTGGGATAGAACAGAGAACCTTAACGGAGTGTGGCTTTAGCCACCGATATCCGAATCTCGGCGGCTAAAGCCGCTAATCATCAAATGATCAGCGCGAGACAGGAGCCACGGGACGTGTGCGGCCGATGAAGTAGGCCACCGGCGCGGCCACCAGCAGCGCGACCATCTGTGCGTAGTGATGCTGGCCGGGCGTGTGCGTCTCTGCAAACAATGCAGCCAACGCCACAAAGCCTGCTGCGCCTTCAGCCGATCCGCGCGGTGTCTCCGGCGCGAGCCATGCGGCGGCCAGGCCGCCCAGCAGGCCGCATACCGCAGCAACCACGCAGGTAAGCGCAATAAAGCCGACGGGGGCACCGTCCCACGGCGTGACCTGGTGGGTGACCTTGAAGAACCATGCAAGGTAAAGCGCCAGCACGATGAGGGCGCCGAGCAGTGCGGCGAAAATGGCGCGGAGGGTGCGCATGAACCCTTAGATTACCGCAGTGAGCGCGGCGATGCATCGGTCCAGTACTCATGGGCATTTCGAAGCCGCCGGGCTTCACGCTCACGCATCCGCGCGCGGTGTTCCTGTTCCGTAACAGCAGCCAGCAAAACCACAAATGCAACGGCGGTAAGGGCCAACAAGGGTGCGGACATGGACGACGCTCCTTTCTACTTCAAAAGACCAACGCTGCAGGAAACGCGCTGTCTTTTGTCCTCAAGAATCAGCATCGTCCCGGGAAATCAAGCCCGCCATAGCGCAAAAGCCTCGCGCGACGGACGTAGGTCCAGCGGCACTGCCACGCAACGGGCAGAAATGGTGTCTCAGCGCGGGACACCCGCACACCGATAGAATGTCCCCTGTGTCGATTGACCCGCTGATGCGATCCCGCCGACCGGCTGCTGCCGCCAACCCTGCACACCGCATGCTTCTGGCAGCGGCGGCCTCCCTGTCGGTGGTTCTGCTGGCCGGTTGCCCGCAGACGGCGCCGGTAACGCAGCCCGCCAATGCCACCGCACCGGGACTGCCGGGTGCCGCAGGCACTCCCACCGCTGCCTCCCCAACGGAGCAGGCCAAGGTTGCCGCACTCATCGCGCAGGTGGACCGCAGCTACCGCAGCGGCGTTGGGAACTATCGCAGCGGAAAGCTGGACGCGGCCCGGCTGGACTTTGACTTTGCCGTGGACCTGATGCTGACCAGCGGCATCGACGTCCATAGCGACCCCACTTTGAGTGCCGAGTTTGAACGCACCGTGGACGCCGTGAACGCGCTGGAGATGGACGCGCTGAAGCAGGGCAACGGCTTTAGCCCCAAGGTGGAAGAGTCACCCGTTGAAGCGGCCAATGACCTGACCTTCGCGCCCGCATCGCCGGAAGTGACCGCAAGCCTGCGCAGCAGCCTGAACGTCACGTCAGACCTGCCGCTCGTCATCAACGACGAGGTTGCGGGCTACATCAACGCCTATGCCAACTCGTCTTCGTTCCACGCGCACATGGTCAGCAGCCTGCAGCGCGCGGGCAAATACAAAGACATGATGCAGGCCGAACTGCGGCAGGAGGGTGTGCCGCAGGATCTGATCTACCTTGCCGTTGCAGAATCCGGCTTTCAGCCGCAGGCCATGAACGCCGGCAGCGGCGCAGGCGGCATGTGGCAGTTCATGCCGTTTGCCAGTGCCTATGGCCTGCAGCGCAACGGCTACTTTGACGAACGCTTTGACCCGGAAAAAAGTTCGCGTGCGTATGCGCGTTACATCAAGTCGCTCTACAACCAGTTTGGCGACTGGTACCTGGCCATGGCCGGGTACGACTGGGGCCCCGGCAACGTGCAGAAGGCTGTACAGCGCACGGGCTATGCCGACTACTGGCAGCTATACCGCCGCAACGCCATGCCGCGAGAGACGAAGAACTACGTCCCGCAGATTCTGGCAGCCATCATCATGGCCAAAAATCCTGAGAAGTATGGCCTGACCAACATCCAGGCTGACCCACCCGTGGTGTACGACACGGTACACGTGGACTACGCCATGGACCTGCGGCTAGCCGCGGATGTTACCGGCACCACGGTCAACAATCTGGTGAGCCTGAACCCGGCCATGCTTCGGCTAAGCACTCCAGACAACATTCCGTTTGACCTGCACATTCCGGTTGGCACCAAGAAGCAGTTTGACGAACGCATCGCGGCGATTCCAGAGTCAAAGCGCCTCTCATGGCGATTCCATGAGGCACTTGCAGGCGAGACGCTGGAGCAGGTGGCACAGCAGTACAAAGTTGCACCGGCTGATCTGCTGGCAGCCAACGACCTGCCCGCAAACTCAACCATTGAGGAAGGCGACGACCTCGTCATCCCGGTGGCAGGCTCCAGCGCAGGCGCACACCCGCTGCAGTACACCACCCGCCGCGGAGACACGCTGGTCACAGTCGCCGACCGCTTCAACATCACCACGCAGGACCTGCGCCAGTGGAACGGCCTGAGCTCGTCCACGCTGGCCGCAGGCAGAAAGATTTACGTGGCAGAGCCAGTGCGCCTCGCGCCCGCAAGCCGCGGCCGCCGCAAGGCCGCCTCGAAGACATCCCACGGAAAAGCTTCAGCCTCAAAGTCAAAAGCTTCAGCCAAGAAACGCAGGTAAAGACACGTCCTGCCGGACGGGCCCGCTACGCGCGGGGCGGGTGCTCACGCACCTTTTTACTGGCTTCGCCTCGCCCCTCCCGTTGGTCGGGATCAAACTCACTCCACAACTTTTGTCATCCTGAGCGGAGCGCAGCGAAGCCGAAGGACCTGCATTAGTTCGACCAGCCCCAAACACATCCGTGTGGCACGAATCGTAAGGGCATGGCTTCAGCCATGCCGTAAAGCCGCCTCGATAAAAGGGGCTTTAGCCCCGGAGGGTCAGCCCGGCATAAAACTTTCATCCCGACCATCGGGAGGCCCACGCGAAGCAGTAAAAAGGCGTGAAACGCCCGCACTCCGCGCAGGAGGGCCGTCCGGCAGGACAATGAGCATTTAAATGCTGTTCTAGGCGCTCATAGCTGCGATGGCTTCTTCGCGTGCCTTCTTCAGTACCGTTACCGGGTCGCCCTGCGACGAGAACTCCATGCAGATGACGCGGTCATAATGCAGTCGCGCCAGTTCGCGATAGATGTTGCCGTAGTTGACCTCGCCGGTGCCCGGCTGGTGGCGGCCCGGTACGTCCGCAATATGGACGAGGCCGACCTGGTCGATGTTCTTGGTTAGCTTCTCGATCAGGTTTCCCGCCTGCCGCTGCTCATGGTAGAAGTCGTACAAAACCTTGATGCGCGGGCTGCCCACGGCGCGCGTGATCTCAAAGGCCTCGCTCACGCTGATGACGGCCTCTTCCTTGTGCTCCAGCAGGTCGATGGGTTCGAGCACAATCTCAAAGCCATCCTTCTCCAGCAGGTCTGCCGCGTACTTCAACGTGTCCACAATTGCGGCTCGCTGCTCCTCCGGCGACTGTGTTGGCACGCGGTTGAATGCGGTATAGATGAACTGCTTGCAGCCCAGCCGCTTTGCACCCGGCAGCGCCTTCAGAATGTCGTCGTGCAGCGCGGTGCGCTTGGTGCTGTCTGCCAGCGGATTGCGACCGGGCACGGCAGAGTCCACGCCAAGGCCTGTCGACTGCAACTTGGCGAGGTTGCGCGTCCACTCGTCGGGTGTCCACTTCTCGTACTCATTGCCCACTTCAACGCTGTTGTAGCCGGCGGCTGCAACCAGGTCCAACTGCTGCTCAAAGGTCAGGCCCTTGGGTAGTGTCCACAGCATAACGGCAAATTTGTGGCCGCCATTTGCGGGCGTTGCGGGAGCAACGGCGAAGGAGGCAGCGGGCAGCAACGATGCTGCTGCGGCGCCGAGGGACAGCTTTCCAAAGTTACGACGGTTCATGAAACCTCTCTGTATCTGCGTGCGCAAGTATACCCGGCTGTCCTGCTTCTAAAGACTGTATGTCCTGCCGGACGGGCCCGCTGCGCGCGGGGCGGGCGTTTGCACGCCTTTTTACTGGCTTCGCCTCGCCCCTCCCGATGGTCGGCATGAGATTTGGTCCTCGTCCGAATCCCACGTATCAGAATCGATACGTGGGGCACCTGGTTCTGTGTCTTGGCGGAGCTTTGTGGTGCTGCAAGCAGAATGCAGGTCCTTCGACTTCGCTACGCTCAGGATGACAAATCTTGAGGGGAGGCGAAGCCAGTAAAGAGGTGCGGGAGCACCCGCCCCGCGCGTAGCGGGCCCGTCCGGCAGGACAGTTATTTTTGCATTGCTGTTAGAGCTTCCTGCTTTGCGGCTTTTAGTTCTGCGACGGCGTCGCCCTCGGCGTAGAACTCCATGGTGATGTAGCCGGTGTAGTTCAGCGCGGCCAGCTTGCGATAGATGTTGGGGTAATCGATCTCACCGGTGCCGGGGCGGTGGCGGCCGGGCACATCTGCAATGTGGACAAGGCCCACCTGGTCAAAATTCTTTTCCAGCTTCTCGATCATGTTTCCGGAGCCACGCTGCTCATGGTAGAAGTCGTACAAAACCTTGAGCTGCGGATTGCCCACGGCGCGCGTGATATCGAACGCGTCGCTTACAGAGTTGATGGACGCCTGCTTGTTTTCCAACAGATCAATCGGCTCCAACAGAAACTCAAACTTCTCCTGACCACATGCGTCGATAACCGCCTTCAGGTTGTCTGCGATCGCGGCCTTGTGCTGCTCCATGGACATGCCTGGCTGCCTTGCACCCGGCGCGAAGCTGAAGCGGTTGCAGCCGAACTCGTGCGCTGCTGGAATCGCAGACTTCATATCTGCCACCAGCTTTGTGCGAGCCGAGGGATCCGTCAACGGCGCAGTGCTGGGGAACATTACGTCAAAGGTCAGGCCAAGCGCGTTCTTCTTCGCCATAATGCTGCGGCGCTGCTCCGGCGTCCAGTCGCGCCACTCCACCACTAGCTCGCCGCCGTCGTAACCCGCAGCAGCCACCATCTCCAGCCGCTGCTCCATGGGGATTGCTTTGCCCAGCACCCAAAGCATGACGGCGAAGCGCTGCTTTGCCGCAGGTGCCTGCGCGAAGAAAGCCTCTGCCGAAGCTGACCTATGCAGCCCTGCCATGGCAGCAATTCCAGCACTCGCGGCCACTCTTCCAAACGCTCTGCGGTTCATTGGCTCTCCTTTTGGTCGGCGAGCAAGTATAAAGGAAGACGCAGCTACAGCCGCGTGTGCGCCGTTGCGGCAACGCCAGACCTGCTGAAGATGCCCCGGAGCAAGAGGAAGTGAAGAAGCGAGTGGAATTTCTGCGTCATCCATTTCTGCGTCAGATCAAGTGGCTGTCCCTGCTGGCGGCAACGCTGCTGGCGACTTCAGCCGCGCATGCGCAGTTCCCACGCACGCCGGTGGATCCTGCTGCAGCCACAGGCGGTCAGGCTATCTATACGAAGGATTGCGCCAAGTGCCATGGAGCGGATGGCCGCGGCGGCTCTGCCTCTGACCTCGTGAGATCGACCGTGGTGCTGCACGACCGTCGTGAGAATCTGCTGGGCAAAGAGCTTGCGCCATTCCTGAAGTCCACGCCGCCGCACAAATTCAGCTACACAGACAAGCAGGCGCAGGAGCTTTCGCAGTACCTGACCGCGAACATCAACCGCATTTTGCGCAGCGGCTATGACGACCATCCCACGCACCTGACGGACGGCGATGCGACCGCGGGCGCCGCTTATTTTGCCGCGAATTGCGCGAAGTGCCACTCTGCCACCGGCGACATGGCAGGCGTTGGTGGCCGCATGAGCACTGCCGCGTTGCAGCAGAAGTGGCTCTTCCCGAACACGGGCATTGGCAAGAAGCAGCCCGTTGCAACGACCGTGACGATGCCTAACGGCAAGACACTTACCGGCGACCTCGTCCGCATGGACGACTTCACCGTGACCGTTCGCGACAAGGATGGCATGACCCACTCCATCAGCCGCACTGCGGGTGTTCGCGTGAAGACGGTGGACCCGTACGAGGGCCACTACAAGCTGCTGGACAAGTACACCGACGCCGACATTCACAACGTGACGACCTACCTGGATACGCTGAAATGAAGTGCATGCGCCTGCTTCCCTCTCTGCTGCTCACAACGCTTGCTGCTGTGCCGATGCACGCGCAGTCGCCCATCACGGCGCAAGACCTACTGAAGCCGCCCACCGCCAACTGGCCCACCTACAACGGCGACCTGACCGGCCGCCGCTTCAGTCCGCTGGCAAAGCTGACACCCGCGACTGTGGGCAAGCTGCAGCTGGCGTGGACCTTCCGCGAAGACGCAACAACGGGCGGTGGACGCCGCATCTCGGCAACACCGCTGCAGGCGAATGGTGTGCTCTACTTCACCGTGCCCAGCCATGCATGGGCCGTGGACGCGCGCACCGGCGTGAAGCTGTGGCAGTTTGACTGGAAGAGCAAAGGCGGCGAGACCATTGGCAATCGCGGCATGGCGATCCTTGGCAGCACGGTCTACTTCGAAACCGAAGACTGTAACCTGATCGCGCTGGACAAGGACACCGGCAAGGAAAAGTGGCACGCCAGCATTGGTAATCCGGACCAGTTTTACTTTGGCAGCGTGCCGCCCACCATTGTGAAGAATCACGTGATGGTCGGCGTGAGTGGCGACGACTTTGACATTCCCGGCTACGTTGAAGCGCACGACCCGGAGACGGGCGCGCTGCAGTGGCGCTGGTACACGCATCCTGACCCGGGCACGCCTGAGGCGAAGACCTGGCCCAACGACGAGGCCATGCTGCACAGCGGTGGCACCACGTGGGTGCCCGGCACGTACGACCCTGAGCTGAACCTGTACTACTTCGGCACCGGCAACGCGCAGCCCGTCATCAACGGAGCAGCCCGCCCCGGCGCAAACCTATACACCGGCACCATCTGCGCTCTGAACCCGGACACCGGCAAGCTCGTCTGGTACTTCCAGCCCAACCCGCATGACACGCATGACTGGGACGCGGTGCAGACGCCCATCCTGATTGACGGCGTGGTCGACGGCAAGCCGCGCAAGCTGCTGGCGCAGGCCAGCCGCAACGGCTGGTTCTTCCTGGTGGATCGCACGAACGGCAAGGCGCTGGTCAGCACTCCGTTTGCGAAGCAGAACTGGACGCTGGGGCTGGACGACAAGGGCTCGCCCATTCCGAATCCTGAGAAGACGGCCAAGCCCAACGGCGCGCTGGTGTCGCCAAACCAGGGTGGCGCGGCCAACTGGTTCCCGCCCAGCTACGATCCGCAAACCAGTCTGTTTTATGTCGCGGCCGTGGACGCCTACAGCGTCTATTACATCTTTGACAACAACGTGAAGCCCGAGGGCTGGGCAGGCAACGACCGCGGCGGCTATGCCAGGTACAACCTGCGCGCGCTGGACTACCGCACCGGCAAGGTGAAGTGGAACCACGAGTGGCCCATGGGCGGAGCGCGATCCGGCATCCTGACCACCGGCGGTGGGCTGCTCTTCACCGGCGACACCACGACAAACCTGGTCGCATTCAACGCCGCAACAGGAGCAATCCTGTGGCACGCGGGCCTCGGCACCGCTGTGACCAACGGGCCAGAGACATTCGAACTGGACGGCCTGCAATACATCGTGGTCGCCGCAGGCGATACGCTCTACAGCTTCGTCCTGCGGTAGATACAGCGCAACAGGGTTTACTCTGTAGCGCCCTCAACCGCAACACCGGCATTTGTCATAAAGACGAAGTCGCAACTCGCACTTTTCTTGCCGCAGAAGACGACCGCGTCACGCAAGATACGCGCCTTCGAACCAGTGGGTTCGGCTGCCGGCACCTTCAGCGTCTTTGTCTCTGCCAGCAGCGGCTTCAGGCCCGCATCGCCTGAGGCGAGCATGGCTGCGGCAATACCGTCCGGGCTGAGCTGAACACGCACCGTTCCACCACCCTCAGCTCCAGATGGATTTTTGACGTGGAAGCTGCGCATCTGCTGCAGCGACGTTGGATGGTTCGGACCGGATGAGGCAACGACACCTGCCTTTTCCAGCCGCGCGATGCCTGCTTCCACTGCCGCAAAGTCTTCCTTTGCATCGGCTGCGTGCTCTGCACTTTTTGCCAGCCGGTACAGCCATAGCGCATCGCCCTTGCGCCCCAGCGCCTCATAGGCCTGCCCCAGGTGATTGCCCGTGATGACGTTGGTCTGGCTGAACCAGCTTGCCTGCAGATAGGGCTCCGCCTCAGTGGCCTTGCCCTGCAGCAGCAGGATGAAGCCCAGCGTGTCCCACGAGGCCGTAAGATTGGCCGACTCTGCGAACGCCTTGTTATTCACCTCTTCAATGCTGTGCGATGCGGTTGCCTGCTCCAGCAGATCGACCGAGCGGCGCGACTGCGTCTCTGCAAAGGGCAGATCAAGCTTTGTCTCTGACAGGATGTAGACGTTGTTGTTGATGATGTCTGGATCGTCGCTGCCGTCCATCGCTTTCTTTGCCGCCATGGCCGCTTCCTCGTAGCGATGCAGTGCATATAGCTCTGCTGCGATCAAACCTGCGATATGACGATCATCGGGTTTCTCCAGCTGCAACTTCTTGAGAAGTTTGACCGCAGAATCATCCTCATGCTTCGCAACGTAAAGCAGAGCAAGAGAATAGCGCACGGGGTAGCTGCCCGTTTCACTGTATTTCTCCAACACGCCGATTGCCGAAGCGTAATCGTGGCTTTGCATGTATGTCGCAGAAAGCTGGAGTGCCATGGAATCTGCGATGTCAGGATTTCTCTTGATCTCTTCCTCGTAATCCGCCCGAGCAGTTTCAACATGTCCTTCCAGTAGGTCCAACTGACCGAACATGACCATAAGGTAGCGCCTTTGGGGGTCAACTTTCTTAACCTCTTCCAACTTTGCGCGCGCGGTCAAGTAATCCTTCTTCTCAATAGCGGAAACCGCTTCCGTCATGAGTTTTCGGGGGGGATCGGCAAGATTGTCATCATCATTCGAAGTCGCAGATTCCCCAACTTTGTCTTTGACCTCTGCCTTCGTGCTGTCACCACTCTTCACCGGCTTGGTATCCGGTGGGATGAGGCGCAGGTAATACTCACCGTCTTCAAGCATTGCCGCTTTCTGAAAGGCGAGGTAATCCTTCCAGCGATCGCGCGGCAGCTTGTGCATCTTCACCACCAGCTTGCGGTCAGAGATGACCTTGCCATCTGCCACGCGGTAGGTCTTGTCAAACGTGGTAAAGTCGCGCTCCACGTGCACGGCATCCGGCAGTTCCGCACGGTAGCCGGGCGGCAGCGTTACGATGCTGTGCGCCTCCACGGTACGGGGCGCGCCCAGGTCAATGTCATAGTCCGGCTGCTTGTCTTTATCGACGGTGGTGATTTCAACCGTGGGGAAAAGCGCCAGGGAACGATTGTTTTCCCAGTCAGCATATTTCTCGCGTTGATAGTCGAAGCTGAGGCGCACAGGCGCAGCCGGGTCCGGCTGCCGCATGTCTGTATTGCTGACCTTCCCGGAAAAACCCGACGCGCTGAGCAGGTACTGCATCGACTCGTCCCACTGCGAGGGCGATAGACGCTGCATCATGGAACGCAGCTCCAGTTCATTGTCTGACCGGATCGTCCACTGCATATGCGCCTTCATCAGGCCGTCTTTGTTCAGTGCGCCCTCAGCGTTGAACTCTTCCTTGTACGCATAGGGCGGGTCGGCTGGGGTCTTCACGAGCGTCGCTGCTGCCTTGTCTGGGATGACCAGTGCGTGCTGGTCGCGGATGACCGGCATCAGCACGCGGAAGGGCGCGACCTCTGCCGTTGAGTCGAGCCAGATGCGGCTGGTGGTGCTGCCCGTGGCCGCCGGCATCTCAACCGTCGTAATGGCGTGGTTGAAGACGGCGGGTGAAGGCAGGTCCGTCACCGGGGCGATGCCTGCGCCGATGAGCACGGGCGCGGTGGTGAAGCCCTTTGCGCGCAGCAGGCTTTCCAGCAGCGTGTCCTTGTCCTTGCAGTCGCCGTAGCCGTGGTCCAGCACCTCGTCGGGCGTGTGCGGCTGAAAGCGGCCGATGCCAAAGCTGATGGAGACGTATCGGATCTGCGTGGCGACGAAGCGGTACAGCGCCTCCGCCTGCTCCTGCGGCGTCTTTGCGTTCTTCGTCAGTTCGTCGGCCTTGGCGCGGACGGTGGCGGTGGGCTGCAAACGCGGCTCCGCCAGGCTGCGGTACCAGTCGCCCACCTCGGCCCAGCTGTGGAAGGTGGTCCACGCCACGCTGGGCAGCGCGCGGCCGTCCACATCCTCATCCGGATCCTTCAGGTCGGCCGGCGTCATCTTGCCGTTTTCGTCGCGCGCGCTGGGCTTGGTCTGCGATGAGGTCCAAGTCCATGTCTTGACGCCGTCGAGCGTGGTGGGCGTTGTGGGGTGGTTCGGACTCCACACCTGCACGTATGTCTTCTCCGGCACCTGCAGCGTCAGCGTCTGTTTCAGAGTGACGGTGCCCTTGGCCACGAAGTGCTCCGCGCCCCAGAACTGGCCGGGCGCCTCTGCCTTGGTCATCACGGTGTGGAACTGGTACTCCAGCCGGTCACCCATTGCGAGGGCCTTCACCGGCAGATGCTTCTCCTTAATGTCGGAGTACATGGGCGCCTCGCGGCTTACCGCGCCGGGCATCTCCATCGCCTCGTCCGCATGCGTTTCCACGGTGGTGCCGTCTGGCTTGTGTACGCGCACAAAATCAATGGTGCCGGTGGAGTTGGCGGACGCGTACGGCATGCTGAGGACGCTGAACTGCCGCGCCACACCCTCAGACTGCACGCGCAGTATGACGTGAAGGATGGCTTCGCCGGTACCGTCCGCATGCATGCGGTGCGTGGTCTCAGAAAGCTCAATCACCACCGGCTCATCGCGATAGGGGTCTGCTGTGGAGGCGGCTACAGGAGCTGACTTGGCAGCCGAAGGCGGTGCTGAAGCGTTGCTTTGCGCAGCGAACGCCGCGGGCATGAGGAAGACAGCGAAAACGATGGCAGCAGGAGCCAGAGGCGTGGATCGAAAGGAAAACATGGGGTAATCGTTTGTATAGCAAGAAGGCGGTCTGGATAAGCAAAATGGCGCGGTTTGGCGTGTCAGATTTGCTTCGTGATAGAAGGTACGTCCCCATCCACAGCACAGGAGTGTATTCCCCCCACCTATGAAGAAGCCCTCGGGGGCTAAGTGCGTTTGGGGCTGATTTGCGGTATCCTGATATCTGGCCACCGTGGCCTGAGAGCGGGGTGTTTTTACATTGGCAGAAGTACGTCTCCAGGAGGGTGAACCCCTCGAGAACGCACTCCGCCGCTTCAAGCGCAAGGTGCAGCAGGAAGACATCATCAAGGAAGTGAAGCGTCACTCCTTTTACCTGAAGCCCGGCGAGAAGAAGCGCGTCAAGGAAGCACTTGCACGCAAGCGGAATCGCAAGAAGGTCCGCAAGGAACAGGATTAATTTCCTCCGCCTGCTTTGCAGGTGATCCTTGCAACAATCATCAGAATGGGAAAGCCCGGCCTCGCGCCGGGCTTTTCTGCGTTTGTGACCCTTTACGGCCTGTCATCCCGGAGCGTAGCGGAGGGGTCTGCATTTCAACGGATGCGCCGATCCTGCTACATAGGTCGTTCATGCCCAACAGTTCGCGCACAGCGCGAGCCCCTCCACTTCCCTGCCCTCTGACAGTGTGCGGAGGAACCACCCAACAAGCAGATCCCTCCGCTGCGCTGCGGAATGACAGATCGTTTCGGAAGCAGAAAAGCCCGGCGCGAGGCCGGGCTTCCTGAACAGCACGAAGTGCCAAAGTACCTACGCCAGCGCGGCCTTGCAATAGGCCAGGCACTTTGCCACTTCTTTCACCGAGTCTGAACCATCGGGCAGCGTGTACTCCAGCTCGATGGTTGCGGGGAAGGTGTACTTCTCCTTCTTCATCAGCTGCAGTACTTCCTTGATGGGTGTGTTGCCCTCGCCGAAGGGCATGTTCTGCCCGCCGTTCTCGGGGTACTTGCGATCCTTCACGTGCATGCTGGTGATGCGTGCGTGGTTCTTCTTGATGAATTCAAGCTGATCGTGATTGCCTGCCGCGGTGTAGTGGCCCACGTCCAGGTTGATGCCGTTGTACGGCGACTGCGACATTGCCTCATCCCAGGTGTCAGGCTTGGCCTGCAGGTGGGCGTGGTAGCCAATCATCATCTTGTACTTGCTGGCGAACTCGCCGATGCGCTTGGTGAGTTCCGGCTGGCCGTCCGGCATCTCCATCGTCAGATGGTTTGCGCCGCACTCCTTCGCTGCTTTGAATGCGTAATCAAACTCTGCGTCAGGCATGCGCATGGTCAGCGTGATCTTGAATGCGTAGATGCTGACGCCAGCGTCGGCGTACATCTTGCGCAGCTCGGCGTACTTCTTCACATCCATGGTGGTGCGCCACTTGGTCAGCTCTTCTGCATGGGCAAGCTGTGCGGCCTTCTGCTCTGGCGTCAGCTCAGGCCGACGCTCACCCACCTGCATGCCGGGGGACGGACGCGCGGGCGTGGGACGTGGCGGCACTGGGGGCATACCTGCCCACAGCTCCTGCACATTCTCCAGCTCTGTCGCGTTGATGCCGTCTTCCACGGCGTACTTCAGAACAGAAACCGCATCGAACGGCTTCATCTGTCGATAGCTGTAGCTGATGACGCCGATCTGAACGCCGTTGAACTTTGAATCGGGTTTGCCCTGTGCCAGCAACGACTTTGGCGCAAAGGCGGCGACGGACAATCCGGCAGCTGCGAGCTTTGCGAAATCGCGACGTGTGGTGATCATGTGTGAGTTTCCCCTTCGTGAAGGCGTGAGCGCTTCCGCGCCGAATTTTAGGCTGCGGCTGGAAGGCCTCGCAAGCAAATTATTGATAATTCATGGCTGCGTCAGATTTTGACATCTTCGCGTGCCCGAAGAAACAACGAGGGCTGGCGTTGTAGCCAGCCCTCGAAGCGAAGTGGAGGTGCGTTAGAACTCGTACTTGAGTGCGAACTGAATCAAGCGCGGGTTGTAGGTAAGAATTGTTGAGGTCAACTGGCCGATGGTGGTGGTGCTGCCCAGGCCGGTTACAGGGTTTGAGAAGTTGGTCTGGTTGAGTACGTTGAACGCCTCTGCACGGAACTGCAGTCGCGTCTCACGCCAGACGGTGAAGTCCTTGAACAGCGACAAGTCCAAGTGGCGGAAGTGTGGTCCGTGGTACTGGTTACGCGCCTCGTTGCCCAGCGT
This sequence comes from Terriglobus sp., assembly GCA_026225595.1. Taxonomy (GTDB): domain Bacteria; phylum Acidobacteriota; class Terriglobia; order Terriglobales; family Acidobacteriaceae; genus Terriglobus. Next base: position 18,274 of record JAMFTB010000286.1, on the reverse strand, counting down.
GCCTGCAGCCTGGGGAACAAAGACTGCCGGGTTGAAGAACTGCAGTGGAGCCTGATTGGCAACGATAGGAGTTATGTTCTTGAACGGATTGCCGATCACATTCGGACGATCTGCAGAGCCGTTCGGGCTGGTGCCGCTGAGGTTGTTGACGTTGAGGATTGTGAATGGCAAGCCGGTCGACCACAGATTGAGCACGTTTATGTGCCAGCCTGCTTCAACCATTTTTGCGAAGCCATGCGCGCTCTTGCCGAAGGGCAGCTCATAGTTGCCGGTGACCACAACGCGCGAACGCGTATCGAGATCGCCGTTGCCGTAATCACGGTAGGCCTGCCCCAGAACCTGGCCGACACCGTTGCCGCTCTGGCCGTTGACGTTCGGAGCATTGTCCAGCAGGTGAGCATAGGTAGTGTTCGCGCTGAAGGCGAGGCCGTTCTTAAACCGGCGCTCAAAGGTGGCCTGCAGCGAGTTGTAAGACGAGGAACCCGAACTAAACGTGGTAGCGATGGTGGTGACACCAGGCATCAGCGTGGGACCGGAACAAGTGGTTGGCCCTGTAGCTGCAGCGGGACCGCCAGCGCAGAAGAAGCGACGCTGCGATTGCCACAGATTCGCGTTCCCCAACGGAGCACGGTTGATGTCAAAGCCAGTGGACATGTGACGTCCAAGCGCTCCAACGTAGGCCACCGTGATTGCGTTGCCCTTGAAATCCTTCTGGATGACGAGGTTGAACTGCTCCAGGTAAGCGGAGCCGAAGTTCTTGTCAACTGCCGATGGAATTCCGCCGACCAGCGATGCATTGGCGATGGATGGGTTGACGTTCGGCAGGGGCATGCCCTGCTTGAACAGTGTGTACGCCGGTTGACAGCCACTGGTGCCCGCGGCCGCCTGCACCGTGGAGCAGTTGCCGTACTGCGAGACGTTGGGCTGATTTTTCAGGTTGGTGGGCGACTCATAGTTGCTGGCGAAGAACGCCAGGCCGAAGCCGCCACGGATGACGAGGCTGGGCGTGGCGCTATAGGCAAAGCCAAAGCGCGGCGCGGCGTTGCTGTAATCCGTCCGGACGCCTGCGGTGCGGCTGACTCCGTTCACACCTGCCTGGATGATGCAGGGGCAGGACGGATCGAAGTTTGAGATGGCGTTATGAATCTCAGTGAACGGCGTGAAGACGTCATACCGAACACCCAGGTTCAGCGTCAGCTTGGGGAGTATGTGCCAATCGTCCTGCACATAAAAGCTTGGCTCTTTGGTGCGGTAGTTGGGTGTGCGCACGTTGTTGCTGCGCGTAGCCGCAGAAAAGATACCTTCCAGCAAGCCGGCGGCACCAGTGCGGAACGTCCATGCACCTTCACCATTGTTGTCCTGCTGATCCAGCGCCTGACGATTGATGCCCTGCGCGCCAAGGTGGAACGAGTGATTGCCGTGGCTATAGATGACGCTGCCGTTGAGGATGTAGTTGTTGTCCTTGTACTCCAACGGAACGAAGTTACCACCACCGCCCAGACCCGTGAGGCCCGTGGGCAATGCCGGCGCCAGCGAAGACGTGAGCGTGCTGATGTTTACATTTGCCTGGCCGAACTTCGTGTTCGGGTTCAGGTTATAGTTCAGCGGGTTCGAGCCGTTCTGAATGAAGCTCCATCCGGCACCGACCGTCATGATGAGGTTGGGTGTAAAGGTGTGCGTATAGACAAGCGTTGCGTTGCGGGCCAGCTGCGGCGCGGTGCCAAAGCCGTTACCGTTCTGCGGGTCAATGGCAAAGCCATTTGCAGACGAGATGGGCAGCGCACCCGGCGATACCGTGTACACGTCATTCACGATGTACTTGGCAAAGAGCAGGTTCTTGTCATTGAAGTGGTAATCCACACGCACGTCATACACGGTGGAGTACTGCTCCTGGTTGCGAACACCGGTATAACCGTTGCCCGTTGGGCCGCCAGAGTTGGGCGCAGGATAGAGCTTGAAGTAAGAGAGGCCCGCAGGATCGATGAAGCCATTGGGAATTTTGTTGCCAATGATGGGATTGCGAAGATAACCAGCGCTGAGTGGATTCGGATCGTACACGCAGCCCGTGGTCTGGCTCTGCGTGGGATCAGAAACACTGGCCGCAATGACCGCGCATCCGTTCTTCGTAACACCATCGGTCTGCAGGATGTTACCCGCAGGGATTGCGTCCGAGAAGTCACCCGGATGCTGCTGTTGGTAAAGTGTCGGCACCGTCAGTGCCGATGGCAGACCACCCTTGATGAGGCGGAAGAACTCCGCATCGCCATGGAAGAAGGCCTTGTCCTTGAAGATGGGTCCACCCAGCGAACCGCCGAACTGATTCTGGCGAAGCTCCGGGTTGCGGTTGTGAGAACCGTACTGGTAGGGCTGCGCGTTCAGCTTGTCGTTACGGAAGAACTCGTACAGCGTTCCGTGGAACTGGTTGGTACCGCTCTTGGTGATGACGTTGATGACTGCGCCACCGGCGCGGCCGCTGTCTGCCGAGAACGTATTGGTCACAACGCGCACTTCCTGGATGGCGTCAATGGAAGGACGCACACCGATGGAAGCGATCATGCGCTCATTGTTGTCGATACCGTCGATCAACTGATCGTTCACCGTCTCCGACTGGCCGTTCATCGAAATGGAAGAGGTGGGACGGCGATCGTCAGGACGCGTGCCGCTGTTGATGCTATTTGGGCCCGACTCCGCCGCGCCGGGCATGATCTGCACCAGGCTGACGAAGTTACGTCCGTTCAGCGGCAAATCCTGCACAGCCTTTGAGGTTACGTTGCTGCCCACAGACGATGAGTCCGTCTGCAACACGGGAGCGGCAGTGGAGATCTCAACCGTTTCGCTCGTAGCACCCACCGTCAGCTGTGCGTCTGCACGGCGACGGTCACCGGCAGAGACCGCCAGGTTCGTCATGCTGGCCGTTGAGAAGCCCTTCATCTTAATGCTGACGGAGTAGTTGCCGGGGATGAGCTGGGGGGCGGTATAAGCGCCCGTGTCCGATGTGGAGAGGACCACGCTGATGTTGGTGGCCGTGTTGGTAACGGTGACTTCCGCCTTGGGGACCGCGGCACCCGTTGAGTCCGTGACATTTCCCAGGATGGTGGCGGAGTTATCCTGCGCTGCGGCGGACCGGCCGCACAGCGACACAGCCAGGGTGATTACAACCATGCAAGCCAGACGGAGAAGGCTGGCAATCCCGGTGGCACGATGGCACACCGCTGGCTCCATGCGATCCGGAGCTTTTGTGTATCGGTTCATAAAGGCCTCACAACGCGAAATGAGTGCATCACTTCGCGCGCCGCATCCTAGGCCGTTCGTGTTGCAGAGTGCAAGTGGAAAATTATCGATAATCTACGATGCGAGACACGCGAAATTTCGTTGTGGAAGCACTTGCAAAACCATTTCCAAAAGGCGTATGGTCATTCGCTTTTTTGTTTGGGGACCATTACAAATTGCCTGTAAATATACGGGCATTGGCTGAAACGTCTCAATGCGCGATTGAATCGTTTCATTTGTCTTTGAATCGTTTCAGGTCCCACGGCTTATGATTTTCAGAAGCTCCAGCGTGCACCTGCCTCAATCCGCCGGCCTGGATCGGCGAGCGTCGCCACGCCAAACAAGGGTGATCCCAGAACGGCGCTAACCCCGGTGACATTGGTGTGGTTCAGCACATTTGAAGCGCGCACGTTCACTGCCAGCGTCTGCGTCTTATCTGCCGCAGCTTTGCGGTTCAGCACAAAGCTGCGGCTGACATTGGTGTCCAGGTAGACCGTGAAGGAACCTGTCATGGCGTTACGCGGCACCACACCCGTGCCACCCGTTGCCACCAGCTGGCCATACTGTGTTGCCACTGCATTGGGATCGCCTGGCCGCGCATACTGCGGCCGGTCGTTGAAGTTGCCGTCGCCATTGTTGTCAAAGCCGGTGGTGATGTTGAACGGCCTGCCGCTGCCACCGTGATAGTCCGCGGAGACATCTACCTTTGCGGGCAGGTGTGCTGTTGCGGTTCCGAAGAACTGGTGCTGCTGCTGATTGCTGCGCCGTGCATATTCGCCGGCATCGGTCAACGAACTCTGCGGCGTAAAGAAGGTGCTGCCGTTTGCATCGTCGCGCAGGTCCACACGCGCATAGCCAAAGAAGATGCTGAAGTGCTTCAACGAATGCTGCTCCACACTGACAAACTCAATGTCGCCCTTCATGGATGCGCTGCTCTGCGCCTGCAGGATGTTGAGGTTTGCCCGTCCCGGCCGCGGCCCCGTCGGCTGGCCATTCAATGGAGAGTTGATGTTTCGCGTGCGTGACTGGTTCCAGCCACGCAGCCAGTAGAAGGTGCCCATCAGGTTCCATCCGTGCGCCAGAGCGCGATCCACTTCAAACTGCTCCTCAGAAAATGTGATGGACGAAAGGCCCCGCGCCTGTGTGCGGACGGTGCCGATGGGCGTTGCGCCCTGGAACGGATTGCCGTAGACCGGTGAGTAGATGGTGCTCATGGTGCGTTGCACACCGTCGAGGCGGCGCAGCTCCGTGGCATCTTCCGTGGTGAAATTGCCGTTGAACATGCCAGCATGCAGCTTCAGCGTCCACTTCTGCTTCCTGTCGGGCGACCATGCGATGCCCCCGCGCGGCACCGGCGGCAGACTCTGCGTCGGCTCGTTCTGAATGAAGACGCGCGTGCCCAGCGACACCTTCAGGTTGGGCCGCAGCTTCCAGTCATCCTCAATAAATGCCGATGCGCGTGCCTGCGTAAAGTCAACCTGCGGTGTACCGGTGACCACCGTGTACGCAGTGGCCGAGCCGCCCGCCAAGCCAAGCGTGGCGCGGCGATACTGCTCCAGCCCGGTGATGGTGGTCGTGCTGCCGGACACAGGTATGTTGTTCGCGTCCAGCACCGGAGCAATGCCGCCGCCAAAGACATAGGTGCCGTTAAAGTTCTGCGTCATCTGTTCGCGCTCGCGGTAGATGCGGAAGTTCACGCCTGCCTTGATCGTGTGCGCCTTCGTGGTCAGGATGAAGTCGTCGTTGACCTCCATGCCAAACTCGCGGATCTGTTGCGCGCCCAGCTCTGCGCCGCCGCTGGTGAAGGCGCCTGCCACCTGCAGCTGCGGGGCCGTGCTTTGCGGTACAGAGAGATCACCCAGCCAGCGCACAGCGAAGCGCGCCTCATGCATCAGCTTTGCGCTCACCGTGGTTACGTCCACAAAGCGGAGCGTGTGCTCATACGTTGTGTTGTCGCGGCCTGTCTCCGCCAGTGCTGTGCCGCCCACACCCACACTAGCAATGTTGTTATTGGCCGCGGTGTATGTGGCGCTGAAGGTGTTCTTTGGCCCCAGCTGCCAGCCCAGCCGCGCGTTACCGCTCCATAACGTCTGCGGTGCGGCCACAGTCTGATTCACGTTGACCTGGTTGCCGCTGGCATCCAGCGTTACGGCGCGCACCACTGCCACGTTGTCAATCAGGCGATGCTCCAGGCTGAGCGCAAAGTCGCTGCCCACCTTACGCACAGGGCCACTCAGCTCAAAGCCAAAACGCTGCTTGCCCAGCTTGCCCTTGGTTGTGGCGAAGGGATCCTGCGCGTTCAACGCAGAGCCGCCATAGGCCATGAACAGAGCGCCGTGATAGCGCGGCTGGCCGGGCTTGGTATACACCTCAACACGGCCGCCGGTGTAGGGCGGCTCCTGGTATTCCGCTGCGAAAAGATCAGGATTGACGCGGATATATGCAATGGATGACTTCGGGGGCAGGCGGCCGGTCATCTGGAATCCATCCACGGTGATCATCGCCTGCGAGGGGTCGCCGCCAGAGCCTCCGGTCATCTGCTGCAGTTCACGCAGCAGGTCATCCGGATCGTCCGCAAGCGCCTTCAGGCTGTCGCCCTCCAGCGTGCGCGTCATGCCGGTGTCTGTCTTGTCCACACCGCGTGCGCTGTCCGCACTTACGTCCACTTGTTGATCGACGGATTCAGGGTGCAGCGTTATGGCAACTTCGTTGCGAAGACGTGCGGGCGCTAGCGTGATGTCGGTTGCGGCAAAGCTCTCTGCAGAGATGTGCAGCGTGTGCTGCGATGAAACATCAACACAGCTGAAGTGAAAGCGGCCATCCGCAGCAGTTTGCGTGGACTGCTTTGCTCCGTCCAGAGTTACTGCAGCCTCAGCTACCGTTGCACCAGTGGCATCGCGCACCATGCCTGTGACGACGATGCCGCCGTTGGCGCATGGTTCGGCTCCGTGTACTTCCTGTGCCTGCGCGTGAGCGCACGAGAGCGTGAGCGCCGCAAAGCATGCCGCGGCTGCAACCGGTGTTTTCATCGTCTTTCCTTGGAAAATTTCTTGTGACGCCGCGCGGCGACGCTTTGGCGGCTTACTTCCCTGTACGCAACATCCGCGCAGCGCGAATGCAGATTCTGCAAGGGACTTACGCAGCGCGCGAGGGTTCGGTTCCCTCAATCCGTGCAAAACAATATCCTTGGGGCTGTGAAATCCTTAAAGCAATGAAGATCGATTCCCTGGCAACCGCTGACAGCGACCTCATCCGTGGACGTGCGCGTGTGGGCAGCATCGACATCACCGTGTGCACCGACGGGACGTGCCGGTTTGATGGTGGGGCCATGTTTGGTGTGGTGCCCAAGACGCTGTGGTCTCGCAAGGCGGAGGCCGACGAACTGAACCGCGTGATGCTGGGGTTGAACTGCGTGCTGGTGCGCGCAGGTGGCAAGACGATCCTGATTGAGACCGGCTTCGGCAACAAGATTGCCCCCAGGCTGAAAGAGATTTACGCAACGGAAGAGCGACTGCCGCAGTCGCTGGCTGCTGCCGGCGTTACTCCCGCGCAGGTGGACATCGTGATCAACACGCACCTGCACTGGGATCACAGCGGATGGAACTCCGTGCTGGACGAGGACGGTGTGGCGCAACCGTACTTTCCAAACGCGGAGTACATCGCGCATCGCGGCGAGGTGGAGCACGGCCGCCGCCAGTGGGAGCGCGACCGCGTAAGTTATGTGCCGGATAACTACGAACCTATGCTACGCAGCGGGCAGATGCGCTTGATTGAATCGCTATATGTTGATGCAGCTGAAAATTTTATTGCGCCTTGTGTACGCGTCGAATGCTTTCCTGGCCACACTCGCCAGCTAATGGCTGTGCATCTTGAGGATGCGGGAGAACACGCATGTTTTGTGAGCGACCTGATTCCCACCACGGCACACCTGGAACCCACGTGGGCAATGGGGTTTGACCTGGATCCGCTGCGCACCATTGAGGAGCGAAAGCGCTTTTACGCCCATGCCGTCCCGCAGAAATGGTTACTGTTGTTTCCGCATGACCACCGCACGCCCATGGCCGTTGTCGGCATAGATGACCGTGGCCGCTTTTGCACCAAAGATGCAGAACTCGTCTAGTACGAAAGGTACAGAACTCGTCTAATTTATTAGAAGAAGAAGTTTGCACCGTTTTCGTTTTCCGCATCCTCACTCATGGCCATCCGCTCCTCTAATGCAGCACTCGTGCCGGCACCCCCCCTCGCCGAACTGCGCGGCGACCTGCTGCGGCGTTTGAACCTGATGAATGAGGCGTTTGAGACAGAGTTTGACGAGCTGCTGGAGCTGGCAACCGTCATCTGCGCTAAGCCGCTGGGCGCCGTGACGCTGCTGGATGAAGAAACCCAGCTGATGAAGGCGCGGGTGGGCTTCAAAGGCGCACGCACCATGCCTGTGCGCGAATCCATCTGCCAGTACACGGTGCGCGGCACACACCTGCTGATGGTGGAAGACACCCTGCAGGATGCGCGCTTTGCAGACAACAAGACGCTGCAGGAAGGCGACGGCATCCGCTTCTATGCAGGCATGCCGCTGGTCTCCACATCTGGAATGGCCGTGGGCGCGCTCTGCGTGATGGATACGGAGCCCGCAACACTGACCCTTCAGCAGCAACGCACGCTTGAGATTCTGGGCCGGCAGTTGAGCAACCAGATTCAGTTGCGCGAACGCGCCGCCGCACTGACCGCAGCACTGGCAGAGAACGAACGCGCGCGCGGCATGTTCAACACCATTCTGGATAACGTGCCGATGGAGATTTACCTGAAGGATGCGGAAGGCCACCTGATGTTCTACAACCGCAAAATGGCCGCGCGCTTCAACATCGACATGGAGGAATGGATCGGCAAGACCAGCACCGAACTGTGGGGCACTGAGACCGGCGCAGACATTGCGCGGGAAGAGGAATACGCCTTCCGCCATGGCGGCCGTCCACATGAAAGCTTTCTGGAGCTGCCGGAGAGCCAGAAAACCGGCCAAACTACCTACTGGCGCACCACCAAGGTGGCCTGCGAAGGCCTGCACGGCGAAAAGGTGATGGCCTGCGTGGCCGTGGATATGACCGACCAGATGGCGCGCGAAGCCGAAGTACAGCGAATGCAGGACGAGCTGGAAGAGGCCAACCGCAAGCTAAGTTCGCTGGCGCTGACCGATGCTTTGACCGGCCTGTGGAATCGCCGCGCCTTCGACTCGCGGCTGGAGACGACGGTGATTGGATCGCAGCGCAGCAAGCAGTCCATGGCTCTGCTGATGATTGATGTGGACAACTTCAAAAGTGTGAACGACCGCTTTGGCCATCCCTATGGCGACACCGTGCTGCGCAACGTGGCTAAAATTCTGACCCGTTCCAAGCGCGCAGAGGACGTGGCCTGCCGCTTTGGTGGTGAGGAGTTTGCCATCCTGATGCCGGGATCAAACATTGAAGGCGCGAAGCAGCTGGCCCAGCGCGTGCTGGATGCTATGCACGCCTTTGCGTGGGAGAAAGAACCCATCACGCTGAGCATGGGCCTGGCCATGTGCTCGCTCACCTGCTCGTCTGACGAGCTGGTGGACGATGCCGATGAGGCGCTCTACACCGCCAAATGAAGCGGCAAAGACCGCTACATCTGCAAAAACTGCGAAGCGATGAAGCAGCAGGCAGTGGCTACTGAAGCGTGACCAGCTTGGTTTTCTTCCCAAGCTTGACCGTGAGCGTTACGGGCAGAGCGGCGAGTGACAGGCGAACATCCGCAGCCGCCTCTCCATCTACCTTTACTGCACCTTCGCTGCGTTTGCGGCGTGCCTCGCCCATGCTTGCGGCCATGCCTGCGCTTACCAGTAACCGGTCTGTGCCGACGGTGTGCGTGGCATCGTCATAGAGCAGATCTGCCTTGTCCAGCGACACGCGCTCCGTGTCCTCACTGGTGCCGCCCTTCTGAAACTGCGTGGCCCAGTTCTCTTCCGCACGCAATGCGTGCTCCGCCGATGAGAAGCCTGCGGTGATCGTCCGCGCCATCGCCTTCTTCGCGTCCATGGGATGCAGCGTGCCTGCTGCAACCTCGTCCCGCATGGCATCAATCTCGCTCTGCGTCAGGTCCGTCAGCAGCGTCCAGTAGCGCCACATCAGTTCGTCACTCACCTGCATCAGCTTGCCGAACATTTCAAACGGCGGCTCATTCACGCCAATGGCGTTGCCCAGCGACTTGCTCATCTTCTGCACGCCGTCCAGGCCTTCAATGATCGGCATCATCAGCACGATCTGCGGCGGTTGACCAAAGTGCCTCTGCAGGTCGCGGCCACGCATCAGGTTGAACTTCTGGTCTGTGCCGCCCAGCTCCACATCGCTCTGCAGCGCAACGGAGTCATAGCCCTGCGCGATGGGGTACATCAGCTCATGCAGCGCAATGGGCTCCTCTGCGTTAAAGCGCTTGTGGAAGTCCTCGCGCTCCAGCATCTGCGAGAGCGTGAACTGCGCCATGAGCTTGACGATGTCGTAGTAGGACAGAGCGTCCAGCCACTCAGAGTTGTAGCGGACCTCGGTAAGATCGCGATCCAGGATGCGGAAGACCTGTTCCTGGTACGTCTTCGCGTTCTCTGCAATCTGTTCGCGCGTGAGCGGTTTGCGCGTGGCCGATTTTCCGGTGGGGTCGCCGATGAGCGCGGTGCTGTCGCCAATCAAAAAGATGACGGTGTGACCCAACTGCTGGAAATGGCGCAGCTTGCGCATGAGTACGGTGTGGCCCAGGTGCAGGTCCGGCGCCGTAGGGTCAAAGCCCGCCTTAATGCGCATGGGTTTGCCGCTGGCAAGCGACGCCTCAATGCGTTTCGTCAGGTCGTCCAACGGAATAATTTCAGCAGCGCCCTTGGTAATCAGGTCAAGCTGCTCTGCGAGCGGCGGAAATGTCGGCATAACCATCTAAGTATAGGAGGGTTCATGCCGCGGGGATTGGAGCCTTTCAAATATGAGTCTTCGGAAGGGCATGGCTTTAGCCATGCCGTATACGCTCGTTTCATGGAACGGCTTTAGCCGCTGAGGGAAATTCTCTGGCAGGGGAAAGCTAAACCTCAGGGGCTAAAGCCCAGTGAGTTTGAGCTTTTTATTGGCATGGCTTAAGCCATGCCCTTCCGAAAGCCCCTCAAGGAAATCCCTTACTGAGTTCGCGGGGATAGCAGATAGGACAATGCATGAACCTGAACGTGGAAACCGAAAATGCGCTGGAAGAGACGATCCTGCAACTGCTGCACGAGCGTGCTGCGGGCAAGACCATCTGCCCCAGCGAGGCGGCTCGGACGGTGGCAGGTGACGGTGAGCTTTCGATGGATCGTGCCGCGATCAGAAGGCATATGCAGCGGCAAAGCTAAGCGGCCAGCTCTAAAAGCTCGGCCATTGCAAAGTGAGGATTGAGACGTGAATGGCAGAGCGAACCACTCGCCGCTGCCTCCCGAGATTCTGTTTGGAACAGAAGCGGGAAACCTATGCCTCGGTCTCGTCCTTGCCGGACATGGTGGCAACGGCGCTGGGCAGAACCATCATGGCGATGAACACGGTAGCAACGAAAAATTCATGCATGGGAGGAACTCTTTTCTGCCAGGAGGCTCACTGCCCTGCTGACAATCTCAATATCGGCTGCTGCGGAGGAAACTCCCATTGCACGAAGGCATTTTTTGCCAACCGCAGGTGTGAGTAGGGCCTAACCCGTACCGCGTCCCTTTTGGCCCGTTCGGGGTATGCTGCGGCTATGAGCCTGAATCGCACCCGCGAATTCCTGCTGAAGCTGCCGCGCGTGGAAGAGACGCTGCAGTGGGACAATTTTGTGTACTGGGTGGGCGACAAGGCCGTTGGCGGCAAGATGTTCTGCATGCTGGTGCCTGAGCCCGGCGAGTCACTCGTGGCATCTTTCGCCGCTACGCCTGACCGCTTCAACGATTTGCTCGAGATTGAAGGCGTCCAGCCCGCGCCCTACCTGGCCCGCGCCCACTGGGTCGCCATCGACCGCTGGGATATATTCCCCGCCGCCGAGTTCCACGCGCACCTGCAGGCCGCGTACAACCGCGTAGAGGCCAAGCTGCCCACACGCGTGCAGCGCACACTCGCCCTCAGCGACCGCGAATACAGAGCAGCCATCCGCGAAAAACGCGCTGAAGCGAAGGCAAAGGCAAAATGAACCGGCTGCGCCGGCCCGGATTTGCCCAACTGCGCTCTACCCGCTAGCGTTGTCCTCATGTCTCAAACGAATTCATCTGGAGTAGCTCTTTCACTTGCGGGCCGCGTGGCGCTGGTTACCGGCGGATCGCGCGGCATTGGTGCTGCCACCGTTCGTCTCTTCCGCCAGGCTGGAGCACGGGTCGCTTTTAGTTATCGCTCAGCATCGGCGCAGGCGCTTGCGCTGCAGGACGAACTTGGCGGGCCGGAGTTCTGTCTCGCCATCCGGCAGGAACTGGCCTCTGCCGCGGAGGGTGGATCGCTGGTAGCCGCGGCCGTCGCGCACTTTGGCCAGCTGGATTGCCTGGTGGTCAACCACGGCGTCTGGCCGCCGCATGACGCACCCATTGGCAGCATGACGGACGCGCAGTGGGCCACAACCGTGGGCATAAATCTGGACAGCGCCTTTGGCCTCATCCGCGGTGCTGTAGCCCAGATGCAGAAACAGCCCGCGCCCGCAGACGGCGGCACACGCGGCCACATCGTTCTGATCAGCTCCACCGCAGCGCAGCGCGGCGAGGCCTTCCACGCCGACTACGCCGCCACCAAGGGCGCGCTCATCAGCATGACGAAGGGGCTTTCGACGGAACTGGCTGGCGACGGCATCCGCGTAAACTGCGTTGCGCCCGGCTGGGTGCATACCGAGATGACGGAAAGCACCCTGAACGATCCAATCTCGTCCAAGAAGGTGTTTGGCGCAATTCCGCTGGGCCGCGTGGCCACGCCGGAGGAGATTGCGGGCCCCATCCTGTTCCTGTGCACGCCGCTGGCGGGCTTTGTGACAGGCGAGGTCTTCAACGTAAACGGCGGCGCGGTGCTGGTGGGCTAGTGGCAAAGCTGAAGTAGCAGGACGAACGACGCAGGCACTTTTTTGAAAGAGCGTGGCTGGAGCAACGCCGCAATGACACGGTTTTGAAAAGGCGCGGCTGGAGCTACGCCGCAATGACACGTTTTGAAAAGGGCTGCTGGAGCTACGCCACAATGGCAGTCGTTTTGAAAGGGCGTGGCTTAAGCCACGCCGCAATGGCCGCAAAAGGAATTGGGGCTTCAGCCCCTGAGGTAGGTCTTTCGATGGCAGATGCACGGATCCCTCAGCGGCTGAAGCCGCTCGTTCTGCAAGAAGGAAATGGCATGGCTGAAGCCATGCCCCTCCGAAAGAAAGAGCACGTACGCAGCAAGAAAACGCGAGATCGCCGCGGTTTCGCAGCGATCGCTGCGTTCTGCCTTTTGTTCGTGCTAGCCTCAGGTTCCCTGCACGCGCAGGACACAAATCAGAAGCAGGACGACAAGCCGCAGTTTGGTAAAGAGCCTGACCATCCCCACGATCCAGCACTGGATGACACCCACCCAGTAGCTGGCCCGCAGCAGCCCAAGCGCGAAGAACAGATCATCGTCACGCAGCCCAAGCCGGGTGAGGAGATTGACCAGCAGAGGGCGCGCGCCGCGCTGAACGCGATGTACAACGCCCTTGGCGGCGAGCGCTGGCTACACCGCGGCGACTACGTTCTGGAAGGCCACACCTCGTCGTTCTACAAGAACCAGCCCACCGGCGTGACGGACTACATCCAGTTCCACCACGTGCTGGCCAATGGCACCTTTGTAGACCGCATTGAACTGACCAAGAAGCGCGACATTGTGCAGATATGGACCGCGGACGAGGGCGTTGAGGTGACCTACAAGGGTCGCAAGCCGCTGCCTGCGTTGCAGCAGACGGAGTACTTTCGCCGCGAGCATTACTCGCTGGATGCCATTGCCAATGTGTGGCTGAAGGACCCGAACCTGCTGCTGATCTACGGCGGCACCAAGGTTGTAGCCCGGCGCGAGGTGGAAGAGATAACGCTGGTCGATGTCCACAACGACACCGTCGATGTGGACATTGAGAAGAGCACGCACCTGCCGCTGCGGCGCATCTTCAAGTTCCGCGACGCCCTCTATAAGGACTTTGACGAGGATGTGGAGGAATACAGCGACTTCCACGATGTAGGCGGCCTGCCCACTCCGTACGCCACCACCCGCTACTACAACGGAGACATGGTGGCGCAGCGCTTTGTCGAAAAGATGGAGTACAAGCCGGTGGACCCGGCACTGTTCGCCCCGAACGCACCCATTGGCAAACACAAATACTGAGGCGCCCATGTCCTGCCGGACGGGCCCGCTGCGCGCGGGGCGGGTGCTTATGCACCTTTTTACATCCTTTGGAGTGGCCCTTCCGTTGGCCGGGATTCAGGTTCGTGGCGCTCCCGGCAGAATGCAGGTCCTTCGACTTCGCTGCGCTCCGCTCAGGATGACAAATCTTCGCGGTGGGGCGAAGCCAGTAAAGCGGTGCGTGAGCACCCGCCGTCCGCGTAGGACGCCCGTCCGGCAGGACACGGCGCACTTATACTGTTACGAGTTATGAGTGAAGCGAGCACGACCCCGAGCAACGCGCAGGTAATGGACATCCAGGAGATTATGCGGTTCCTGCCGCATCGCTTTCCCTTCCTGCTGATCGACCGCGTTTTAGAGATTGAGCCCCGCCAGCGCATTGTGTGCCTGAAGAATGTCACCGCCACGGAGCCGCACTTCCAGGGCCACTTTCCCGACTATCCGCTGATGCCCGGCGTGCTGATGGTGGAAGCCATTGCACAGGCAGGCGGCGCTCTGCTGCTGCGCGAGTATCCCAACCGCGACAATATGCTGATGGTCTTTACCGGCATTGACGACGCCAAGTTCCGCAAGCCCGTGGTGCCCGGCGACCAGCTGCGCATTGAAGTTACGGTGATCAACTGGCGCAGCCGCGCGGTAAAGATGCGTGGCGTGGCAACGGTAGATGGCAAGATTGCCTGCGAAGCAACGGTGACCTGCCAGATCGTTCCGCGCCCCGGCGCTGCTAAAGCTGCACCTGCAGCACCTGCCGAGGAAGCCGCATCTGCGCTGCCTGAGGCCGCAGTCTAACCATGCCGATCCATCCCATGGCGGTGGTCGCTCCGGGAGCAGTCATTCCGGAGAGCTGCTCCGTTGGTCCCTTTTGCATCGTTGGCCCCAACGTGGTGCTGGGCGAGCGCTGTGAGCTGGTGAGCCACGTCATCCTGGACGGGCACCTGACCATGGGTGACGATAACCGCGTCTTCCCCTTCGCCAGCCTGGGCTGCAGCCCGCAAGACCTGAAGTACAAGGGCGAGCCGACCAAGCTGACGATGGGCAACGGTAACACCGTCCGCGAGAGCGTGACCGTGAGCCGGGGCACCGTGGGCGGCGGTGGTGAAACGACCATCGGCGATGGCTGCCTCATCATGGCCTACGTACACATTGGGCATGACAGCCACATTGGCAACGGCGTCATCCTTCCCAACGGCTCCACGCTCGCCGGTCACGTCATTGTGGAGGACTATGCAGTCCTGAGCGCGAACGCGCCGGTACACCAGTACTGCACTATCGGCGCCTACGCCTACATTGGTGGTGGAACCACCATCACGCAGGACGTGCTGCCGTATAGCCTGACCAGCGTTCGCCGCGAAAACAAAGCGTTCGGCATCAACAAAGTCGGGCTGGAACGCCGCGGCTTCACGCCCGACGAGATCAAGCAGCTGCGTGCAGCATACCGTCTGCTGCAGGGCAGCAAGCTGAACACCACGCAGGCGGTGGAAGCCATCCGCGAAAAGGTCGCAAGCGGCGAGTTCGGCGAGCGCGTCGCCTACCTGGCAGAGTTCATCGCAAAGAGCGAGCGCGGCGTCATCAAGTAAGCCATGCCTACTGTCCTTCGGATTGGTCCCTATCGCTTCTCTTTCTGGTCAAATGAAGGAAACGAACCGCCGCATATCCATGTGTCTGCTGCGGAGAAGATGGCAAAATACTGGTTAGAGGATGTTGCACTCGTTGACAACGAAGACTTTCGATCCGGCGAATTGAAGGAGATCGAGGGCCTGATCCGTGAGCATCAGACGTTTCTTCTGGAGGCATGGCATGGATACTTCAAACGCTAGACCGCAGCGATCTGCAGTGGACGTGCGCATCGATGACTCCACGCTGTGCGTTGTTTTTTCCGATGGCACAGAGGCAAGCGGGCCAATTAGTTATTCCCCGCGACTTGCAGCTGCGACTGCGGAACAGAGACAGAACTGGCGGTGGATGGGCCGGCGAAGCGGCATTCATTGGCCGGATGTTGACGAGGATTTATCAGTGTTAGGCATCGTCCGCGATTTTGGCCTTTCACCAGCCAAGCTCAGCCACGTCGCATAACAATCGCCTGAAGGACAGATGCTGGACAAGCTAGGACTCATTGCGGGTAATGGACGCTTCCCCTTCCTGCTGCTGCAGGCTGCACGGGCGCGCGGCCTGCACGTGGTCGTTGCGGCCATCAAGGAAGAGACGGACCCCGAGATGGATGTGCGTGCCGCAGAAGACAGCGGCATGGAAGTCCACTGGATGAGCCTGGGCGAGCTATCCAAACTCATCGAAACATTTCAAAAAGCAGGCGTGACCAACGCCGTGATGGCCGGGCAGGTGCGGCACAAGCAGATCTTCAGCGGCATTCGGCCGGACTGGCGGCTGGCCAAGCTGCTGATGAGCCTGAGCACGCGCAATACAGACATGCTGCTGGGCGCGGTGGCCAAGGTGCTGAGCGACGAGGGCATTGAACTGATCAGCTCCACCGCATACCTGGAGCCGATGCTGGCGCGCGAGGGTGTGCTGACCGCGCGCGCACCCAGCGAGGCTGAGCGCGCCGATATTGCCTATGGACTTACGGTCGCGCGCGGTGTGGCCGGCTTTGATCTTGGCCAAACCGTTGTAATTGCCGCAGGCGCGTGCGTTGCGGTTGAGGCGATGGAGGGTACGGACGCGACCATCGCCCGTGCCGGTTTGCTGATGAGTTCTGCAGGCGATGGCGAAGCATTCACGCTCACCCGTTCGCTTACGGTCGTGAAGGTGGCAAAGCCAAAGCAGGATCTGCGATTCGACGTGCCCGTTGTGGGTGTGCCCACGGTGCGCGCCATGCAGGCCGCCGGCGCTACCTGCCTTGCGGTGGAGGCAGGCCGAACGCTGCTGTTTGATGAAGCTGCCATGCTGCGCGAGGCCAACGCTGCAGGCATTGCCATTGTGGGCGAAGCGCGTCCGACGGTTTAGCGGAAGCTCACCGCAAATCCCTGCAAATAACGGTTTTCCTGTCATCCCTTTGCTATTGCGGTGACAAACAATTTACAAATCGCGCGGCTTGTCGCTATCCGGCGCAAGCGCGCTGAGTCATAATCAACTCCGAAAGCTTGAAATACGAAGCAGTTCCCAAGGGAGATGAGTGCAATGAAGCGTGCAGGTATGTGGTCCATGTTGGCATTAACGGTTGCGGCGGGTATCGGTACCGCGCGCTTTGCATCAGCAGCGGGCGCAGGCGCCATGCTGGAGCCGGGTACCTCCGCTCCGGACTTTGCGCTGCCCTCGCAGCAGGAGAAGGACACGGTCAAGCTGAGCCAGTACAAGGGAAAGTTCGTTGTGCTGTATTTTTACCCCAAAGATCAGACGCAGGGATGCACCATTGAGGCGCACAACTTCCAGCGCGACCAGAAGATGTATGACGCCGCGAACGCCGCCGTGCTGGGTGTGAGCCTGGACACCGTGGAGAGCCACCAGCAGTTCTGCACGAAGGAGAACCTGACCTTCAAACTGCTGGCCGACCCTTACCACAAGGTAGTCGACGCGTACGGCGTACCCATCCAGGCACACGGCGATATGAAGTTCGCCAAGCGCGTTACCTTCCTCATCTCGCCCAAGGGCAAGGTCATCAAGGTTTGGCCTGACGTGCAGGTAAACAACCACAGCGACGAAGTGCTGGCTGCCATCAAGGAAGCCAAGGCTGCAAAGTCCTAACTCAGTCGAAGTAGTTTGCAAAAGGGAGGGCGCCGAAAGGCGCCCTCCCTTTTGCTTTGTCCTCACACAGCAATTATCTCGGGACGCAAAAAGGCCCGGAGCCTCAGTGAAGAGGTGCCGGGCCTTTTTGCTTGCCTTAACTACGGTTTACTACGGGTTGATGCTGCGTGATGAAGAGTACGCCAAAACTACTTGGTGGTCTTCTTTGCAGGAGCCTTCTTGACGGCCTTCTTAACAGCCTTCTTGACGGTCTTCTTTGCTGGTGCCTTCTTGGCAACAGTCTTCTTTGCCGGTGCCTTCTTCGCTACGGTCTTCTTCGCCGGAGCCTTCTTCGCAACAGTCTTCTTTGCTGCGGTCTTCTTTGCAGGTGCCTTTTTGATTGCCAAGGTTTTGCCTCGCTGTTTGGATTTTGCTGCCTTACCGGCAGCTTTGCCGCCACGTTTAGCCGCTGACTTGGTCAACGTCCGTTTCGTGGCAGACTTCGTTACGCCTGCCGCCTTCTTGCTGGCGGTTTTCTTTGCTGGCGCAGATTTTTTGGTAGCCACCTTCTTGGCGGCCTTCTTTACTACCTTCTTCGCAGCCTTTTTCGCTACGGTCTTCTTCGCAACAACCTTCTTGGCTGCCTTCTTCACTGCTTTTTTCGCCGCCTTTTTGGGAGCGGCTTTCTTCGCAGCTTTTTTAGCGGCCTTTTTCGGAGCAGCCTTCTTGGCTGCTTTCTTTGGCGCTGCCTTCTTCACGACAGGCTTCGCTACCTTTACCGGTGTCGAAGGAATTGCTGGCTCGCTCACAGGAAGGATCGACTCCGTCTCTGCCGGCGTGTACGGATCGACCGGGGTTGAGGGCGCAGCAGTCAACATTGCCTGCTCTGCATGATCGGTGTGTACTGCCTTGTCGCTTTCAGGATCGTTCACGTCGTAGACTCCGTCTTCATCTTCGTCGTCGTCCAG
>JAMFTB010000285.1 GCA_026225595.1 Terriglobus sp. | reverse complement strand
GGGCTTTAGCCCCTGAGGGAACAACACCCAATGAAGCTCATCAAAACAACAGGCCGCACGAAGAAGGATGCCTACACGCTGCTGGCGACCCTTGAGCAACGCGGCGCAGTAAAGACCGCAGAGGTCGAACCAATCGTCCGCAAGATCATGCGAGACGTGCAGAAGAAAGGCGACAATGCTCTGCTGAAGCTGGCGCAGAAGTTCGACGCGCTTACCGGCCCCATCAAGGTAACGCCCGAAGAGATGCTAACCGCATGGAACACAACTCCGAAGCCTCTGCAAAAAGCCATGCAAACAGCAGCGGAAAACATCCGCAGCTTTGCAGAGCAGCAGAAGCCCGAGGAGTGGACCACGCAGAACACACCCGGCGTCACCGTGGGCCAGATCATCCGACCACTGGAGTCGGTAGGCTGCTACGTGCCCGGCGGGCGTTATCCGCTGCCTTCCACACTGCTGATGACCACCATCCCCGCGCAGGTCGCGGGTGTCGCACGCATCGTCGTGTGCAGCCCCAAGCCCGCGCGTGAAACGCTTGCCGCCGCACACCTTGCAGGCGTAACGGAGATGTACCGCACCGGCGGCGCGCAGGCCATCGCCGCCATGGCCTACGGCACGGAGAGCATTGTGCGCGTCGACAAGATTGTTGGCCCCGGCAACCTTTACGTCACTGCGGCCAAGATCATCGCCAGCGCGGAGTGCGGCATCGACATGCCCGCGGGTCCTACGGAAATCGTCGTCACCAGCGAGGACGGTGATGCCGCAGGCATTGCCGCTGATCTGGTCGCGCAGGCCGAGCATGATCCTGAAACACTTGCCGTTTTCATCACCGCAAACGAGAAGCTTGCGAAGGAAGTAGTTAAGAAGACTAACGATCAGTCCAAAGACAACAAGCTGGCAAAGATATCGCTGAAGGCTCGCGGTACTGTCTTTCTGTGCGGCGATGTTCCAGAGACGCACGAGATCACCAACCGCCTTGCGCCGGAGCATCTCACCGTGGACACAGAGGCGGACCTCGACTGGGTGAAGAATGCCGGCTCCGTCTTCATCGGCAACTACTCGCCGCAGAGCATGGGCGACTACATCAGCGGGCCCAATCACGTGCTGCCCACCGGCCGCGTGGGTCGTATGCGTGGAGGCCTCAGCGTGAACGACTTCCTGAAGGTCATCACGGTGCAGAACTACACAGCCGCAGGCCTTGCCAAGCTCGGCCCGCACGCCATTGCGCTTGCAGAGGCTGAGGGTCTGACAGCCCACGCAGAGAGCGTTCGCGTGCGCATGAAGGCAGGCAAGCGATGAGCCCTGAGAGCACCACAACACCGGGTGCCCCACGTATCGATTCTGATACGTGGGATCGCAGCGCCACAACCATTCAACCTCGCCGCGCCATCCTCGCAATGCCTGAGTATCACCCGCCGCTAGCGGGCCGCACTGCGCTGCGCCTGGACTTTAACGAGAACACGCACGCACCCTCACCGCGTGTGCGCGAAGCTCTGGGCCAACTCTCACTGGCAAGCTTCACCGTCTACCCGGAACGCACACCCGTTGAGGCTGTCGTGGCACAACACCTCCAACTGCTACCGGAGCAGGTGCTGCTGACCAACGCAGTGGATGAGGGCATTCACCTCGTCTGCTTCACCTTTCTTGAGGAGGGCGATGAGTGCCTTTTCGCGGTGCCGTCGTTCTTTATGTATGACGTGAACGCAATGGGCATGGGCGCAAAGCTGGTACGCGTGCAGGCAGATGAAACGCTCGCCTTCCCGTTCGAGCGCTTCCTTGCCGCGATCACACCGAAGACGAAGCTCATCATCCTGACCACACCCAACAACCCTACCGGTGCGGTCATCACGCGCGACCAGATCCACACCATCGCAAAAGCCGCGCCACACGCGGTCATCCTCGTCGACGAAGCCTACTTCCACTTCCACGGCGACACCGTGATGGGCAACCTTGTCACTACCGATGATTTGTCATCCCGACCGGAGCGAAGCGAAGTGGAGGGACCTGCTTCTTCAACTCCAGACGTTCCACAAAACATCCTCGTGGCGCGCACCTTCTCCAAGGCCTACGGCCTCGCCAATCTGCGCGTCGGCCTCATCGCTGGACCAGTTAGCTTGATGAACCATCTGCGCAAGGCAAGCTCGCCCTACAACGTAAACGGCGTTGCACTCGCAGCCGTGCAGGCAAGCGTGGGCGACACCGAATACCTTGATTGGTACGTGAGCCAGATGCACGAAGGCCGCGCGCGCGTGGAGAAGGCGCTGGACAACATGAAAGTCCCGCGCTGGCCCTCACACGCAAACTTTGTGCTGATGCACATCGGCCCGCGCCACAAGGAGTTTGTCGCGCAGATGCTAGCACGCGGCGTGCTCATCCGCGATCGCTCTGCCGACCCCGGCCTCGATGGCTGCGTGCGCATCACCATCGGAGTGGAAGACCAGACCACCACCGGCATTGCCGCGCTGCGCGACTCGCTGGCTGCCATGAACTGGACGCCCGCAGAAGTAAACAAGCCAGAGATTGAACCAAAGGACACGCCCGAATATGAGTAACGAAGAGAACGCAAGCGACATGCACATCGATCTGACCGAGCAGTTCCCCAACGCGCCAGGCGTCCCGCAGACCACTGTGGGCATAACGCCGCGCACCGCAACCATCGACCGCAACACCACTGAGACGCAGATCAAGCTGACGCTGAATCTGGACGGCCAGGGTACGTACAGCGTCCGCACCGGCATTCGTTTTTTTGACCACATGCTGGAGCTGTTCACGCGCCACGGCGGCTTCGATCTCACGCTGGTCTGCAACGGCGATCTCGATGTGGACCAGCACCACACCGTGGAAGACGTGGGCATCGCGCTGGGCGAGGCGTTCGACAAGGCGCTGGGCGATAAGAAGGGCATCCTGCGCGCGGGCTACTTTGTGATGGCAATGGATGAGACGCTCGCCGTCGCCGCCATCGACATCAGCGGCCGCACCGGCTACGTGGTGGATGACCAGGTGACGGTGCCCATCGTCGGCGACTTCCAGACCGAACTCGTCACAGACTTCTTCGACGGCTTCGCCCGCGGCGGCCGCTGCAACGTCCACGTAAAAACAATGTACGGCCGCAGCAACCACCACAAGATTGAAGCCATCTTCAAAGCCTTCGCC
>JAMFTB010000284.1 GCA_026225595.1 Terriglobus sp. | reverse complement strand
TTGCCGGTACCAGTCTTGCTGAAGCGCTTTGCAGCCCCTGAGTGAGTCTTCATCTTAGGCATTGGGGTGGTTCCTGTCTTGAGCTGAACGCGGAGGAACCCGGTTCGCTGTGTGCGCCGCCCGGTGTTCTGGACAACCCTCTAATTGTAGCGCAGATTCCGTTACTTTCAGCGAGAAAAGGCAGAACGCGGTGGTCGCGGTGTCCTCGCGGAGGGCTCGGAAGGACGACTTTGCGAACACCGCGGGATACTCCGCGACCACCGCGTTCTGCACTCCGTTTCACCGCCCCGAAATGGTAGAATGAAAGACGAAAAGAGCCCCCGGAAAATCTGCTAATCCCTGCATTTTTAGCCGGTTTTGTGCTCGCTCGACCTCCAGGAGAACGATGGCCACCGAGACACCCCTGATCGACCTGCAGCAGACTGACCCAACCAACGCCGCCGAGCCCTCAAATGGCGCGGCGCCCATCACGTCTGAGACGGGTAAGCCCAGTTACACCAGCGCCAACATCAAGATTCTGGAAGGGCTGGAGGCGGTGCGCCTGCGCCCTGCCATGTACATCGGATCGACGGGCGAGCAGGGCCTGCATCACTTGGTTTATGAGGTTGTCGACAACTCCGTGGACGAGGCGCTGGCGGGCCATGCCACGCGCATTGACTGCATCATCCACGTGGACAACTCCATCACCGTCATTGACGACGGCCGCGGCATCCCCGTGGACATGAAGGACCTGGGCAACGGCGAGCAGATGCCGGCCGTGCAGGTTGTACTGACCAAGCTGCACGCGGGCGGCAAGTTTGACGCCAGCAGCTACAAGGTCTCCGGCGGTCTGCACGGCGTGGGCGTCAGCTGCGTCAACGCGCTTTCTGAAGAATTTGACGTCGAGATCTGGCGCGACGGCCACACCTGGCAGCAGGACTACAGCAAGGGTGACCCCATCAGCGAAGTTCGCCAGGTGGGCGTGACGCAGAGGCGCGGTACCAAGGTGCATTTTCTGCCGGACCGCTCGATCTTCTCCGTACACGAGTACAACTTCGACACGCTGGCAGGCCGCCTGCGTCAGCTTGCGTTCCTGAACAAGGGCATTATCATCACCCTGACGGACGAGCGCACGACCGACGCCAAGGGCGAGGCAAAAGCGCTTGAGTTCCGCTACAAAGGCGGCATTGAAGAGTTCATCCGCCATCTGAACAAGGGCAAGGCCGTGCTGCACGAAAAGCCCATCTACATGGAGGCCGAAAAGGGCCAGCTTGTGATGGAGATTGCGCTGCAGTACAACGATGCCTACTCCGAAACTGTCTTCTCGTTCGCCAACAACATCAACACCGTCGACGGTGGCACCCACCTCTCCGGCTTCCGCACTTCGCTTACGCGCACCATCAACGCTGCCGGTCAGTCGCTGGGCCTGTTCAAGGACCTGAAGGAAGCGCTGAGCGGCGATGACGTTCGTGAAGGCCTCGTCGCGGTCGTAAGCGTGAAGCTGCCGCAGCCGCAGTTTGAAGGCCAGACCAAGGGCAAGCTGAACTCGGACATCGCCGGCCAGGTGCAGTCGTTTGTGAATGAGCGCCTGGGTGTCTACTTTGAGCAGAACCCGCAGGTTGCCAAGAAGATCATCAACAAGGCAATTGACGCGGCACGTGCACGCGAAGCTGCGCGTAAGGCTCGCGATCTGACACGCCGCAAGGGCGCGCTGGATGGCGGCGGTCTGCCGGGTAAGCTGGCCGACTGCTCTGAGCGCATGCCGGAGCGCTGCGAGCTGTACCTGGTCGAGGGTGAGTCCGCAGGTGGAACCGCCAAGCAGGGCCGCGATCGCCGCTTCCAGGCGATTCTGCCGCTGAAGGGCAAAATCCTCAACGTGGAGAAGGCTCGCTACGACAAGATGCTGGGCCACGAAGAAATCCGCGCCATGATTACGGCGCTGGGCACGGGCATTGGCAAGGATGACTTCTCGCTGGAAAAGCTGCGCTACGGCAAGCTGATCCTGATGACCGATGCAGACGTCGACGGATCACACATCCGCACGCTGCTGCTCACATTCTTCTTCCGCCACATGACGCAGCTCATCATGCGCGGCCACGTGTACATTGCGCAGCCGCCGCTCTACAAGATCAAGAAGGGCAAGTTTGAGCAGTACATCAAGGACGATCGCGACTTTGTGAAGGTGATGGTGAAGCGCGCGGCTGATGGCATGGTGGTTCGCTACGGCGACGGCACGCAATCGATTGAAGGCGCTGAACTGACCAAGTTCATGGGTTCGCTGAACGAGTACATCGGCTTCTTTGACAAGGCGGACAAGCGCTTCCGCAACGAGACAGTTACCGCGGCAGTTGCGGACCTCTTTGCCAACGAAGGCAAGGACCCTGCGAAGCGCAGTGACTTTGAAACGCCCGAAAAGCTGGCCGAGATGGCAACGCGCCTGAAGGCGATGGCGCCGGAGTTCAAGTTCAAGGCAGTGGGCGAGCCCGTCAAGGACGAAGAGCACGGCACCTACTCACTGGACTACACGGACGCGCAGGGTGCTGTGCGCCGCATTGAGTACACCGTGGTCAGCAGCCCGGAGATGCGCCTGATGCTGAGCAAGTACGCGCAGATTCGTGAGCATCTGAAGCCGCCATTCCTCGTGGAATACGCGCAGAAGGGCTCGAAGACTGAGGTTGCAGCGCAGGAAGAGGCTGAAGCGGAAGAGGCTGCAGAGACCGATGGCGTAAACGAAACCATCGCCGCTGCACCGGGCACCGCGACGGAGGCCAAGGGCGCGAAGCGCAACCCCAAGGCTGGCCAGGACCCGGTGACGAAGCTGACGCCGCGCGAGCTCTTCGACTACGTCATTGAGCAGGGCAAGAAGGAATATCAGGTGCAGCGCTACAAGGGCCTGGGCGAGATGACCGCAGAGCAGCTATGGGAGACGACGATGGATCCCGAACGCCGCACGCTGCTGCAGGTTCGCCTGGAAGACATTGTGGAGACGGACAAGATCTTCACCACGCTGATGGGTGAAGATGTGGAACAGCGCCGCCGCTTCATTGAAGAAAACGCGCTCGACGTAAAAAACCTGGATATTTAGAAAACGACACAACACAAACGAAGAGAGCTCGCTGGGGATTCCAGCGAGCTCTTCTTGTTTGTCTTGTGCCGGGACTTATTCCGGTGACTGCGAATGCGTTGCGCCGCGTGCGGATTCAGGTGCTGCTGGTTTCGTCAATGCGCGCAGCAGCTGTGCGTCAATGGTGTCGCCGCTCAGCTCCCACACCATCATGCCGCCCAGCTTGAGCTGTTCCGTGTATTCGCGCTTCGCCTTCAGCGACACCGCGTCTTCAAAGGTCAGGAAGTTGTCACCGTCGTAGATCCACGGCGCCTGCGATGCGGGATCGCGGTACAGCTCTGCATCTTCGTTCTGCAATAGCGACGCAGCGGTGGACTGGTTCAGGTTGCCGTGGATCGGGTCGCCCTTGCTGTAGAGGCCGTGCGTTGGATTGTCCGGAACGTTGTGCCATTGGTATGCGTAAAACGGCAGGCCCAGCAACAGCTTGCGCGGCGGCGCTCCACCTGCAAGGTAGGCGCTGATCACGGTCGATACCGTGTCCACGTGGGGATCGGTCGAACGCAGCGGCGCAACGAAGCCTGTGTCGTGCGACCACGGTCCCTGGAAGTCGTAGGTCATTACGCCGATCTGGTCTGCGCTGGCGGCCACGCGCGCCCAGTTGATGGGATCGATCGCCTTATGATTCGCTCCGCTTGCAATGGAGAGAGTAAAGCCGCGCCGATTAGTGCCGGCGCGCAGCTCCGCGCTCTTGTAGCCGATGGCATCCATCTGCTTGCGAAACTCCGCCAGCAGGCCGTAGAAATCCTCAGCATGCGCTGCGTCGGGATACTCCCAGTCCACATCAATACCGTCGAAGAGGTGCGGGGCTTCCACGCCCAGCGCCAGGTGCCCCTCAAGAAAGCGCGCCATGCACGAGTGCACAAAGGCCACGCGATTCTCAGGCTTGGCCGCCTCTTCAAACAGACCTTTCTTGCCCTCAAGCGAGATGATGATGCGCAGCTTTGGATAGAGCTTGCGCAGCAGCTGCAGCTGGTGGAAGTTACCGCGCAGCGGAGCATTCGGATCGTCGGCGTTGCCGTCGATAGAGTCCTCTGCCTTGTAGATGAGGTTCATGTCCGCCTGCGGATCGGCGACGACGCACGCGCTGTCTTTGATGTTGCCTTGGGCGTAATCAATCTGCGTCAGCGACTTGATTGCGCCGCTCTTCACCAGGTCCAGCGGCACATAGCGCCGGTTGTAGACGCCCCACTGCGGAAAGTAGCCGACAATCTCCGTGCGCGGCACAGCATCTGCACGCTCCATCTTCTTCTCATCCGCAGGCGGGGTTGGAACATGCGGTGAGGCCACACGCTCTACGGCATCCCGCTCCGGCGCAGGCACCTGCGAGACAGCATGGCCCGCGCACAGGCAAACAGCAAGCATCGGGATGAGGTGGCGTAGGCGAATCATGCGGTTCTTTCCATTAGACGCGAATTGCGCCCACACCGCGACCTTCAGTTGCCTGCCATAAGCCGCAGCTATCGTGAAAATTTTAACGATTTTGGTGATTCAGTATGAATTGCGACACGCCGCAGGACTATGGCGCTTCCGCAACAGTACTCGCGACAACACCAAAATCCTCATGCTTCGTCTCGCGGATGGCCAGCAGGCCGATGATGCTGAGCACCGCTGATCCTGAAAGGTAGTAACCCACGGACTGCAGGCCGTACGTGGTGGCAAGCCGCGTTGCAATGTACGGCGTAAGCGACGCACCCAGGATGCCCGCGATGCTGAACGCCAGAGAGCTGCCGGTGTAACGCACAGGCGTTGGAAACAACTCACTCAGCACCGTGCCCAGCGGGCCGTAGGTCATACCCATCAGCGACAGGCCAATGATGAGCAGGGCCAGCGCGCCGCCGTGGCCTGCCTCAAACAGCCGCGCAAAGAACAGGCCAAACACAACGATGGCCGCGCTGATGCCAATCATCACGCGCTTGCGCCCATGCTCTGCCAGCAACGCTGCAGCAGGTATGGTGAGTGCGAAGAAGACCACGCCGATCAGCTGCATCTCAATAAAGTCGTTCTTGCTGTAATGCAGCGCTCCCGTGGCCCAGCTGAGCGTGAAGACGATCATGAGGTAGAAGACAACGAACGTTGCCAGGCAGGAAAGGGTGGCGGCAACCAGCACTCCAAAGTGCTTGGTCACAATCGTCGCGATGGGCACCTTCACGGCCTGCCGCTTCTCCAGCGCAGCGGCAAAGACCGGCGTCTCCGTAATGGTGAGCCGCACGTACAGGCCCAGCAGCACAAGAACGCCGCTGGCAAGAAACGGCAACCGCCAGCCAAAGCTAAGGAACTGCGCAGGTGTCAGCCACTTGGAAAGCAGCAGAAACACCATGCTTGAGAGGAAGAATCCAATGGGCGCGCCCAGCTGCGGAAACATGCCGTACCAAGCGCGCTTGCCCGGCGGCGCATTCTCCGTCGCCAGCAGCACCGCGCCGCCCCACTCGCCACCCAGGCCAATGCCCTGCCCAAAGCGGCACAGCGCCAGCAGCAGGGACGCAATTACACCGGCAGTCTTATACGTGGGCAGCACGCCCACAGCTACGGTCGAAAGCCCCATGGTCGACAGCGCGAGCACCAGCGTTGCCTTGCGTCCAATGCGGTCGCCAAAGTGGCCAAACAGCACGCCACCAATGGGCCGCGCAATGAACGCAATGGCAAAGGTAGCCAGCGAGGCCAGCGTTGCAGCGGTGGCGTCCGTCGCTGGAAAGAACAGCTTGGGAAAGACGATGACCGCGGCTGTGGCGTAGATGTAAAAGTCAAAGAACTCGACGGTGGTTCCGACGAGGCTGGCGAAGAGCACCTGGCGCGGTGTGTTCCGCGGCTTGTCACTTGGGCTAGGCATGGATAGTTGATGATGCTGCGCGCAAGGCGTTTCACACAAGTGTTAATTCAAATGGAGAACAACGTATGTATCATCCCCGGATGATCAGGTCCTGCGTGCTGTCTTTGCTGTTGTACTCTACCGCTGCGGTTGCCCAGCAGGGCGCGGCGGCTCCCCAACAGGGTGCGACGCCGCCCGCCGTTGTGGAGAATCCCGCGCCCGACTTCAAAAGCTGCGGAAAAGCCGCGCTGGACCAGCCCGCGACCGTTTTGTTGAAGATGACGGTGACCATCGACGGAACCGCAGCCGATGTGGAAATGACAAAGAGCTCCGGCAACGATTGCATCGACGCGCGCGCGGTTGAGGCTGTGCAGCGATACCGCTTCAAGCCCGCAATGCGCGATGGTGAAGCGATTGCGTCGAAGGCCGTGATCCGCGTGAACGTCGAGCGCCGCCCCAACACACCGTAGACGCTCTACCAGTGGGCAAACAGACGCGCCAGTAGAGGCGCAAGCGTCGCGGTGAGCAGGCCGTTGACCCCGATGGCGACTCCCGCAAAAGCTGCGGGGATGGGCCCAAGAGGGATGACCGAAGCCGCTGCAATGCCGCTGCCAGCTGTGCCTGCGGCCAGGCCCGTGGCTGCGGGATCCGTGACACGCAGCAGTCTCAGCAGCGATGGCAGCATGACCGCCACCAGGATACCCGCTGTAATACCGAAGACCGCGGAGAGCGATGGGATGCCGCCGATGGCGTCCGACACGCCCATGGCGATGGGTGTGGTGAGCGACTTGGGCAGCATGGAGAGCGCAAGCTGCGGGGTGCCTCCGCACAGGCGGACGAGCGCGTACGCGCTGACCGCGCCGGTGACGCAGCCTGCCAGCAGTGCAGCCAGCGTGGGCACCAGGCCGCGGCGCAGATGCTCCAGCGAGAGCACCATGGGGATGGCCAGCGCGACAGTAGCCGGCCCCAGCAGAAAGTGCAGCAGCTGGACATTCGCGAAGTAGGTGGCATAAGGCATGTGCGTAACCCAAAGCAGCAGGCCAACAAAGACGATGGCGATGAGCGTCGGATTCGCCAATGCAACCTTGGTACGGCGTTGCAGCCATACGCCAATGAGATATGCGGCGATGGTGTAGCTCAACAGGAAGAGTGGTTCGACATGCAGCGTGCTGATCATGGCTGCGTCTCCTTCAACGGTTCCATCACAACGCGCTCGCCACGGCGCTGCAGCGCCTGCATGACAAGCGCCGTGACCGATGCTGTGAGGACCGTTGAGACCACCAGTGCAACAACGATAGGCAGCCATGCAGAGCGCAGCAACGGCAGGTTTGCAACCACGCCTGCACCGGCAGGCACGAAGAGTAATCCAAGCCAGCGAAGCAGGCCGTTGGATGTGGTGACCAGCGCTTCGTCCGGCTCGCGCCTGCGGAGGAGCAACACGGCAGCGAGCAATGCCATGCCCAGTACCGGGCCGGGCAGCGGCAGATGCAGCGCGCGGTGCAGCGCCTCGCCCACGAGTTGAGCGAGCAGCAGCACCAGAAATGCGCGCAGGATTGCCATGCGGATAAGGCTATCGCGAATGGGCCGGTGATAGCATCCGGCGTATGGCTGCACCGCTGCTCATTGCCGAAGGTCTCGTCAAGCAGTACGGCTCCTCGCGCGTTGTAAGCGACGTGAGTCTGAGCATTGCGCGCGGCGAAATCCTTGGCCTGGTGGGCGAGAGCGGCAGCGGCAAAAGCACCGTGGCGCGCATGGTGCTGCGGCTGGTTGAGCCCACAGCAGGCAGCGTCCACTTTGACGGCATCGATGTGCTGCACGCATCAGACGCGCAGATGAAGGCGCTGCGGCGGCGCATGGGCGTGGTCTTTCAAGATCCCTTTGCCGCGCTTGATCCGCGGATGCGTGTGCGCGACATTCTTGCGGAGCCGTTCGCCATCCACAACGATGTGCAATTGCACGGCGCAGAGCTGGACGCGAAGCTGACCGCCATGCTGGAGGAAGTTGGCCTGGATGCAGCGGCGCTGCCACGCTATCCGCACCAGTTCAGCGGAGGCCAGCGGCAACGCATCAACATTGCGCGTGCGCTGGCGCTGCAGCCGGAGTTTCTGGTGCTGGACGAGCCGGTGAGCGCGCTGGACGTGAGCGTGGGCGCGCAGGTCATCAACCTGCTGCGGACGCTGCAGCGCACGCGTGGACTTACGTGCCTGTTCATCTCGCATTCCATGCCGCTGGTGCGTTACCTGTGCGACCGCGTTGCGGTGCTGCACCACGGCAGGCTGGTGGAAACCGGGGATGCGGTTGCCGTGTGCGAGCATCCGCGCGAGGCGTATACGCAGTCGTTAATCGCCGCAACGCCGGAGTTCACCGCGCCCGCGCTCGTAGAATAGAGGGCGATGGTCCATCTGCTCTCGCACGCGCGCTACGCCTGGCTGGTAACGGCCTCGCTGATTGCCGGTACGGTGAACGCAGTGGCCAGCGGCGGATCATTCATCTCCTTCCCCGCCATGCTGGCGATGGGTGTGCCGCCTGTGCAGGCAAACGCAACCAACACCGTTGCCATATGGCCGGGGCAGCTGACCAGCGTATTTGCCCTGCGCGCTGACCTGCGACGGGACCTGCTAGTTGTTTCATTGCTATGCGCGGTAGCGGGCGGTGTGGGTGGAGCGGAGATTTTGCTGCATACGCCGCAGCGGATGTTCATACTCATCCTGCCATGGCTCATCCTGCTGGCAACGGTGCTGTTTCTCTTCTCCGGAAAAATCTCCGTATGGTTGCGTAAGGAGACGGCGCAGCCGCACGTGCAGAAGCCCATATCGATGACGGGCCTTGTGGGCATGATGCTGCCGGTGTGCCTGTACGTGGGCTACTTTGGCGCAGGCGGCGGTCTGCTCATTATGGCTGTGCTGGCGGTGCTGGGCGTGGACAACATGCACCAGCTGAACAGCATGAAGGTGCTGGTGGCGTGCGTTGCAAACTTCTCTGCCGTAGTGACGTTTGTGCTGATGCACGCGGTGGTGTGGAAGTACTGCCTGATTGCGATGATCTTCGCAGGGCTGGGCGGCTACATTGGCGCACACTACGCCCGGCGCATGCCGCAGAAGGCAATGCGTGCGCTGGTGCTGACCGCCGGCTTCATGGTGAGCGGCTGGTTCTTTCTGCAGCAGTTTCGCGCCGCGCATTGATTTTCAGGAATTGAGACAATAGAGTCATGAGTCACGAAGGCATTCGCATGATCAGCCGCGAGGAGAGTGAGCGCGCCGAGCAGGCAGACAAGCCGCTGCCGCCCACCTCCATCTCGCCCGCAAAGGTGAAGATCGCCATCAGCGAGGGCACCGGCGTTGAGATTGTGTGGAAGGACGGCCATCGTTCGCAGTGGACGTTCCCCTACCTGCGCGACGCCTGCCCCTGCGCCACATGCCACGAAGAGCGCGAGAAGACAGGCCGCGCCGTGGGTGAGCCGCGACCCCAACCAAAGCAGCTGCTACCGCTGTACACGCCGCCCGCAAAGCCGCTGAGCGCCGAACCCGTTGGCAACTACGCCATCAAATTCAAATGGGCTGACGGACACGAGAGCGGCATCTACTCGTGGGACTTTCTGCGTAGGTTGGATGAGGGTTTGGTTAAGTGACGCAACTGGAAGCATTGGAAGAAAAGCTGCAGCCGCTGTATGCGCGGCTGGCTTCGCATGCGCTGTACGGATCGTTTCGCACCATCGATGATCTGCGCATCTTCATGGAGGCGCACGTCTTTGCCGTGTGGGATTTTATGAGCCTGCTGAAGGCACTGCAGCGCGGCCTTACATCCGTGGATGTGCCGTGGCTTCCATCCGCAACGCCGGAGAGCCGCCGCCTCATCAACGAGATTGTGCTGGGCGAAGAGAGCGACACTTACAACGGCCAGCACGTGAGCCACTTTGAGCTGTACCGCATCGCCATGCAGCAGTGCGGAGCCTCAACCGTGGCGGTTGATCGGCTGCTGTTTGCGCTGCGCGATGGCGCAGACTTGCATGAAGCCATCCGCGGCAGCCGCGCTCCGGATGAAGCGAAGCTGTTTCTGCGCGACACCTTTCACATCATTAGCGAAGGCAAGCTGCATTGCATTGCAGCAGCGTTTACCTTTGGCCGCGAAGACCTCATACCTGCGATGTTCAAAGGCTTTGTGCGTGACGTGAACCGTTCCCTTGCGGGCGATCTGGATACCTTTATCTGGTACCTGGAACGCCACATTGAAGTGGACGGCGAGGAGCACGGACCCATGGCTCTTCGCATGATTGCGGAGCTGTGTGGCGACGACCACGCGAAGTGGGCCGAGGCGGAACAGGCCGCGGTCTTCGCGCTGGAGTCGCGGCTGAGGTTGTGGGACGGCATCGCTGCACAGATTGCCGCCACGTCTTCACACCTCACGACATCGTCATCCTGACCCTGAGCTTGCCGAAGGGGAAGGATCCCAACGGCACTCAACACGCCGTAATCGATGGCATCTTCCAACCACTGCATTCGTGCAGCGGAAGTGCACGAGCGCATCGCAACTTTAGATTGCGCTGAGATCCTTCGCTGCGCTCAGGATGACGACGGTTGATGCTTAGCTGATCGACGTTGCCTTGTCATGCGCGAAGGTTACAGACACCGGGTGGCCGTCGTTATCAAACACAACGGTTCGGTCACCCGGCATGCCCGGCCCTGGCTTGCTCACCTGGCCCAGCGCCAGCTGGGCCTGCCGCTCGTTCATGCCCTTGATGGCTTGATGGGATTCAATCGCCTGCCATGTTGCCGCAGGCCAGTGCTTGTACAGCGTGTGCGGATCGTCGTAGAAGAAACACTCATCAATGAAGAAGGTGTAGATCTTGCCTTCGCGATAGCCCACAGGGGTGCCCCACAGCTTGGCCGGGTCATCCTTGCGATGGAAGAGCATGAACACCTGCGCATCTCCCTTGGGGATGCGGCTGAAGGCGGACTCCGGAGCTTTGCCCTCAATAAAGTTCACCACGTCCAGCGGGTCCACGCCCAGCAGCAGCGGGCCGGGATGCGCGTAGTCCATGTGCGTGGCCGTCGCGGGATACGCGTTCAACTGGCCGGCTGCCCACACCCATATGCGCGTGCCGTTCAGGTCGCGCGCATCCTTCATATCCATCTGGTGCAGGCGGCGCGGCAGCACCAGCTCATCTGCCGTGTAGTCCGGCGCCTCCGCTGCAGCGGCGGGCTTATTGGCCTCCACGCGCTCACGATGGATGAGGTAGATGCGGATACCAACGGCTGCAAGCAGGATCAGCGTGAAGACCGCTGCAAGCACCTTCATGTTGGAGCCTTTGCTCTCAGGCGCTTCGTCCGGTGTGGTCTGCTGGTCGTTGAACATACGGCTCCTTCGCGGTGCAATCGTTAGGCGCGGCGCAAACTTCAGTCAGCAGGATAAACGCTAGTCGATGGGTTCGCTGTTCGCATAAGCGGAGTTGGCGGCAAGCAGCGCTTCCGCGTCCAACGTGTTGACGTTGCGCAGGCGCGGGAAGAAGATGCTCCACAGGCCTGTGACCATTACCGATCCAATGCCGCCGAAGACCACGGCACGCACCGCTCCAAACCACCGCGCGGTCAGGCCGCTTTCAAACTCGCCAAACTCGTTGGATGCGCCGAGAAAGAGCCAGTTGATGGCAGAGACGCGGCCGCGCATCTCAGGCGGTGTGCCCAGCTGCAGAATGGTCTGCCGAATGATGACGGAGATGTTGTCGCTCGCACCGATGAAGAAGAGCGCTACCAGCGACAGCGGCAGCGACTTCGAAAGACCGAACACGACCGTGGCCACGCCGAAGATTGCGACCGCAGTCAGCATCAGTTTGCCTGCGTGGCCCTTGATGGGCCTGCGCGCCAGCGTGATGGACGTGCACAGCGCGCCGATGGCCGGAGCCGCACGCAGAATGCCCAGGCCGCGCGGGCCGGCGTGCAGAATGTCCTGCGCAAAAATCGGCATCAGCGACACCGCGCCGCCCAGCAGCACGGCAAACATATCCAGCGAAATGGAACCCAGCAGCAGCTTGGCGTGACGCACGTAACGCGCGCCATCCATCATGGTCTGGATGCTGAAGCCCTTTTTCTCAGTAACCTCTTTGCGCGGACGCAGTGTGCTGATGAGCGCAATAAACCCAAGCATGCTGATCAGCGTAACCAGGTAGACGATGGGTGCGCCATTCCACTGCGCAGCCGCGCCGGGCAGCGCGATGGTGAACAGAATTCCACCAAGCGCAGGGCCGCTGATGTTCGCTATCTGGAAGACGGCGGAGCCCCACGTCATGGCATTGACGAACGCGCCCTTGGGCACCAGCTGCGGCTGAATGGCAGAGCTGGCCGGGCCGGAGAACGCCCTGCCGCCGCCAATGCAGAACAGAATCGCGTAGACCCACAGCACGTTGGTGACACCGTGCAATGACAGCCACAGCAGCAGCGCCGTGCACACTGCCTGAATCACATAGCAGATGATGATGATGGTCTTGCGGTCGTAACGGTCTGCGGCGTGGCCCGCGGGCAGCACAAACAGGATGCCCGGCAGAAACAGCGCAAGGCCCGTGCAGCCAAGCAGCAGTGCAGAGTGCGTGAGCTGGTAGATCTGCCACGCGACCGCGACCGACTGCGCCTCCGCACCGAGGATAACCACCAGACGAGCCATCTGGTAGCGGCGGAAGTTGCGCGACGAAAACGCCGCACCGTCCTGCCCTTCGGAGTCGAGCGGCGTACGCTTGCGGAGTGGGGTCTCCCCTGCCTGGCTAGTGGATGACATCTGCTTCATTTATGTTGACACACACGGATGAGGCCAAACAGAAGATTTCCAAACGTGAAAGAAGCTTTTGAACACGAAGTTCACAAAGGTTCCATAGAGGGCACAGATCAATCACTGTGTACTCCGTGCCAACTTCGTGCACTTTGTGTTCAAGAACACCGAACGGTCGATTAGAAATCTGGCGCAACGCCACAACCTCCAGCTGCATCGAGAACTTGCAGAGATGAATCCCGAAGCAGGACAGGAAAACACGGACGAGTCACCACTGCCTGCGAAAGTGGCAGAGCCGACTGTTCCCCCATATCCCGTCAGCGGATTTGCGCCGCTGCGCATACCCCTGTTCCGCGATCGCTGGATTGCATCGACCATCTCAAATGTGGGCACTTGGATGCAGGACACCGCAGCCACGTGGCTGATGACGGCGCTGACCGGGTCGCCGCTGCTGATTGCGCTGATGCAGACCGCGGCCAGCCTGCCGGTGCTGCTGCTGGGTGTGTTTGGAGGAGCGACCGCGGATATCTTTGAGCGGCGCAGGCTGCTGATCTTCTGGCAGACGTGGCAGATGATTGCCGTTGCGCTGATGGCGGTGCTGGCGCTGGGCGGCATCATTGGCCCGGTCATGCTGCTGTCGCTTACCTTCCTCATGAACATTGGTTCTGCCATGAACAGCCCGGCGTGGCAGGCCATTGTGCCTGAGCTGGTACCGAAGGACGAGCTGCCCAATGCCGTGTCATTGGCCGCGGCCAGCAACAATCTGGCGCGCGCGGTGGGTCCGGCGCTGGGCGGTTTGATGGTGGCTGCATTCGTCCGCGCAAGCACCGGCGCGGGATGGGTGTTTGCGCTGAACGCAGGATCGTTCGCCGCCGTCATCTGGGTGCTGGTGGTGTGGAAGCGCAAGCCGCTGTTCAAAAGCGCTCTGCCTGCGGAACGCATCCTGGGCAGCGTGACCACGGGTCTGCGCTACGTTCGCTACGCGCCAACCATGCAGGCAATCTACCTGCGCGCGTTTCTGTTCACCTTCTCTGTGTCGGCGGTGTGGTCCCTGCTGTCCGTCGTCGCAGCGCGGGAGTTTGGTCATAGCGGCCGCATCTCTGGCGCTACTGGTTACGGCGTTCTGAATGGATCGATGGGGCTGGGCGCGGTGATTGCCGCGGTGCTGCTGGCGCGTGTGCGTGCGCGTTTTTCTCCAGACAAGATTCTTGCAGCGGCCAGCCTGCAGTACATTGCCACGCTGCTGGTGCTGGCGTTTGTACACAACGTGTGGCTCGACATGCTGTTTCTCATTGCGGGTGGGTTTGCCTGGACCAGCACCATGTCCACGCTGAACGTCAGCGTGCAGCTGTCGTCGCCGGGATGGGTGCAGGCGCGTGCTCTGGGCATGTACCAGATGGTTTTTCAGGGCGGCATGGCGCTGGGCGCATTCACATGGGGAGCACTGGCAGAGCGCACCAACATCACGGTTGCCATGGCCGCAAGCGCCGCCATGATGGCCGTGTGCCTGCCGCTGACCCTGCGCCTACGGGTGCTGCCCGGTGGCGCGCCCAACGTGACTCCGCATCTGCCATCGCGGCCCGTACCCCACTTGTTGTTGGAGCCTGCGCCGGAGGACGGCCCCGTCCGCATCGTCGTGCGCTACTGCGTGCCGCTTGACCGCTACAACGAATTCGTAACTGCAATCCACCATCTGCGCGAGGCGCGGCTGCGCACCGGCGCTATCCGCTGGGGAGTCTTCCGGTATACCAATGACCCGGAGATCATCGAAGAGAGCTTCATCATGGAAAGCTGGCTGGACTACCTGCGCAGCCGCGAACGCATGACCGAGTCAGACTATGACCTGCTGCAGAATGTCCGCGGCATTCACAAGGGTGATCGGCTACCCAGCGTGACGCACCAGGTCTATGCCAAGGAAGTGACGAACCCGCACGCCTAGCGCGGGGATCAAGCTACAAGGTTCGCGGTAGCCACTCTGCGTACACCGCGAGCAACACCGCGAACACCACGTTCTGCTTTACTTTTTGCAGGATCACGGAACACCGAAAGCTACTCCCAGCCCTCAAGCACAATCTTGCCGATGGACCGGCCGCTCTCAATCCATGCATGCGCTGTCTTCAAATTGGCTGCGTTGATGGTGCCGTAGTTTGCCGTCATCGTTGTCTTCAGCGTGCCCATGTCAAGCAGCTTTGACACCTCAACGAGCGAGTCGTGCTGGCGCAGGATATCCGGCGTCTCAAAGTACGACCGCGTGAACATGAACTCCCAACAGATGGACGCACTCTTGCGCTTCAGCGGACGCGCATCCACGGGATTTTTTGGATCATCGATGATGGCGATCTTGCCCTGCGGCGCCAGCAGCTCTGCAATGCCGGGGTAGTGCGTGTCTGTGCCGCTGAGCAGCGCAATGTATTGCACCTCGCCCAGCCGCAGCTCCTGCATCTGCGTGCGAATGTCGCGATTGTGATCGATGACGTAGTGCGCACCCATCTGCTGGCACCACTCCGTCGTCTCTGGCCGCGATGCGGTCGCGACCACATTCAGTGTGGTCAGGCGCGAAGCAATCTGCGTCAGTATGGAGCCCACGCCACCCGCGCCGCCAATGATAAGGATGGTGTCGTTGTTTGAGCCGGTGTAGCCAATGCGCCGCTGCTCCACACCAAGGCGGTCAAACAGCAGCTCCCACGCGGTGAGCGAAGTCAGCGGCATGGCTGCAGCCTCCGCAAAACTCAACTCCTTTGGCTTGTGCGCAACAATGCGCTCATCCACCGTGTGGAACTGCGCATTGGTGCCCTGGCGCGCAATGCAGCCGGAGTAATACACCTCGTCGCCCTTCTTAAACAGCGACGTCAGGCTGCCCGTGCCCACCACAACGCCCGCGCAATCCCAGCCCAGCACCTTGTACTCCTTACCCTCGTCGGGCTTGGCGCTTTTGCGCTGCTTGGTGTCCACCGGGTTTACAGAGATCGCCTTGACCTCAACCAGTAGGTCGCGGTCGCGCGCAATCGGGTCCGGCAGCTCAATGTCCAGGAGCGATTCGGGGTTGTCAATGGGAAGCGGTGTCTTGTAACCAACAGCCTTCATGCGTCTGAGTCTAAACTGCCGCTCCGAACGCTTGTGAAAGCATGTCCTGCCGGACGGGCCTCCTTCGCGGAGGGCGGGCGTTTGCACGCCTTTTTACTCTTCGGGTGGCCTTCCCGTTGGTCAGGATGAAATCTTCTTGCCGACCAACGGGAGGGGCGAGGCGAAGCCAGTAAAAAGGTGCGTGAGCACCCACACCGCGCGTAGCGGGCCCGTCCGGCAGGACTAGGTATTTCAGAGTCTTTATGCGCCTGTAGAACCGAAGCCGCCGTCGCCGCGATGCGTCGCGTCCAGGTCGTCCACCTCTTCAAACGTCGCCTGCAGCTTCTGCACAATGCGCAGCTGCGCCACGCGGTCACCCGCGGCCAGCGTAATGGGTGCGTCGGTCACGTTGGTGAGCACTACCTTCAGCTCGCCGCGATAGCCGGGGTCAATCACCCCAGCCAACGTGGTGATGCCCTTCACCGCAAGTCCGCTGCGATCTTCCACCAGCGCGCCGTAGTCCTCAGGAAAGGCCATTGCCAATCCAGTGGCTACCAGCGACGTCTGCCGCGGCTGCACCGTTGCTTCGTGAACGCTGTACAGGTCAGCGGCAAGATCGCCCCAGGGGCCTGTGTGTGCGTACTTGGGAATGCGGGCGTCAGGGTGCAGGCGCTTGGTGGGAATGTGTGGCATCACTTCAGATTAGGCAATCCGCCGCAGTTGAAAAGCCGTCCGCTGTGCGGAAATCGTGGGGGACTTTAGCGGGCTTCGCCGCAGAGGATGCGGCGGCGTTGTGCGGCGAACCAAAACGCCAGTGAGACCAATACAACCTGGACCGCCAACACCGTCCAGATCACAGGTGTATGGCCCTTACCAGCGATCAACTGAATCGGCGCAAGGAACAGGACCATCATCACGGCACGCTGTGCGCGCCGCTGCAGATCCTTCGCCTGGTTCAGTTCGTCATGGCCGCAGTTGCACATTGCATTTATTTTACGCCTGCAGGCGATTTACTCTACGGCCGCAGGCGCTGGCATCTCGTTCCAGCGGTTAATGACGCGAGTTCCGTGCTCCCACCCAAGGACGCTGACCGACGCGGTCGACAACGCCAGCCGCTGACCAAACACGCCCGGCTGCTCCACCCACACCGCCGTCAAAATGCGAAAGATGTGCGCATGCGCAAACAACGCGCACTGGCCGCCGTGCTGAATGCAGCGGTCAATGACCGCTGCCGCGCGCGCGGCCACTTCATCCACTGATTCACCGCCGGTGATGGGGTTCTGCCACACGCTCCAGTGCGGATGCGTCGCCTGAATCTCCGGCGTGCTCAGGCCCTCAAACTCGCCGTAGTTCCACTCCTGTAGATTCGGCTCAATTACCGCGCCGGTTGCTCCGGCCAGCTTTGCCGTCTCCTGCGCGCGCTGGCGCGGACTGGTCAGCACCAGATCAAAATGCTGCGCAGCCACCACCGGCGCGAGCGCCTTTGCCTGTTCGCAGCCGTGCGCGGTCAGCGGCAGCTCCGTGTAGCTGGTGTGCTTACCATTCAACGACCATTCCGTCTCGCCATGGCGAAACAGCCACAGCTCTGCGTGCTTGGTTCCACTCTCACTCATACGTTTATTCTGCCGGATTCTGCGTTGTGAATCGTGAAATGAACATGTCCTGCCGGACGGGCCCGCTACGCGCGGGGCGGGTGCTCACGCACCTTTTTACTGGCTTCGCCTTGCCCCTTCCGTTGGTCGGGGATCAAGTTCATCGCTGCATTTCATCTCGACCATCGGGAGAGCCAACGCGAAGCAGAAAAGGGCGTGTGAACGCCTAGCGATGCGCGATAACTTCAATCTCTACGCGGCTTTCATGCGGCAGAATGGCGGCGATGGTGGTGCGCGCCGGCGGGTTCGCTCCAAAGCGACCAACGTAAGCTTCGTTCATCGCCGCCCACTCCTCAATGTGCCGCAGGTACACGGTCACCTTCACCACCTGCTGCATGCTTGATCCGGCGGCGATCAGCTCCTTCTCAATCTCGTCCAGTACATACGTCGTGCAGCTACGCACATCCGCTGGGTCTGGAGCCTTGGCAGATGTTTTGCCCGCAAGAAACAGCAGCTGGCCAAAGCCAACCACGGGCGTGTAGATGTGCGCGTTGGGCGACGGCTGCGCCGCACTGAAAAATTCGCGAGTAAGTGGCGTGCTTTCGTTCGACATGAATAGGACTCTTCTCTTGTTTGGTTTTCGTAAATCAAATCGAGGTTAGATAAACGCGATGGCATCAATCTCCACCAGGCTGTCGCGCGGAATGATCGCGGCCACAGTGGTACGCGTGGGCGGTTCTTTGACGAAGGTGGCGGAGAATATTTCGTTCATGGCCGCGTAGTCATCGATGTTGCGCAGAAACACCTGCACCTTCAGCACATTGTCCATGCTGGAGCCGGCGTTCTTCAGCTCCTTCGCAAGCTCGTCCAGCGCATACTTCGTACACACGCGAATGTCCTTTGGATCGGACGCGGCATAGCTCGCCTTGCCGGAGACGAACACCAAGCTGCCATAGGCCACAGCGGGCGAATACGGCGGCTTGGGCGTTGCGTTGGGGTTGTAGGCAAGCACCTTCTTTCGCATCTTCTCGGCGGCGCGGGCAAACGGAGCGAGGGCGGCCGCACCAATCACGACGGCAGAGCTTGCAAGCATACGGCGTGTCATGGGCACAGGGCGGTCTCTCTTTTTTGTGGATTGTTGTGGATACACAGAGCATAGCGCAGCTGCTTTTAGAATTGTCATCCTGAGCGGAGCACGAAGTGCGCAGTCGAAGGACCTGCATTCTGCTGACTTATCGGGAAACTTCATGGCAAACCAACGGAATGCAGGTCCTTCGACTTCATTCCGCTTCGCTTCATTGCGCTCAGGATGACAAATCATGAGGAAACGAATGTCGCGCTAAATGCCTGCGATCAAATCCATCTCAACCAGCGTTGGATGCGGCGTGCGCACAATGATGGTGGTGCGCGCGGGCGGGTCCTTTGGAAAGTGCTGCGCAAACACCTCATTCATTGCAGGCACGTCCTCAGGATTGAGCAGGTACACGGTCACTCGCAAAACCTTGTCCATCGACGAGCCTGCATTCTTCAACTCAACCGCGAATGATTCCAGCACATGATGCGTGCAGTTTCGAATGTCCTCTGGATCGGGCGCTGTGCCCGACCCTTTCCCCGCAAGAAACAGCAGGTTGCCCCAACCCACTGCAGGCGAATACACCGCAGGCGGGTTGGCAGGTGCGCCCGCATGAAAGATGCGCTTGCGTAGCGCTGACTGCGCACTTGCAACCGGTGCAAACGCCGCTGAAACAAAACCCGCAAACGAACGCCGCGTAAGCAACTTACTCATTGCGCAATCCCTCCAAAAACTCGCTGACTACAAGGTACGCAGAGCGCGGTTCACCTGCACCGCTTCCGCGTACAGTTGGTCCGCCATGCTTTGATCGCCACGCCGTTCTGCTTCGGCAATCATCATCTTGAGTTCCGTGTTGCGCCGCGCAAGGCGATCTCTCTCCAGCGTGTGGAGTGCGTTGCCAGCCTCGACCAGAATCATCGACGGATCGCCCATCGAATCCTGGCTCAGCAGCCGTGCCAGCATCTCGCGGCTTCGATCGTCGGGTGCCGATTCCAGCGGGTTGTCACCAATTGCGTTTGCAGCCAGCGCTTCAATCAGGTCAGCAGTCGCCATGCCTTCCAGCAGTTCAGGCCGCGCGGTGACTTCCGTTACAACACGCTGCCGTGCAGGGTCATGCTCCGGCAAAATCAGGGCACGGATCAACTTGCGCTCGTTTTCGCCCAACTCACGCGTCTGGCTGCGGATGCTTTCCAGCCGATGCGTCGCAGCCTCCTGCAGCTCCTGCCGCATCAGTGACGAGTCAATGCCCAGCTTCTGTGCAGCATCATCCACAAACTGCGCACGATGAATTTTGGAGGGCAGGCGGCGAATGTGCGGCAGCAGAAAATTTACCGCCTTCACCTTCGCCTCGGCCGTGCGCTGCGGAAACAGCGTGCGTGCGCGCTCGATCAAATACTCCGCGTAGGGCTTGGCCGCACGCACCGCATCGGCATAGGCTGCAATGCCATGCTCCTGCACAAAGCGGTCCGGATCCAGGCCGCCCTCAAGCGTGACTACGCGCACTTCAAACTCTGCCTCAGTTAACAAAGCTAACGATTTTTCCGCAGCATTCGCGCCCGCAATGTCTGGATCAAAATTGACGGACACGCGCTTGGTAAAACGCGACAGCAGCCGCACCTGATGCTCAGTAAACGCGGTGCCGCTGGTGGCAATGACCGGCTGAATGCCCGACGAAAAGACGCGGATGCAATCCATCTGCCCTTCCACCAGCAGCGCGTAATCCTGCTGCCGCATGGATGCCTTCGCCTTATCCAGATTGAAGAGCACCTGGCCCTTCGTATACAGCGGCGTCTCCGGCGAGTTCATATACTTCGGACCGCTCTTGTCATCGCTATCCAGAGCGCGCGCTGTGAAGGCAATGGTCTTGCCAGCCTCATTGCAGATGGGAAAGGTAATGCGTTTGCGAAAACGCGCATACAGCTGACCTTGGGGCCGGCCTTCGTCGTTCTGCTCCTTTGACGAGAACAGGCCGCTGGTCCGCATGACCTCGTCGTTGAAGATTTTGCCCAGCGCCTCGCGCATGTGGTTGAAGTCGTCGGGCGCGTAGCCCACCCGGAAGAGCGTTGCCGTCTCCGCACTCATGGTGCGGCTGCTCAGGTACTCACGCGCGCGCGCTGCCTGCGGCGACTGCAATGCCTGCTGAAAATACTGCGTCGCTGCCTCATGGATGTCGATAAGTTGCTTGCGCAGGCCCGCCTGCTGCGCTTCCTCCGGCGAAGACCATTCGCGCTTGGGCAACGGGATGCCGCTCTTCTGCGCGACGGTGCGCACTGCTTCAGGAAAGCTGATGTTCTCAATCCGCTGCACAAACGTGAACACGTCGCCCTTGGCGTGGCAGCCAAAGCAGTAGAAGTAGCTGTGCGCGGCGTTAACACTGAACGACGGCGACTTCTCCTGATGGAAGGGACACAGTCCGCTGAAGTTTTGCGCGCCGCTCTTGCGCAGACGCACGTATTCGCCGATCACCTTCACAATGTCGGTGGCAGCTTTTACGGTCTGGGCAAAATTGTCGGACACAGCTGTACTCAGCGTAGCGAATCACACGCCGTGGAAAAGAAGGACATCTACGCCGGCGTGCGGTCGCCGTGGCTTGGCGGCTGGCTGGTGACCATAATCCGCACCGGCGCGCCGCTGCGGTTGATGGCCTGGTGCGCCTGCCCCGGATACACCTCAATGCCCTTACCCGCAGCAACGGCAAAGTCATGGTGCTCCACTTCCATGGTCAGTTCGCCTTCAAGCACAAAGAAAAACTGCCGCGACTTTGCATGCATGTGCCGCTCTTCCTTGGTGCCGGGCGGCATCAGCTCCTCAATCACGCTCAGACCGTCTGACTGCACAAGGTACCAGCCGTCGCAATCCGTACCCTGCAGGCCGCCCCACTTGTAGTGTTCGGCGTTGGTGGTATCCACAATGTGCGTGGGCATCGGCATGCTCCAAAGGCTGCTTCAAAAAGTAAAGTGGGCACCCGTTACGGTGCCCACCATTTCAATCGGGAAAATTACTGGTTGAAGTTTGGCTCGTGCTCGTCTTCTGCACCGTAGCGGCGCAGAAGGTTTGGCAGATTCTGCGAGAAGGCTGCGCGTGGCATGACCGAGTGACAGCCTGCCTCCATTGCCTTTGCCTTCAGGTCACCCTGCAGGTGCGAGAGGAAACCCACGATGGACGTGCCCTTCTTCAGCTTGCTCTTCAGCTTGGGGATGAGCGTGAGCGGCTTGGCTGCAACATTGTTCAGATCAAACACGATGAGCGACGGATGTTCGTGATCGTGCAGCTCTGACAGGTGCGCGACGATGTCCTTGTCCGGCTTCATGAAGGCCACCTTCACGCCCTGCTGGCGCGCGGCCTCCTGAATCTTCGCGGTAAAGAACAGATCCTCAATGAAGAAGTAGATGTGCGTGGGCGCGTCTTCCGGAATAGCAATAGCGCGGTGGTTCGTCATCAGCTCCGGCGGCATACGGTCTTCATTGTGGCCCCCGTGACCGTTGTTGCGATGGTTGCTCTGGCGGCGACCGCCGTTGCCATGCAGCTCAATGGTGCTGGCCGGGCCCTCAGCATAGTTGCCGTTGGCCTCGCGATAGCTGTGATCCATGGGCCCCACAAACGAGCGAGGACCACGCTGCTGCTTGGTGCGGTTGCGGCCGCGATTGCCCTGCCCGGCCTGCGAACCCTGCAGGCTGTTGCCCGGCTCGGGCCGCGGCTGGCCATCGCTGCTGGCGGAACGGAATTTCTTCTTCTTCCAGCGCTTGCCCTGCGACTGGCTGTTGGCCTGCTGGCCGCCCTGTTGCTGACCACCGCCATTGTTGCTGCGGGGACGCGGTTCTGCGGCGGCAGTAGGAGCAGCAGCTTCAGCGCCTTCACCACCGGCTACGGGCGCTGCGCCAGCTTCGCCCGCGGGGCGATTCTTGCGCTTGCGCCGGCGGCGGCGGCTTTTGCCGGGTGCGGAACCTGCGGAACCAGCAGAGGAGCCGCCCTCAACATCCTGAGAGGACGAAGGAGGAGGCGCAATGGCAGCGTGCGACTCGGGAAGGTTTTGTTCTGCGTTCATGCTTCTTCTTTCTTTCAAGGACGGCGCGGTTTGGCCGCGCTCGGCCATGCTGGCCCGGGGTAGCCGGTCAGCGGGAGTGCCGGACAGGCCGGCAGATACGGGATGCGGTAAGAAGGGAGGTACGTCTCAAGCCTTTGACTCGAAATCCTGCCAGGTACCGGTCACATAGCCGGGAAAGCCGCTGGCGTTCTGCGTTTTGGTGTGCCTTTGGGCGTATCTGCTGTGTTTCAGGAATCTGCTGCAAATCGGTTGAGCAGGTTCCCTGTGCAGTATCACTTTAGGCTGTTGCAGCTGCTACTGAAGGCGCTGGAAGCGTGGGCTGGCGAAAGTCTGCAAGCCGGGTGTGCTGTCCTCCGCGCCTCGATCCTCTGCTTCCAACCCATGCCTCATCAGGCAAACGGGGGCGGAAGGATCCACTTTCTGTGTCAGATGTCGTTCGTCCTACGGGCTCCGCGCTGTCCGGGCATTCAAACCGGGACTACCGGGAACCATCCTCAGCGAGCGCTTATCCGCAACCCTTGCGGATGCTGCATCAGCTGATACGTCAGGCAGAATCATCCTACGCGCAACGATGCACATTGGCAAGCACGTTTCATCCGGCCAGACCTGCAGACAGGTGCAAAACCGGGCGGCAAAGTTTGACCGAACTGCATTGTATACAAAAGCAAGGACTTACCGGGGACGCAAAACCTGCTGAAAAAATACATCTGGCGCAAAACAAAACAGCCACCGGTTAGGGTGGCTGTTTCCGTTTCGTAGATGGAGGCCGTGTGTGCCACCGTTACTGTCAGCCAGAGGCAGCGTGCAGCCCCTGAACCGTAAATGGCCATCACTGGCCTCCCTAAAAGGTCGTACCACCAAGAGGGTCGCCGCTTGCTCAATCCAGCTTTATTCAGCTGCCTGGCGCGATCTGTTCCCTACCGGCTCCCGGTGCATTGGTACTTCTGCAAGTTGCAGCAGCACCTATCCGCACGTTCTTCCCGCTGGACATTAGAGCAGGT
Organism: Terriglobus sp.; assembly: GCA_026225595.1. GTDB lineage: Bacteria > Acidobacteriota > Terriglobia > Terriglobales > Acidobacteriaceae > Terriglobus. The sequence continues at coordinate 11,776 of JAMFTB010000284.1, read as the reverse complement.
GACGTGCCAAACCAAAGACCCGCGTCTTTACTGGACTTTCGGGCGATACTCCCACCCGGCGCTCCCTAATTCTGAAAACAGAACCGTGCTATCTATAAAAATCTGTAGAGACCGCTTTGACAAAGAAAACAGATTGCACCATAACAAGTGCAGATCTGCAGCTGCCCCCGTAACCGACCAGTAACTGCGATAATGGAGGAGAAATGCGCATTACCCCTGCCGATCTCGTTCCCGATCCTCTCTCGCTTGACCTTCAGCTGGCGCCCGGCGTCATTGACTTTGCTCCGGACGTCCGCCAGACCAGTCCTCTGAAGGTGCGCGGCGCAGCCGACCGCATTGAAGAGCACATTGGCCCCCGCCAGGTCGTCGAAGACATCCGCCTGCGCGCGACTCTCAAAGGCGACTTTGAGTTGCTGTGCGCACGCTGCCTGGACCCCATTGCCTACCGCGCAGACCAGACCTTTGACCTCATCTTCCGGCCCTCCGGCAATGATGCGGAAGCTGGTGAACGAGCAATCAGTGAGGCGGAGACAGAAATCGGGTATTATGAACAAAGCGGCCTTCTCCTGGAAGACGTTGTGCGCGAACAGGTGTTATTGTCCCTGCCCGATCGCTCGCTCTGCCGGGAGGATTGCAAAGGACTCTGCGCACACTGCGGCGGAAACCTGAATGAGACAGCCTGTAACTGCAGCGACGAAATTGTCGATCCGCGGTGGGGTGCGCTCCAGGGATTAGGCGCGGTAAGGGCAGACGGCAAGTAAGTCGAAGCGCGGCAACAAAGCGCTGAGAGGCCCAACAGTTTGACGCATAGGTGCTTCCGGACACGCTGCAACAAATTGGCGTGAATGGGAGCGATTGTGCTGAAGTTCAAGTTTTGTTTGAAAGGTTAGACCGATGCCGAATCCAAAGCGTCGCCACTCCAAGCAGCGGACCGCTAAGCGCCGCTCGCACGATTTCCTCACAGTGCCGAACTCCGGTAACTGCCCCAACTGCGGCGAGCGCAAGCTTGCCCACCATGCATGCCCCAAGTGTGGCGAGTACCGCGGCCGCGCCGTGATAGCCGCTACCAAAGAAGCATAAGTAGGGAAACCTGCCGCTGGCATGCTGACTGACATTGTTCTCGACGCAATGGGCTCCGACAAGAGCCCTGATCCGGAGCTCCGCGGCGCTATTGCTGCGTGCCGGATGTTCCCCGTTCGTATTCATGTCGTTGGGCCTGAAGAACTGATTGCACCCGCACTGCGCGACCACCTGATGGGCGAAGACTTGCCCATTGAGGTGGTGCACGCGTCTGAGTGGATCAGCATGGATGACAAGGCAGCCGCCTCCGTACGCACGAAGAAAGATTCGAGCATGCGCGTGGGCCTGAAGCTGGTCCGCGAGGGCAAGGCTCGCGGCTTTGTGACCGCTGGTAATACCGGCGCAGCCATGGCAACCGCAAAGATGGTGCTGGGCACGCTGGATGGCGTGGCACGCCCCGCGCTGGCGACCATGCTGCCCACGCAAACCGGCTCGCCCTGCGTGTTGCTGGATGTGGGCGCGAACGTCGACAGCGATCCTGAAAATCTTGTGCAGTTTGCGCTGATGGGCCAGATCTACGCACGCACCGTGCTGGGCATGCCCCGGCCACGCGTGGGCCTGCTCTCCATTGGTGAAGAAGACAGCAAGGGCAACACCCTGACGCGCGAGACGCTGCCGCTGCTGCGCGAGCTTGAGGGCACCATCCTTCACCACTTCATTGGCAACGTTGAAGGTCGCGACCTGTTCAACGGCCGCTGCGACGTTGTGGTGTGTGATGGCTTTGTGGGCAACGTTGCGCTGAAGACCAGCGAAGGCCTGGCCAAGCTGGTAAGCGACAGCCTGAAGCAGACGCTGAAGGCTACCGTAACCTCGCAGGTGGGCGCTCTGCTGAGCCGCAAGGCATTCAAAAATTTCAAGCGCCGGCTCGACTACTCCGAGTACGGCGGCGCTCCGCTTTTGGGTGTGCGCGGAGCCTGCATCATTGGCCATGGATCGTCGAATGAGACTGCAATTCTCAACGCCATCCGCGTCGCCATGCAATTTGCGCAGGCAGATGTAAGCCGCCACATTGAAGGCGCATTGAGTGCTCGCGCAGAGACCATACTGGCCGCCAAAGCTGAAGCAGCCAAAGCCGAAGCCGCGACCGCTTAACTTCCCCCTAAACTTGTCATCCCGCAGCGAAGCGGAGGGATCTGCTTTAAGCGGGTGCAGCTTATCCAAATCGTTTGCGATTTTGCTTTTCATCCGTGCCCTCTGCGCGGCAAAATCCTTTGCATGATCTCTGCCGAACTCAAGTCGAGACGGATGTCTCTGCGATGGCAGTCGTGGGTTATCCCCATGGCGGTTGGCTTTGTGTTCTCGTCCACGGTGGTGGCGCTGGCTGTACCCGGCCCGGCGCACAACCTTACGTGGCAGGGACTGGTGTCGCGCTCCGCTGGCATGATGCTGCTTGCTGCCGCGTCCGTGCTGGGAATGGTGTGGGCGGTCTGCCGCACGTTTCATCAGCAACTGGGAGTGTCCACACGCGCGCTGCGCGCCTATGCTTGGAGCGCCGCCATCTGGCTGCCGCTGCTGTTTGTTTTATGGAACGAGCACGCGGTGTGGGTGATTGTCGCGCCCGTGCCCATTGCGGCCATCCTCACGCACTTCAGCCGCAGGCAGGTGCTGGCAGCCAACGCTGCGGAGGATTTTGATGCTCTGGACGAGGACACTCCAGAGCTGCTGGATTACACCTCGCCGGGACCAAAGACCGGCACCATCCTGACGCTGCGGTTTGGCGAGGCTGCGGTCGTCATCACAAAACGTGCAAGCGGCCGCGCGCTGTTTGCAACGGCAGCCCTGCCAGCATCACGCCCCGTAGCAGGAACAGCAGTGTTACTGGCGCTGCTACTGCAGGCCGCAGTATTCACGTTTGCGGCAGGCATGCCAGCGCTGGCGGAGTCGCTGCTGATTGTGCTAACCGCGGCTACGATGTGGTTCTTCACCACCACGCCGCCCACCGTCCCCGGCGAGACCACAATCATAGGCAGCCGTACGCGCCGTGCCGCCGTGGCTCCCTGCTTTTTGCTGACGTGCCTGGCGTTGACGCCGCTGCTGCAGGCGGGTCTGAATGGTGGCATGTTCAGCAATGCGGTGATGGCGGGCGCACAGGTGCTGACACCACCGAAGATCGTGCCCACGCTGAAGCATTCCTACAAAGGCATTGTGCTGCTGGCGCCACCGCTGCCCAAACGCGACAAGATTGTGCCGGTCTCCGCCGGTCTGCACACCGGCAGCGGTTTCAGACCAGTAAAGCCGCTGGTGATTCCGTTTGACGGCGCTTATCACTACTTTGAAATGAGGCCCACGACGGGCTATTGCAGAGACTGCGCCAGCGCCACGGAAGTGTTGACGCACCGCGGCGATCCCTTGAAGGCGAACATTCACACCGCCGACGAAACGCCCCTCACGATGGAGGCGCATCAGCGGCTGGGCGACCGCATTAACGCAGGCTGCTGCCGCGCCATTGACCTGGCGCTGACCAATGCGGATAACCGCTACGGCCGCATGGATGTGGAGATGGTGTTGAAGGACATCAGGCCCAACGGCACAACCGTTGAGCGCTCCCTTGGAACGGTGCCAATCGCGTCCAGCCTGCCGCAGAAGATTTCGCTGTACCGCGCGCCCGTGAATGAGGTGCTGCACTTCCCCATCCGCAACGATGTGGCCAGCCTGCACTTCAACGAGATCACGCTGCGCATCAAGCTGAGCGAACACCGCAATCTGGCCGGCGCCAAGGTGAAGGTAAACAACTTCAAACTACTGCCGTAATCCTTGTCCTCCCGGACGGGCCCGCTACGCGCGGGGCGGGTGCTCACGCACCTTTTTACTGGCTTCGCCGTGGGCCTCCCGATGGTCGGCTAGAACATTCATCCCGACCAACGGAAGGGCCACCCGAAGGAGCAAAAAGGCGTGCAAACGCCCGCACCGCGCGTAGCGGGCCCGTCCGGCAGGACACATGTTTCGAATTCACACAGCCCACGGGTCATATTCACCAAGCGACCACACATGGCCCTCCGGGTCGCGGACGGTGAATGCCTGGCCGCCGTAGCTCATGGTGCGCAGCGGCAGCAGCACCTCTGCACCTGCGGCCCGGGCCTGCTGCCACACGGGCGTGCAGTCCTTCACGATGAGGTAAGCAAGGCCGGTAACGCGGTTGCCAATCTCCCCCGGCAGAGCGTGCCACGCTGCCGCTTCCTTATTCAGACCGGCGGTGCCCACCATGATCATGCCGTTGCCAAACAGCAGCTCCGCATGTTCCATAGCGCCGCTGGCGTTGCGATAGACAACGTGTTCGGTGAAGCCAAGCGCGGTTTTCAGCCACTCAATACCTGCGTTTGCGTCGCGGTACAGCACGGATGGGATCACGGTGACGGTCTGGCCGGGGATGCTCATGGCGGACATAGTACTCCCGTGCGATGAGACAATGAAGAGTCGCCCCCAAGGCGCATTACAGTTGCGTCTTTAGGACATCCAGCAGCATCCGAAAGTGTATTGATATGGCAGAAATTAACCGCGTTGTCGGCATTGATCTTGGAACCACCAACTCACTGGTGGCGTTTTTGCAGGGTGGCACGCCGGTGGTCATCCCCGGCGAGGACGGCTCGTCGCTGGTGCCCTCTGTTGTCGCTATTGAAGGGGGCAACGTCACCGTGGGCAACGGCGCGCGCGGCACGCTGCTCACAGCGCCCGGCAACGCCGTGTACAGCGCCAAGCGGCTGATGGGCCGCGGCATGGACGACGTGCGCGATGAGCTTGCGCTCTTCCCCTTCCGCATTGCCGACGACCAGAAGGCAGATGACGTGCTGCATCTTGTCGTGGGTGACCGCACGCTGACACCACCGGAGATTTCCGCACTGGTGCTGGGCCAGTTGAAAAAGAATGCCGAGCGCTACTTTGGTGCGCCGGTTACGCGCGCCGTCATTACCGTGCCCGCATACTTTAACGACGCGCAGCGCCAGGCCACCAAGGATGCGGGACGCATTGCGGGTCTGGACGTTCTGCGCCTTGTGAATGAGCCAACGGCTGCAGCGCTTGCATACGGTTTGGACCGCAAGAAGGAAGGCACCGTTGCCGTGTATGACTTTGGTGGCGGCACCTTTGATGTGTCCATCCTCAAGCTGCATGACGGCATCTTTGAGGTCATTGCAACCAACGGCGACACGCACCTTGGCGGCGACGACATCGACAACCTGCTGATGCACATTGCGCTGGACGAGATTGCAAATGACCTTGGCCTGCCTGCAACAGCAGAGATTGTTCAGGCCGTGCGCAAGGCTGTGATCGAGGTAAAGATCGCGCTGTCATCCGCGGACTCCGCGAAGCTTGATCTCGCTCTGCCACAAGGCAAACGCTACCAGCGTGAGATTACGCGTGAGCAGTTTGAGGCGCTGATTGCGCCGGTAATTGCGCGCACCGCTGGACCGTCAAAGCAGGCCATCAAGGATGCGGGCATCGATCCCGCCTCCATTGACGAGGTCGTGCTCGTCGGCGGATCCACGCGCATCCCCGCGGTGCGCGCGCTGGTTAATGACGTTTTTGGCCTGACAGCACGCGGCAAAACAGCGCACACCGATCTGAATCCCGATGAAGTTGTGGCGCTGGGCGCTGCCGTGCAGGCAGACATTCTTGCGGGTGGATCAGCCGCGACGAACGAACTGCTGCTGCTGGATGTGACTCCGCTGTCGCTGGGTATTGAGGCACTTGGCGGCGTGGTCGCAAAGATCATTCAACGCAACAGCACCATCCCCGCCAGCGCAACGGAACACTTCACCACCGGCGTTGACGGTCAGACGAACGTGGCCATCCATGTGGTGCAGGGCGAACGCGAACTGGCGAAGGATTGCCGCTCACTCGCAAGGTTCGACCTCAAGAACATTCCGCCCATGACGGCGGGATTGCCGCGCATTGAGGTGAAGTTCCTCATCGACGCCAACGGCATTCTGCAGGTAAGCGCGCGCGAGCAGCGCAGCGGCCAAGCCGCCGAGGTTGAGGTAAAGCCGAGCTACGGCCTGACCGACGACCAGGTGGAGGAGATGATCCTCGCCTCGTTCGACCACGCTGAAGATGACCTGAACCAGCGCCAACTCATCGAAGCAAAGAACGAAGCGCAGACCATCCGTGAAGCAGTAGTGAAGGGCGAAAGCCACGCCGCGTGGCAGCAGCTTTCCAGCGACGAAGTTGCCACCATCAAGACAGCGATGGCCGCGCTGGATGCAAGCGTGAAGGGCGAGGACTACAAGGCGATCCGCTCTGCGATTGACACGCTGGACAAGGCGACGCATCGCTTTGCAGAGCTGATGATGGATACCGCTGTCTCCTCCGCGCTGACCGGCCAGACCATGACCGGCGCAGGCGAAAAGCTGGGCGAAGGCCCCACGGCCCCGCACGCGTTTGCGCCCGCGCAGATTGATGACTCGAAGTAAGACGCGTGCTACTGCGCGCCTAAATCCTCAAACCGCACATTGCCAATCAGGTACTGCTTCCAGTCCTTGTAATCGAAGTGCCACCACTCGGTGGGGTTCACCTGGAAGCCCTGCTCGACCATCACCTTCCGCAGTAGCGCGCGCCGTGCGCGTTCTTCGGTCGTGCCGCCGACGTAGTTCGCGTAGGCCTTCTCTGTAAAGTCGTCATAGCCGCTCGGCATGTCCACTTCCGCGCCTGTCTTCAGGTCATACAGAGAGAGATCCACAGCGCAGCCGCGGTTGTGTTTTGACCCTTCCTTCGGATCGGCCACAAAAATTTTCTGCTTGTTCGGCGTTGCATCCCAGAACATGCGTGTCACATACCAGGGGCGGTAGCCATCGTGAATAATGAGCCCGTACCCCATGATGCGCAGGTTCACGCTGGCTCGCACCACAGCCTCTGCCGCGGGCCGCTGCAAAAACGCACGCGCCTGCGTGTACACCGGCGTCCCCAGGAAATTATTTGACGTTGCGTAACGGATATCCAGCTTGATCGTGGGGTCCAGCGTCACAAGCTCAACCAGGTCAGGTGTCCGAAACGTTCCTGCCTCGTGCGGTGGTTTCGCGGCCAGCGCCGTAAGCCGCAACTCGTCCACGGGATGCAGCGGCACAATGCGAGAATTCACCGCTTGCGACCACGCCGCTCCCGCTGCCAGCAGCCATACAAAACAACCGCCTGCGCTCCGCTTCATGCATTCGATACTGACATGCGCCCGGCACCAGCAGCAACCGGCACATCACCCCGCGTTTTCCCCTCGGACGATCCGCAGCCATTGGCATGAGCGCAGATAACCGCCGCGCGAATCAATACCGGTAGATCATGCTGAGCCCCAATATCAGCTGGTTTCGCGCCTTGTCGTTGTCGTAGCCGCGCTTGTCCCACGAGTGGTCAAAGCGCAAATCGGTTTGTAACTCGACTGTGTTTCCCCAGAACTTGTCCAGGTACAAGGTGTTCTCTGTGTACTTTGTCGCAACGCCGGTTCGCTGCCCCTTCTTATCGTTAAGCAGGTCGGAACGAAAGCCTATGTTGAGCAATGGGTTGATCTCACGGTTCAAGTAGTTCACCACCGCATACGCCGGCGCGGTGCAGCGTAGTTCTCCTTGGGCGCATACGGCTCCAGAGGTACCCGGCTCGACCGCAATCGGATTCTCAACATTGCCGGCAACATTCGGCACATCACGTTGGTACATCACCCATGCCTCGGTTGCTGTGTGCCACTTCGCATTGAACTTGTGGAACCACGTCAGGTCATAGTGCTGCACGTTGTCGTATGCGTATTTCCCATCGTTGATGCCATTCGCACAGACATAGAAATTGTTGCGATTTGTTGCAGTCGAGTAATCGAGGCAGGCATGCAATGAAGCTTTGCGATCGCTGCTCCACGGAGCTACATCGTGCCCTGCAGATACGCCGAGCTGAACAATCCATTGCCGGTTCACCTTCAACGTGCCGATCACACCGGTCTCCGTTACCGGAGAGGCGGCATACGCAAGCGAACGCGTCATGGTGTAGTTCGAGGGGGCAAGCGGTGAGTCGAGTCCCGGCAGTGTTATGAACCGGCCAATGCGGAAATTCAAGCCATCCTTCACCGGGTAATACATGTCAAGGTATTCCGTCAGCGGCTGGTATTCATAGCGCGGCGCGGAGGAGGTGGGCGCATGCAGGACATACCCCTTCGCCGCTGCGAATGACGAATCTACGCCGAAATACAAGGCGGTTACGTGATAACCCCAGTCAAAGTGCTTGTTCTGCACCGTGTTCGGAAGCCGTTCCACAAACAGCACAACCTGTTGCAGCCGCGCCATGTTGGGTGTGGACGCGAAGATTAACGGGTAATTGCTCTGATTGCTGGTGCTGAAGTTATAAGTTCCCTTCGCCCAGCCGTAGATTTTCGTCCGGTGATTGTCCAGCTTCATTGCCGTCATCAACGGATAGGCCGTCGTATCCGGCGCGCCAATCGTTGGGGATCCGCCGTAGCTCCAGTCACCAGAAGGATAGGGAGGACTGTCCAACGGCGAATCAACCGCACGCCGTTCTGGCGCAGGGGCACTGGGCAGTTTGCCGTGCCAGTCTGCCCAGTAATAGCGGCCCAGTCGTTGCAGGAAGCTGCCGCTTACGGGGACTGCCGCAGCACTTTCAGAAACTGAATCTTTGCCTGGTGCAACGTTTCTGCCCCCGTTATCCTGCAGTGGCTGTGATGGATAATTTGGAGATTGCAATTGCTCAACCTGCGTTTGCGCGCGCATAGCAACAACTGGAAACACAACGGTGCCAGCAAGGACAAAAGTCCCGGCGAGCAACGTCCGGAACCTGCCAGACTTCATGCCTTATCCAACTTTATTGCAGTGGGCAAACTGCTGGCTTTTTTGTAACGAGAACCAGCCTACATCGGCGGAGCAACGAAAAGGAAGTGGCCTGTTTTCTTGGAGGCTTGAAAAAAAAAGGCTTCGTCCGCGACACGGAGTTTGATCCAAAGTGCGATTTTAGCTGCGGGCGGACTTAGCGGCGGCGTGCTTTGCGCGCAGTTCGCGGATGCTCTGCTTTCGCTCACCCGGATCGCCTGCAGCCATGGGACTGTGTGCAGGCGGACGGCGGACCAGTGCAGCCGCAACCTGCCGTACACGTGAGGGCCGTTGGCCCGCAGCGTTCGCAACCGGTGCATCCTTGCCAAGTGCGGCATCCGCAGCCATGCGAATACGCGATGGCCCCTTCCTGCGGTCTCCCTTTCGGCGTTCAACAGCGGGAGTTACAGGCGGTGCGATCACGTGTTCATCCGTGTTGCCGCTACGGCCCTCCTTGGAGGCGCTTTGCATTGCAACAAGACACGGAACCAGGACAATCAGCAGGAAACACGCGGCAATAATTACGCTATGCATTGGAAAAACCTCAGTGGAGGCACGCTGAAACCTGGGTTCAGCATGACACATCGCAGCCATCGCCGGATACAGAAACTGCTACCACATTCGGGCAGTTGCACCGCCGTTAGTGCGGTACTGGCGTTTGTCCGCGATGCTGTTCGATAGAATGGACGGGAGAGCGTACCCATGTCTGAACACACTGTTGAACTACCCGAAGTCGACCTTTCCAAGCCACCCGCGGAAAACATTGTCCGCGTGACCTTTCAGCCGGAGGGCAAGACGGTGGAGTTCGTCTACGGCTCACTGCCCTACGACGGCCACGGCCAGCCCATGAGCCTGCTGGATGTTGCAGAGAACTATGGCGTCTTTATGGACCACGCCTGCGGCGGTGTTTGCGCCTGCACCACCTGCCACGTGTACGTGAAGGCGGGCGAGCCGGGCCTGAACGATCCCGAGGATGACGAGCTGGACCGCATTGACCTTGCCGCCGGACCGCAGACTAACTCGCGGCTGGGCTGCCAGGCCGTCATTACCGGGCCCGGCACGTACCTGGTTGAGATTCCTGCATGGAACCGCAACTACGTGCAGGAGGGCAAGCCTGCTGCCGTGGTTCCTGCCAAGGCTTAGTTCGAAAAACGGAACGCAGCGATCGCAATGGTCTCGCAGCGATCGCGGCGGAAACTTTGCGATCGCCGCGTACTGTTTTTATTCGCCTCATCTCCGCAAGTTTGCACACAGCTCGTCGCATAGAGGAAGAATCCAGATGCCGTTTGAATATGGTTGGGAGAATGCCGAAGAGATTGGCATTCAGATGCAGGAAAAGTTCCCCGATACGGACCCGCTCACGGTCCGCTTTACGGACATGCACAAGATGGTGACCGAGCTGCCTGGCTTTACCGGCGACCCGGCAAAGTCCAACGAAGGCATTCTTGAAGCTATCCAGATGGCGTGGCTGGAAGAGTTCAACGACGCCAAATAACTTCGCCAAATCCAAATTGGAACTCAACCAGAGCTATGCGCATTGCGTGGCTCTGTTTTTTATGGCGAGATGGTATGCTTCCCGTCATCTTTCAAATTGGATAAAATGATGCGCCTTCGCTGCCTGTTTGTTTGCCTTGCTCTCGTTTCTACTTTCACTGCCGCTCTCAATGCCCAGCAAAATGCCTCTGCCGCTGTCACCTCTCTGGAGGTAGGCAAGTCCGCTGCGCAGTCCGCTTCCGATCCTGCAGCCGCAGCAGCTCTGGACAAGGCACGCGAGCTTTCGAATCTTCATGGCACCGGCACATCGCCCTTTCGCCTGCAGGCAAGCTTTGAAACTTATGACTACAAGGGCGCGCCAGATGGCAAAGGCATCATGACCGAGGTGTACCTGCGCGAAGGATACTGGCAGCGTTCCATCCTTTACCGCGATAAGCATTCAAAGATCACCACAGTCGATGGGAAGACCCGCATCACCTCCGATCCGGATTACCAGACGACCCTCCCCATGGGCCACGTCATCGATGATCTCTTTGGGCCGATTCCTTCGCAGGATCGTTTGAAGGGCTATTCCATTACGATGTCGACGGTAAAAAATTCCGTGGCGTCGCTCAATTGCGTGGTCGCATCACTGCCATACGTAGATTCTTCGAGTGCGGCGAACCTGGATTTTCATCCAGGGATGCTCTTCAGCCGCAATGAAATTACAAAGGCCACAATCGCCGCGCCAAACGGAGCGTACTGTCTCGACAAGGATCCGTAAATTATTCGCATGGTGGAGGGGCACCACGGCCTGATCTTCACCTTCAACAGGATTCTTCGTTTCGGATCGGTATACATTCCCGGCGACATCACCATGATGGAAAATGGAAAAATGCGCGCGCACCTGCATGTGGACGCGATCATAGCCAACCACGAGCTTTCCGAGGAGGACATCGTTCTTCCAACGGAAGATACGGGCGGCGCACAGTATGTGCCCGGCGCCATGATTGCCGGTCAAATCAAAAACAAGGTGCCGCTCTATTACCCGGAGATGGCAAAGAAGAAGCGGATACAGGGCACGGTGGTTCTGCACGCCATCATTGGCAAAGACGGTCACATACGCGACCTGGAACTGATCTCCACACCCGATGATTACCTGGCCGACGCGGCAATGGATGTGGTGCGTCAGTGGACGTACACGCCATACCTGCTCAACGGCGCCCCGGCAGAGGTGGATACCACAATTAATGCCAGCTACGCCATGCGCTGATGGCCGTGCGCTGCATATTGCTTAGCGATTTTTAGTCCACTTGCAAAATCAGGCACTTCAAATAAGCCGTCTCCGGCAGCGTCAGCACCTCTGGGTGATCCGGAGCAGCGCCGCGCGTCTCAAGCAGCCGCACGAGCCGGCCAGCATCAGCCGCTGCCTCTGC
>JAMFTB010000283.1 GCA_026225595.1 Terriglobus sp. | reverse complement strand
GTCTGGCTGATCGAAGCAGGGGAAGGCCATGTCCGCATCCATGGGCACGAAGAGCGAGTAAAAGTATTCGCTGCCATCTTCCTGATCGTCATAGCGCGTGATCGCCGCGCCCGCCTTGGCAATGCGGCTGGTGAATGCAGTCTCAAGCGTGTTGCTACCGGTGCGCAGTTGCGCTGCGGGCAGGATGAGGTGGCCGCTGTATAGTTTGGCCGGGATGCTGCTGCCGTTGAGCCTTGCGCTGACCAGCGTGCCGTCGCGGTAGTCAATCGGAAGATCTGACTTTGTATCGCTCAACGTGAAGCGCACCGTCTCGCGACCAGGCATTGTTGCTGCGTGCAGTTCCAGATCAAAACGCAGGTCGTAATGCAGATCAGAGACACGCGCCGAGCGGGAGATTGCGAGTGCGTGTGTGATGCCTTCTTGCGGCACGGGCATGCTCTGAGCGTAAGCAGTGGGCGCGATAACGACGACGCTGATCAGCAGCTTGGCAAGGCGCATCTTATTTCCTTTGGCAATAAGGTATCGCGTCTGACCAGGCTTTCGTGCGGTGCGTTCGCAGGCTGAGAAATTTGATGAATGGCAGAATCGTAAGGGCACGGCTGAAGCCGCGCCCTTACGATTCGTGCCACATGAGGTTTGTTACGAGCGGCCCAGGGTTTGATCCCGACCAACGGAAGGGCCACGCGAAGCAGTTGTGAGTCACGAAGTGACCGCACCGCGCGTAGCGGGCCCGTCCGGCAGGACATGTCTTCTAGCTGTACTTCAGCCAGCGCAGAATCTCCGGCAGTGTGGGCCGCTTGCCGTACATCAGGATGCCCACGCGGTAGATGCGGCTGGCGATCCAAAGCACGGCATAGATGGCCACGAGCATGAACGCAATGGACGCGCCCACCTGCAGCCACGAAGGATGCCCAAGCGAGATGCGCATGTACATGATGAGCGGCGTGAAGGGTGGGATGAGCGACATGATCGTCGCCACCTTGCCGTCCGGTGCGTTCACCACCACACCCAGCGCAAACATGCACAGCGCCAGCGGCATGACCAGGAACATGTTCAGCTGCTGCAGCTCCTGCTCAGAGTTGGTCATGGCGCCCAGCGCCGCCGCAATGGACGAGTACAGCATGTAACCCAGCAGGAAGTAGATGACGAAGAAGATGACCTGCGACGCAGACAGGTGGACATGGTTTGCTCCGCCGGTGACGCGGGCTGCAATGGCCGTGCTTGAGAGTAGAAAGCCAGCAGTAAGCCACACCGCAACCTGCGTGAGGCCCACGCTGCCCACGCCCAGCATCTTGCCGGCCATCATGTCTGCAGGGCGCACGGTTGCAAGCATCACTTCAAACACGCGCGATGTCTTCTCCTCAATAATGGAGCGCGCCACGTTCATGCCGTAGAGCATGATGACGAAGTACATCAGCAAAAACAGCACCACCACGCTGACGTATTGCGCGGTAGAGTCGTCTGCCTGGCCGGTGCCGGATGTGTTTAACTGCACGGGCTGCATCAGCGCATTCACTTCCGTCTGCGCCATGCCCTGGCTTTGCAGCCGTTCGCGCATCAACACGGTATGCAAGCCGTTCTGCAGCGTGTCCCGCGTGCTGATGTCGGCAGACGAGCGCGGCTTGTACTCCACCACAGGCTGGCTGCCTGCATGCTCCGGCGAGCGAATCCACAGGTAGCCGTCCAGCTCCTTGTCGGCCAATTCGCCGTCGAGTGTTGCGCGCGTTTTTGACGATGGCGGCGCAATCACGGTAACGGTCATCTCGCTGTTTTTGCCGTGCTCCAGCTCGTTCTGCAGGTCCATCGCCAGCCGCTCGTCGTAGCTGACGACGGCAACATGCGCGTCTGAGTGCGTGTTCTTCGTCATCAATACAGAGCCGAAGAGGCCGCCGCCCATCAACAGCGGAATGAGCACCGTCATGACCAGGAAGCTCTTAGTGCGGATGCGCTCGAGGTATTCGCGCTTTGCAATCAGCAGAAAGTTAGGCATCAACGTTGCCTCCCACGCGCTCAATAAAGATCTCTTCCAGCGTCGGCTCTTTCACTTCAAAGCGCGTAATGCGTGTGCCGTTGCGTACGGCATCTGCAAGCAGCGGCTGCGCATCGGGCATGGTGGTCACGCCGTCGCCGCGCAGTTTGATGTTGGTAATGCCGCCGCCATATTCCTTCACTTCTTCCACAACGGGGTTGCGCAAAAAGCTGTTATCGCCCTCGTAGACCACCTCAACGCGGTTGCGCGGATAGGCGTTCTTCACATCGCGCATGTTGCCCTCAAGCACCACCTTGCCGCGGTGGATGAGCGCAATGGCGTCGCACATCTTCTCCACCTGGTCCATGCGGTGCGTGCTGAACAGGATGGCCTTGCCCTCACTGCGCAGTTGCAGCAGCGTGTCCTGCAGCAGCGCGCCGTTCACGGGGTCAAGCCCGCTGAAGGGCTCGTCCATAATGACCAGCTCCGGCTCGTGGATGAGCGCGGTGATGAACTGAATCTTTTGCTGCATGCCCTTGGATAATTCTTCCGTCTTCTTGGGCAGCGCCTCGGTAATCTGCAGCCGTTCTGCCCACTGCTTACCGCGGCGGGTCGCTTCTGTTTCGCTCAGGCCGCGCAGCTGTCCCATGAAGACGATCTGGTCCAGCACGTTCATCTTCTTGTATAGCCCGCGCTCTTCCGGCAGGTAGCCTACGCGCTTCAGCGCATCGCGGTCGAAGGGCTTGTTGAACAGGCTCACGGTGCCGCTGTCCGGCACGGTAATGCCAATCATCATGCGGATGGACGATGTTTTGCCGCTGCCGTTTGGCCCCAGCAGGCCAAACATGGTGCCCGGCTCAATGCGCAGAGTCAGGCCTTCCACTGCAACCTTGTTCTCATACACCTTGCGGATGTTGTTCAACTCAACCGTTGGCATGCGCTTAGCTCGTTTGCTTTGCCTGGCGGTCTGCCACCAGTTCGCCTGCGAAGCCCCAGTCCTGCGCGTCCTTCTCGGTAATGATCACGTGGGTGCGCTCGGGGTTCTTGCCCAGCACGTTCACCATGGTGTCAGTAAATTCCTTGACGATCTGGGCCTTCTGCTCGCGCGTGGCGGTGCCGACCATCTGCAATGTGATTACGGGCATGGAGAAATTTCCTCTCTTCAAAAGCAAGGATAGCAGTGGGTGCAATTTTGGATTCAAGTTAGTTGTCGAAGCGAAGCCAGTGACCATTTGCGCAATAAAACCAGGAGGCTTTTTGCTGTTCGTCATACCCGGAAAAGAAATGTCGGGTAGTGTGACGTCTCCATAATCGTTTTTCGATGGGCAAAACGCTGTAATCGATGTCGATGGCGATATCAGCGGCAAAGTACTCAGTGGTGGAAAAGGACGGGATACCCCTAAACATGGTGTCCACAATCACAGAGGGTTGGTATGACTGTCGGTCTCCAGGTTCGAGTTCCTTAAAGAGGACATCGTCACCGGGGGCGTCACGACCAGATGGAATCTCGTCACAGCTTTGGGTAAGGTCCACTTTGACCGGACTCCACTGAAATTTTCGGACATTGAGCGCGACTCGACCATCGTAAATCGGCAGCAATCCGTCATTGCCAATCACGAAGAGGTCGAGCAGTGGGTTTCTTGCGCTCGATGTGTTTTGGACAGTTATAGAGATATGCGGGAAGGTCGTAAGAAACCCTAAAAGAGTAGCGAACGTCGCGAAAAAAGCAGGTAGAGGTTTGTTGAACAGGCGGATCAGCCAGCGGAGCATTCGCCAAATACGCAGAAGGACATGCTTATAGAACAGGATGCATAGATCGATGATCTTTCTCTGCGCTGTGTCAATCCACCGCGCGACTTTTTGAATGCGGGTCAATGACGGGCCTCCCGGGAGAAACAACTATAAGGTCAAGATGTCAGACGCGTGCATCTTTGCCTTATCATCGCCTTGTGATGGAACTCGCCACGCCCGTACAGCTGATTAAGGGCGTTGGCCCGCGCAATGCGGAGGCGCTGCGTAAGCGCGGCGTTGAAACCGTCGAAGACCTGCTGTACCACCTGCCCTTTCGCTATGAAAATCGGCTTGATCCGCAGCCGTTGAGCGCACTGCGCGCGGGTGAAATGGCGTCCGTGATTGCAGAGGTGCGCGGCAGCACCGTGTTGCGCGCACGGTCCATGCCTATCTTTGAGATGACCGTAGGCCAGGGGCTGCAGACGCTGAAGGCCATCTGGTTCCGCGGAACGTACCTGCAGGACAAGTTCAAGGCCGGCCAGATGATTGCGCTCTACGGCAAGCTTGAGCCATCGCAATCGCGCGCAGGCCAGTTCAAGATGATTCAGCCGCAGTTTGAGATTCTGCCCGGGCCGGATGACCCACAAGACGCCGTGCTGCTTGAGGTGGGCCGAATTGTGCCGGTATATGAGTCGCTGGGCGGCACCACGCCGTGGGGCGCAAAGCTTGGTTCGCGGTGGATGCGGCAGGTGGTGTGGGGGTTGCTGGACGAGCTTGCGGCGGGTCCGCCAGTGGCTGATCCCGTGCCGCTTTCGATGCGTAAACGGCTTGGCCTGCCCGGGCGGCTGGACGCACTTCGCGAAGCGCACTTCCCTCCCGCAGGCACCGGCATGGGCGATCTGCAGGGCTTCACCACGCCGGCGCATGCGCGGCTGATCTTTGAGGAGCTCTTTTACCTTGAGCTTGGCCTGGAGCTGAAGCGCCGCCGCCTGCGCGACCGCGCCGGCATTGCCTTTGTGGCAGATGATCGCGTGCGCCACGCCATCAAGCAGGTGTTGCCGTTCCGTCCAACCGGCGCGCAGAAACGCGTGCTGAAAGAAATTGTGGAAGACATGCGCAAGCCGCAGCCCATGCGGCGGCTGCTGCAGGGCGATGTGGGCAGCGGCAAGACCATTGTCGCCATTGAAGCGGCGCTGGTGGCGATTGAGAACGGCTACCAGGCGGTGCTGATGGCGCCCACGGAGATCCTGGCGACGCAGCACTACATTGCCGCGCGCAAGCTGCTGGCAAAGTCCGAGCGTGAGTACAAGGTGACGCTGCTGACCGGCTCGCTGGAAGAGGCTGTGAAGCGTCGCGCACGCAGCCGCATTGCACGCGGAGAGGCAGAACTGGTCATCGGCACGCAGGCGCTCATCCAGCAGAAGGTGGACTTTTTCAACCTGGGTCTGGTCATCGTGGATGAGCAGCATCGCTTTGGTGTGCGGCAGCGCTTCACGCTGATGAAGAAGGATGAGGCCACCGAACCGGACGTGCTGGTGATGACAGCCACACCCATTCCGCGCACGCTGGCGCTTACGATTTACGGCGACCTGGACGTAAGCGTGATTGACGAACTGCCGCCCGGCCGCACGCCCGTCGTTACGCGGCGCGTAAGCGACGAACGCGCAGCAGAGGTGTGGGAGTTTGTGCGCAAGCAGGTGAGCGCGGGTCGGCAGGCGTACGTGGTCTATCCCGTGGTTGAGGGCACCAAGGATGATCAGCCGGAGTTGGATTTTCCGGATGATGCGAGCGAGTCAGCAAGTCAGCAGGTCAGCGAGTCAGCGGGTTTGCAGGCGGGAACGAAGCTGCCTGCGAAGAAGGCTGCTAAGTCTGTCGCAAAGAAATCGGCTGCGAAAAAAACAGTTAAGAAGCCTAAAGATGAGTTGTTTGAAAAGCCCACGCTGCGTGCGGCTACGGACATGTATGAAGAGCTGCGTCACGGCGCTCTGCATGGTCTGCGGCTGGGTCTGCTGCATGGGCGTCTGCCCGCCGACGAGAAAGAGATCATCATGCAGCAGTTCAAGCGTGGCGACCTGGACGTGCTCATCTCAACCACGGTGATTGAAGTAGGCGTGGATGTGCCCAACGCGTCGCTGATGGTGATTGAACATGCGGAGCGTTTTGGCCTGGCGCAGATGCATCAGCTGCGCGGCCGCGTGGGTCGCGGATCGGCCAAGAGCTACTGCATCCTGATGACGGGCGCGCGCGTCTCGCCGGAAGCCGAGCAGCGCCTCGACGCAATGGTCCGCACGCAGAACGGCTTTGAGCTTGCCGAACTTGACCTTGCGCAGCGCGGGCCCGGCGAGTTCTTCGGCACACGACAGGCAGGCATGCCAGACTTCCGCGTGGCCAACCTCGTCCGCGACCGCCGCCTGCTGGAGCTGGCCAAAAACGAGGCCGCAGACTTCGCCGCGCAGCGCACACGCGACGTCACCGAAGACGAACGCGCTCTCGTCCGCTCACAACTCAAACAACACTGGCAGCGCCGTTACGGGCTGGTAGAAGCTTAGTAAAGCCATGTCCTGCCGGACGGGCCTCCCTCGCGGAGGGCGGGTGCTCACGCACCTTTTTACTGGCTTCGCCTCGCGCCTCCCGATGGTCGGCATGAATGTTCATCGCGACCATCGGAAGCGCCACTCCGAAGGAAGTGAAAAGGCGTGGAAACGCCCGCCCCACGCGCAGTGGACCCGTCCGGCAGGACATAGATTTAAGCAGCGACCGAGTCGGTGTTTTGTGCGGCGATGCTTGGAGGCGTAGGCAGCACGTGCTTCTTGGGGCCGCGCTTGCGGGCTACCAGTACGCGGACGCGTTCCAGCAGCTCCACGGGCGAGCATGCGCCCTTGGGCAGAAAGACATCTGCGCCGCTGCCGCGTTCAAACGAGGTGACGGTGCCGGAGACCATCAGGGTGGGCAGGCCGGGCTGCTGCAGGCGTGCACGGCGGATCATCTCAACGCCATCCATCTGGGGCATCAGCAGGTCGGTCAGCAGCAGTGAAATTTCGCCGGGCGCATAGCCTTCCAGAATCTCCAGGGCTTCATGCGCGCCGGTGGCACACAGCACGCGGTAGCCGCGGGTTTCAAGCAGGAACTTACGGATAGCGAGCGTCTGCTCGTTGTCGTCGACACACAGGATGATTTTCTTCGGACGCATGGTTTGGTCGTTCTCCAAGGGTTACCTGTACCGTTTTCGGCGCAGGGTGGGTCGTTAGCCGCGGGCCCGCATGGGCGGCGACAAAAAAGAGCAAAAAAAGCCTGTACCACTGCACAAAGCAGCGGTGTGGTGGAGCATTCGAACCTGGAAATTAAGGCGCGCGGACGGCTTGGTGAGGAGCCGCGACGGATGCTGTTGGCGGACTCACTCCGTCCAACGCTTCCCGAGAGTACGAATCACACCAAGGCCGTGCAAGAGCGAAATTTAAGCGAAAGCTGTGCGTGTTTCCGGATCGCGTTTCCCACCGATTGAGGAAACCGTTATGCCCCTATGAGTTGCGGTGTGCAAGAGGTGTGGAAAGCCCTTGCATTACCCGAGCGTAAAGCTGCCTGATGCAACAGGAATGGTGCGCCCGGCAACGAACACATCTGTCACTGCATGTTCATCAACCGGCAAAAAGCGCGCTTCTGAATTCACACGATTGGCCTCGTCCTGGGCGCGAAATTCATCGTGCTGCAATAAGCAGGCGCGAATGTACAGGCGGCTGGGCCGCAAAATCTCTTCGCCCTGCAGCAGCATTGCCTGTGCGCCACTGGGCACCGCGCCGTGCCGCACCAGGTAGCTGATGGCACAACCCGCTGCTGAGCCTGTCGCGGGATCCTCCCCGTTATAGAACTGCAGGCGTGCGCGCCACGTCAGTGCGTCGCCGGTTGGTGCGATCACATAGGCGAACTTCGCTCCTGCGTCGGCCAGCAGTGTGTCCATTGCGGAGTTCACGCGAAGGTGGCACAACGCTTCAAGCGATCGCAGTGGAACAATACACATGGCAAGGCCGGTGCTCACGGTTTGCGGCAGCAACGTGGGGTGCAGGTCGTCTGCGGAAAGGCCGCAGGCGTGCGCAATGGCTGCGGGGTCTGGCAGCGCGCCAAATTCAGGATCACGCTGCCGCATCTCGCCCCATATCCTGTTATAGGCACCGTGTTCACCGGCGGCTGGCTGCGTGAATCGAACCGGCACAGTGCCCACGTTCAGCTTTAGCTTGATCTCATCTGCGCCGCGCAGCGTGGGGTGGTTGGCCCACAGCCAGCTGGCAGTGCCCAGCGTGGGATGCCCGGCAAAGGGCAGCTCCTCCTGCACGGTGAAGATGCGCACACGCACGCCGTGTTCGCGCTCCGTGGCTTCATCTTCAGGCAGGATGAACGTGGTCTCGCTCAGGTTGGTCTCGCGCGCCAGCGCCTGCATCTGTTCGGTTGTCAGGCCGCGCGCATCTGTGAAGATTGCCAGCGGATTGCCCTCAAGCCTGCGTTCAGCAAAGACATCCACCTGCGCCCACGGCAACTCGCGCCGGACGGTCTGTTCCGTTGACATCATGCACCTCCCGGCATATTGTTGCAGGTGATGGCGACGCGTTCCAACTCGACCCTTTGCTGCTGCCGCTGCTGTCGTTCCGCACAGGCAGGGTCGTAGCGCGCCGCAGAATCATCGCAGCATTCGCAAACGCACCTGCCCACCATCACGGTGGGTTTTGTTTTGGCTGATTCGCCTGTAACTCACTTCGCTTTGTAAGGACACGAGGGATTCCAATGTCACTCCGCATCAACGACACTGCTCCGGACTTTACCGCTGAAACCACGCAGGGCACCATCGACTTTCACGAGTGGATTGGCAACAATTGGGTCGTGCTCTTCTCGCACCCCAAGGACTTCACACCCGTCTGCACGACGGAGCTGGGCGCAGTCGCAACCCTTGAGCAGCAGTTTGCCAATCGCGGCGTCAAGGTCATTGGCCTGTCGGTCGACAAGGTCAGCGACCACGGCAAGTGGGCACAGGATATCAAGGACGTCAGCGGCGCGGAAGTGACCTTCCCCATCATTGGCGACCATGACCTGAAGGTGGCCAAGCTGTATGACATGCTGGCCGCAGACGATAGCGATAGCTGCGAAGGCCGCACGCCTGCCAACAACGCGCCGGTGCGCACGGTGTTCATCGTCGGGCCGGATAAGAAGATCAAGCTGACGTTGGCGTATCCCATGACGACGGGCCGCAACTTTGACGAGATCCTCCGCGTGCTCGACTCCATGGCGCTGACCGCGAAGCACCAGGTCGCAACGCCGGCAAACTGGAAGCAGGGCGATGACGTCATCATCACCGGTGCTGTTTCCAACGAGGACGCAGCGGTACGCTTCCCCGGCTACACCACGGTGAAGCCATACCTGCGCACAACGCAGCAGCCCAAGTAGTTTCGTTCTCGTGGCGAAAGCAATGCCGCAGAGTACGGTTCGTTAGAGTTCGTTCTCGGAACGCATTGCTGCAGCAGAGTTTGATTCGTTCGAGTTCATTTTTGAAAGGGCATGGCTTTAGCCATGCCGGCTGAGCGGGTTAATTAAAACTTTGTTCTCACCTTCGACGTCAGTCGAAGGTGAGAACAACAAATGAGCACCGGTGGCGAAGTGGCTAACGCGCTGGTCTGCAAAACCAGTATGCGCGGGTTCGATCCCCGCCCGGTGCTCCAAACATTTCAGAACAAAGCAAAGGCCCACCAAACGGTGGGCCTTCGCTACCTCATGTAGGTGCGAAGTTGTCTTATGCAGTTGCAAGGCGCTCGTACTTGGCGGAAAGAAAAGCTTCTTCCTTGAAAGTTGTGACAGCTGCTTGCTTCGTTTTAACCACAGCCGGCACAGAGTTCCGAAGCATTAGGTATATCGCCGTGCAAATCATAAAAGGCAACGATGAGAGGGCAATATAACGGGGTAGCAAATAGGTGATATCTGTAACGAGCGCGTTCAACTCGTTTCGCACTGCTACATCCTGAACTGCACCAATCTTCTGAAGAAGTGCCGTAGACGAAGACGCTTCCGCACCAAGACTTCCTTCCCTGTAAGCACGTGTAGTCAAAAGGAAAGAACTCAGGCTAAAGCGGTGTGCATAACGGATGACGCCATTCAGAAATTGCTCTACCGCTCTGTAAGCTTCAGAATTGCAGTCGATGCGCTGCTCTTGTGCCAGAAGATAAAGCCGGTCTCGCACTACGAATACTTTGTCGCGGAAATTATCCAACATCAACGGACGGAGTCCGCATTCCCAGACAAAAAGCAAACCTGTCAGCGCGATAGCACAAGACGTTATGTAAAAGATCGTAATAGTCATGCGTCCTCCGGTCCTGTATCTCCGGTGAGAGTTATACCGCTCGAGCCTTTGTTTGGGTCTATCGCTAGCTGAGCCTTTCGAGCCATCGGATGCAAGCGAGCAATCATTTTCTTTTTTGCCCGCCGTTCTAGCGCTCCCCACGATGTTCCAGCAACTCCCCAAGCTGATAGCAGCGTTATGGGTAATGCCCTAGGCATGGTGAGCTTTCCAATTACAGAAATAAGAAATGTTGCGGTGGTCATTTGCCCGGCGAGAGAGCGGACGCATAGATAAATGCAAAAAGAGGTGAAGCATACCCCTAAACACAGGAAGAAATACTTTGCGATTTGCTGGTAGAGGGCAAGCTTTCGCATCGCCACAAGATGCTCGAGCTGATTCTTGTTGGAACCTGCCATACCTGGACTCACTCGCTCTCATTGGCCGCCCTCGACTCTTGCAGGAATCGCGAGTTTATATTCCGTAGGCATAGCTCTTTAGACGCAAGTATGTGCGTGCCGGACCTTCAATGTCCACAACATTTTCACAGTTTTTGGTGCAGTTTTCCACCAAGGGGAAACCAGGTAGCTACGGCTTAGCCCTTGACGACGGCTTTTACTGTTGGTGGTGCGGCGATGGCGTCGCGTGCTGGCTGGTTGGCGGCGATGTCTGCCAGCAGCTTTTGCACGAGGCGTTCATCGGTCAATGAGGCGTCCTTCATCTCCACGGGGAAGAGCACGGCGTACTGCAGGCCGTCCTCGGCCATCTGCAGGCGCGGCTCAATGCGGGGCGCTTCCATGGCGGCGTCCATCCACTCTTCCACGCGCTGGTGCTGATTCTCAATGTTCTTCTGGTAGCCGCTGTAGACGGCCTTTACAGAGGCCAGCACGGCGTCCATGGCGGGTTTGTAGTCGGTCTCCGGCTTCAGCTTCACGGTCACCTCGTGCCATGCGTACTCGGTGCCGGGCACCTGCTTGTAGAGCGGCGTGCCCGCCTGGAAGAGCACGGAGTTTGCGAACACAGCCACGCGTCCCGTCGCGTGCAGTTCATTGCCGGTGCCGGTCAGCTCAATCAGGTAGAAGCGGACAAGGCCCACTTCAATCACGTCGCCGGTTACGCCTGCAACAGTAATGCGGTCGCCTACGCGCACGCCATAGCGGCCAATGATGAAGAAGTACGCTGCGACCGATAACAGGATGGTCTGCAGGCCAACTGCAATGCCCGCCGTGATGAATCCGGCAAAGGTAGCCAGTGAACTGAACTGCGAGACAAAGCCGAAGATGACGACGAGTCCCGACAGAAAGCCCATCACAATACGGCGGACCACAAGCAACTGGCGGCGGCGGCGCACGTCCGTAACGTATTTGGACGTAAGCCGCTTCCACACGCTGCCCAGCACAACCAGTATCAGCAGCGCCAGCGCAATGCTCGCCACACGGATGAGCAGCGACCGCAGCAGCGATGTGTACTCCACCTCGACGGCATCGTTCCAGTTCTGCAGGTTGGTGCGGCTCTGCTCCAGCACCACCATCTCCTGGCTCATGGGCTGCGTTGCAGCAGAGAGCACGCGGAAGGTGGCGGCCAGCGCATCATAGCGTTTGCGGATTACGTCAGCGGTCTGCGCTGTGGTGGCCTTGGCCGTGGGGTCAGGCGCGGCCTGCATGGCTGCCATGCCCTGTGCAATGGTCGACCGCATCAGCTTGATCATGGGTTGGCGCAGGGCGTCTGTCTGTTTGCTGAGCAGCTGCGTCTCCGCGATGCGGCTGTCAATGGTGTGGCGTGTGGTCAGCAGCTGGATCAGAGCTACCGCCTGGCTTGAAACGCCGGAGTCACGCGCAGCGCCCAGGCTCTCAAGCGAGGGCGGCGCGGTTACGGGCCGGGGTGCAACGGTGCCCAGCTCCGGCGCGGCGCGCAGCAGTTGCGCAATGTCGCCGGCAAGGCCTGTGCCCGTGGCCTGCGCATCAGCCATGGTGGCAACCTTGTTGAAGGCGTCCACGATGGATTTTTGCAGCTCTACCTGGCCCTCAATCTGCTCATCCTGCAGGCGCAGTGCGGCTAGATCCTTGCCCTTGGCGTGGACCACCTGCGCATCCAGCGCTGCGTCCTGCTGCTGCAGCGCGGTTAGTTGCGTTTGAGCGTTGGCGCGCAGCAGGGCAAAGCGCTGCTGCTGCGTCGGTTCTGATTGGTTATCGTCGTTGTCTGTGTTGGAGTTGTTGCTCGCGGCGGCTGTGTTGTCTCCGCTGGTGTTGCTGGCAGCGGGCTTGTTCGCAGCCGCGGCTCCGCCAGCCGGAGTCGTAGCCGCATTCATCTTTGCCAGTAGAGCCGCCTGGTTGCGTGCTGCCTGGAATGCCAGCTGCGCTGCCTGCGTGGCCTGCGCAGTGGCCTGTTCGCTGTACAGAACGTCGCTGGGTTCGCCAATCTTCTGGGCCTGCGTGACGGCTTCGCGGTAAAAGCGCAGCATCGCGTTCAGGTGCTCAAGGATGGCCTTGCCCTGCGCGTCTGCGTCAATGCCCGCGCCATCGAGTGAGGGCAGCGCGGCAATCTGCTGTGTCAGCGTGGGCGCGGGTGTTGCGGTGCGCGATGGCGCTGGTGTGGGTGCCGGTTGGCTTGTTGCCGGGGTTGAGCTTGCTGCCGTGGCCGCTGCGGCTGTGGTTGCAGCAGATGCGGCGGCGGCCGTCGTTGCTGGTGCTGCAGTAGGCGTTGCCGCTGCCGGTGCTGCCGCTGTTTGCGACGTAAGCGATAACGGCAGCGTGCATGCCGTTATCAATGCAACGGCGGCAATCCTGCGGCGTGCTGTAACAAGCTTGCCCCGGGCGGTCTGTGTGCAATCAAAAACCATACTTCCAGTATCCGATGCCAACAGCACGCGGCGGGTCGGCCGCTTGCGCAATTCATCGTCTGGATAGATTTTGAGTGATTGTTTATTCTTCGCCCAAGGGTGGCCATCGAGAGACGGAAACCTATGCAAGGAAAGCAGCAGAAAACACTATCGTGGTCGCCAGTGCCTTCGATCGTTAGATTCTGTAGGGACCGCCGGGGGCCTGAAGAGAAACCATGCAATGAGGCCAAACGGAAAGAAGCCAATGACTAGGAGGCACACGAGGATTGCCGATTTCCCCCGCAGTCTGGCGTCTTGAGCACAGGCAATAATTCCCCATAAAGCAATTACGAGGACGATTACGCCTGCAAACGTGAGGAGTACTCCTTGTAGTATGTCCGGCACAGCTTCTGACCTCCGTTGGGACGCACGAGCCACTATATCAACGACACAAAGGCCCGCTCCCGTCGCTGATTTACATTTTGTTCCCGTTGCTCCGGTATCCTGAAGGGGATGCTTGGACAGTGGTATGCGGATTGGATGATCCGCTGGGAGACGGCGCTGACGACACGCGATACCAATCGCGTGGTGCGGCCGTTGGAGTGGGGCTTTGACTGGCTTGCGGACTTCAGCGAGCTGGCGGCGGAGTCGCATGCGGAAGACGTTGCCGGGCGGCTGGATACGGCTGCGGCCCTTGACCGCATGAAGCGCATCAACCAGGAGCTGGTCGAGCGCAGCGATGCGTTTTACGGCTATCCCACGCCAACGGATTTTCGGCTGGAACAGCGGCACCCGGAGCTGTTCCCCACCAACGTGCGGCCAGAGACGCTGGCGCAGGACCAGCAGCTGAAGGATGACGCCGCCACCGGCAAGCTGGACCCCGCGCAGTTTCTGCGGTTCACCTCGCCGGTGCCGTCGAAGTATCCGGAAAATGATGCCGTGAATGCGCGCTGGTATCCGGAGCCCGCGCACAAGGATCCGCTGCGCAAGAAGCAGGCAATTGTGGTGCTGCCGCAGTGGAATGCGGATGCCTTCAGCCACAACGCGCTGTGCAGCATCTTCAACAAATTCGGCATTGCGGGTCTGCGGCTGTCCAAGCCGTATCACGACATCCGCCGTCCTGCTGAGCTTGAGCGCAGCGACTACGCCGTAAGCAGCAACGTGGGCCGCACCATCGCGGCCTGCAGGCAGGCTGTGGTCGACATCCGCGCATGCATCGACTGGCTTGAGTCGCAGGGCTACGAGCAGTTTGGCGTGCTGGGCACATCGCTTGGTAGCTGCTACGCGTTTATGGCCGCGGCGTTCGATCCGCGCATCCAGGTGTGCGCCTTCAACCATGCGTCCACATGGTTTGGCGACGTGGTGTGGACCGGCCAAAGCACACGCCACGTGCGTGCATCGTTTGAGCAGAATGGTTTGTCGCAGAATGATGTCCGCGACATCTTCACCAGCATCAGCCCCATGGTTGTGATGGATCGCTTTGCCGCAGAAAAGACGCGGCAGTCGCTGGTCATCCACGCCACGTGGGACCTTACCTTTATTGAGGAATTTTCGCTGGATGTGCTGAAGAACTTCAGCGCGCGCGGAGTGAACTATGTAAGCCGCGTGCTGCCCTGCGGCCACTACACAACGGGTGAAACGCCCTACAAGTACATTGACGGCTGGTACATGGGCAGCTTTGTGCACAAGGCCTACAAGCAGATGCGTGAGCGTACCGCATGACATTTTCATATCCATCAAAACGTCATTCTGAGCGCAGCGAAGAATCCCGACGAGCTGGATCAGCCGATGGGGATGGTATTTTCCGCTGCACGAATTTCTCTCATCGCAAAGTTACATTGACCGATGCGGATGGTTGCTGCACGAACTTTTCGCAGCGGAAGCCGGACACGGCATCGACACGTGTGAACGCGTCGGGATCCTTCGCGTTGCTCAGGATGACTGCGCTGATGGTGTTTGCGTTTGCGCTCACCGGCTGCAAGTCCACACCGCCGGCCAAACCGCTGGATCAGCTGACACCGCAGGAACAGGCGGGCCACGCCGCATTCGCCACCAACTGCGGCATGTGCCACTACGACCGCGAGGACGGCTCGCTGCATGGGCCTTCGTTATTCGGCGTTTATAGGAACCAGTACCTGCCCAGCGGCGCTCCCGCAAATGACGACCGCATCACCCACACCATCCAATACGGCCGAGGCAACATGCCCGCGCTGGGCAACCGCGTGTCACCGGATGAGATTGCAGACATCCTCGCCTACCTGAAGACGCTGTAACCTTGGGACAGAGCATGAGCAACGAACCCACACCCGAAATCAAGCGCATCAAGCTGCCACCGGGCTCTGCGCCTCCGAAGCAGTTCACGGGCGAAGGCCCGCGCATGTTGCCTGGCATGGCCATGATCGCCATCTTCATGCTGTTCATCGCGCTGGCGAATTCGATTAACGTCATCGTGCACCGCGCGGTAACCCGCACCAGCGCCATGTACGCCATCCTCATCGTGTCGTCGTTCATCGTGATTGGTGTGTTTGGTTTTCTGCGGCTGCGCCGGTGGGGATGGGCGCTGCTGATGGGCGGCTGCTTCTTCTACTCGCTGGGCAACGTCACGCTGTTCATTCAGACGCACGCTACTGGATACCTGCTGCCCGCTGCGTTTGCCATGGTGTTTTTCCTGTACCTGGTGCGGACGGAGATCCGGGAACGCGTCAGCTAGCCATCCGGCAGCCGGGACCTACTGTGGCCTGCCTTTGACCGCCGAACCGGCAATGCGGTGCCCCAGCCGGACGGCGGGACGCTCCAGCAAGTAGTAGCTCAGAAGTGCCGCTACAAAAACCGCAGGCCAGGCCAAAAGCGGCTGGTGCAGTGCGCCAAAGGGTCGCAGCTTCGGCGCGAAGTAACCCGTCAGCAGAATCTCCTGCCAGATGTACAGGCTGTACGACAGCCGCCCGATAAAGCGCAGCGGCGTCGTCTCCAGAATGCGGCTCAGCAGGGCCTTTGGGTGCAGCAGTGTGGCAACCACCACGCCGGACGCGATAATGCCGCGGAATGGATGGATGGCGAAGTGGTCCGGAAGGAAGAGCAGGGTAACCGGAACGACCCACCATGCGCGCAGATAACGTACCGCCCATCCGCGGCCCCGCGCGTCCTGCAGAAGTACTGCAATGCAGCTGGGAATGAACAGGAAGCAAATGGAAGTATCCGTGCGAATTCGATCGGCGAAGTCATACCTTCCGGGCTGGTGTAGAAGGTATAACCGCCATGCAAAACTCAGCAGCCCCAATCCAAAAAGAACACTCGCCCGGAAGCGGCGCGTCACCAGCAGCAGCGAGGGCAGGAATAGGTAGAAATGCTCTTCCACTGACAGAGACCAGTAATGCGCGGTGCTCCAGACAGATTCAATGGGCCCAACCACGCCGACGTAGTTGCGAACAAGAAGCAGCGCGCCAAAGAAGCCCGGCTTGAAGACAGGAATGCGGTGCAGCAGCATAAGCACGGCCATCAGGCCAAGGTATGCAAGCGCTGGCGGCTGGATGCGGAAGAGCCGCCGGATGTAGAAGTTTTTCAGGTGCAGGCTGCCGGTCAGGCGTTCTTCTTCCAGCAGCCGAGTGCAGATCAGCAGACCGCTGAGCGCAAAAAATATCTCCACACCAAAGTCGCCGGCAAAGTGAAATTGCGCGGTACTTATCCGTCCCAGCCGGAGCGTGGGCGCATGTGCCAGCAGCACGGCCAGGATGGCCACAGCCCGCCATCCGTCCAGCGTTGGCAGGTAGCCCCCAACGCGCAGCGCTGCATCGACCTTTGGCGCCGTCTGCGGTTCCATATTTCCTACGATGGTGAACTCAATACAGGGCATTGCGCCCATTGGCGGCGACGCAGGAAATAGGCTCTGGCTTGGTGGCGTAAGTATAGCGTGCGGCTATGAAGGGCATTCTGAATTTTGCCCAGACGGATAACGCCGTCAGCATAGAATAGAAGTGTGACGCCCGCAGCCGCCGAGTTAATTCAAATCGACCTGTCGCCGAAGAAGCTTGAGCGCAAGCCGGAGTGGCTGAAGGCTCGTGCGCCCATGGGCGAGACCTTTCACGCGCTGAAGAAGCTGACGCGCGAACTGGGTCTGCACACCGTGTGCGAGAGCGCGCACTGCCCCAACATTGGCGAGTGCTGGAACCACAAGACCGCCACCTTCATGATGCTGGGCAACAGCTGCACGCGCCGTTGCGGATTTTGCGCGGTGCCCAGCGGCAAGCCTGAGCCGATCGACCATGACGAGCCGCGCCGCGTGGCCTATGCCGTTGCGCAGCTTGGCCTGCAGCACGCCGTCATCACCAGCGTGAATCGTGATGATGACAACACCGGCGCTGCCCGCGCCTTTGTTGAAGTAATCCGCGAGATTCGCGCACAGGCGCCCGGCTGCCAGGTTGAAGTTCTCACACCGGACTTCCAGGGCACGGAAGAGGCGATTCGCCTTGTGGTCGCGGCCAAGCCTGAGATTCTGAACCACAACATTGAGACGGTGTCGCGGCTCTATCGCGTGGCAAAGTCTGGTGGACGGTACGAGCGCTCGCTAGGGTATTTAAAGCTCGCGAAGGACCTGAACCCGAACCAGGTGACGAAGACCGGCATCATTGTGGGCATGGGTGAAGAGACGCATGAGCTGCTGGACGTCTTCCGCGACCTGGCTGCCATCAAGGTCGACATTCTCACCATCGGCCAGTACCTGCGCCCGTCGAAGGACCACATCCCCATGAAGCGTTACTACACGCCGGAAGAGTTTGCGTTCCTGAAAGAAGAGGCGCTGCGCATGGGCTTCCGCCATGTTGAGAGCGGCCCGCTGGTACGCTCCAGCTACCACGCGCACGAGCAGGCACAGTCGACGGGTTTGCGGTATCCAGACGAATCCTAAAGCTTTAGGAGTTTCACCCATGAAGGCCGTCTCCCTCGCACTTGCTGCACTGATTGCATGCTCTGCAACCGCGTTTGCGCAGCGTGAGGTTGCTCCCACGGACTTTGTGCAGCCGGGCCCCAAGGATATTGTGATTGGCGGCAATGAGCTGGCCAGGGACGTTAGCTGCACGGAAGGCAACTCCGTCTACATTGAGGGCCAGCACAACGAGGTGCAGATTCACGGCAGCTGCGGCAAGGTCCGCGTGCAGGGCAATCGCAATTATGTGTGGGTCGATAAGTTCACCACCGTAGGCATTGAGGGTAATGACAACACGCTGTTCGTCAGCGATGTGAAGACCATGTACAGCAGCCGCGGCACCAACAACCGCGCCGAAAAAGCCAAGCACTAAAAACAGAACGCGAAGGACGCTAAGGTTACGCAAAGGCCGCTAAGGGGTTTCATTGCGGGCTTTATGCAATCCGATACGAAGCATCAGCGCGACGGCGTATGCTTTCCGTTGCATGTTCTCTCTCCGCCAGTTTGTTCTTCTATTGCTGCTGCCGCTGACTGCTTTAGCGCAGACTGCTGCAAAGCCAGCCGCGCCTGCTGCGACAGCTAAGCCATCGCCCACTGCGGTGAAGCGCGTGCTCGTTATCGGCGAGACGGGAGCGGAGGGCTTTGAGCACGACACCATCACCGACGCGATGGTCGCCGTCTACAACATGGGCCACGACAGTGGCCTGTGGGAGGCGACGCTGCGCACCGATGCGGAGCTGATCAGCAAGGCTCCAAAGGACCGCAATGCGAAGGGCTTGAACACGTTTGACTGCATCGTCTATGCCAGCGCAGCGGGCGACCTGCCGCTGACGGACGATCAGAAGCGTGATCTACTCGCCTTCGTTCATGATGATGGAAAATGCTTCATCGGCATCCACGCGTCGTTGACTGCGGGTTATAGCTGGCCGGAGTTTGGCAAGCTGCAGGGCGGCTACTTTGACCAGCATCCGTGGGACACCTTCAACGCGCCCATCCGCAATGAGCAGCCTGACTTTCCCGCGGTACGTCACTTTCCCAAGCAGTTCAGCAAAGTCGATGAGATCTATCAGCCAAAGGATTGGTCACGGAGCGACGTGAATGTGCTGCTCAGCCTTGACCCTTCACGATGGGGCTTTCCGCCCAGCGATCGTCTGCACCGGACGGATAAGGATTTTGCGATTGCGTGGGTGAAGATGTACGGCAAGGGCCGCGTCTTCTACTCGTCGCTGGGCCACACGCATGCGTCGTGGCAGGACCCCGATGTGCGCACCATGTACTTTGAGGCGATCAAGTGGGGCCTGAGCATGACGGAGGGCACCACCGCGTCGCATCCTATGCCCAGGCCGTAGCGCGCGACCTTGCCTCCCCATATCCGATAGAATCGACAGGTCGCGCACTTGCGCCTGAGGAGATTCGGATGGCATCGCAGATGGCAAGCATCCCCGCACTGAAAGAGCTGCAGGTTGACCTGACGGCTCGCATGAACAAGGCCGTTGATGACTTCCGCACCAACCTGCTGGCGGTGCGTACGGGCCGTGCCAGCGTGCACATGCTCGACAACATCCGAGTGGATTACTACGGCAGCGAGATGCCCATCAACCAGCTGGCGCAGGTCTCCGCGCCAGAGCCGCAGCAGATTGTGGTGCAGCCCTTCGACATCGGCATTGTTGGCCTGCTTGAGAAGGCCATCCGCACCAGCGGCCAGGGTTTCAACCCCATGCATGACGGCAAGATCATCCGCGTGCCCGTGCCGCCCATGACGGAGGAGCGCCGCCGCGATGCGGTCAAGCAGCTCTCCGGCATTCTGGAAGATCACAAGACCAGCATCCGCAACATCCGCCGCGACGGCAACGACAGCATCAAGAAGGCAGCGAAGGACAAGCTCATCAGCGCAGACGACGAAAAGCGCGCGCAGGAAGAGACGCAGGGCATGACCGATGCGCAGATCAAGACACTGGACGAAATGTTCAAGGTAAAAGAAAAAGAGCTGATGACGGTTTGATCGTTGTTACCGCTCATTTCAAGAGGTGCTCGCTTTGCGGGCGCCTCTTCTTTTCCATCCCCCTCTAAGATTTGTCATCCTGAGCGGAGCGCAGCGCAGTCGAAGGACCTGCATTCTGCTGGTAGCGACGACGAAGTTCTGCGAGGCGACGTTCTCCCGCCGTCCACTTGTATTGAGCAACAGGCCGCCACCAACGCTCACTTAGATCGATCCACGTCGGGTTCAATGAGCCAGATCTTCTTCTCACGCTTCCAGCCCTTCAACTGCTTCTCGCGCGCAATCGCTAGTTCCACGTACTGATAGCGCTCGTAGTACACGAGGCGATTGCATTTGTATTTCTGAGAGAAGCCTTCGAACACGCCATCGCGATGTTCTCGTATGCGAGGGATCAAACGGCCTGTAATTCCAATGTAGAGCGTGCGGCTGCGGCTGGCGACGATGTAGACAAAGTAGGAGTGCTCGGCCACGGGCACATTTTAGCTGCTGCCGGCGGAATGCAGGTCCTTCGACTGCGCTGCGCTCCGCTCAGGATGACAATTCTAGGGGGGGTGGACTGGGGATGAAAAAGCCGTGGAGTTGGATTAGAACAGTCGCTCGGCTTTGCGCAGGTTGCCGGCTGTGCCTATGTTCACCAGCGTGAAGTTGAAGCGGTAGGCGTTTTCATTACGCACTGCGCCCAGTTCGTATTTGCGATACTCCGCGCTGAAGCCGCAGCAGTTCCAGTTGTAGGCCAGCTGCGCGGTGGCGTACTGCACCTGCTCCAGCTTCAGATCCAGGCCAACGTTTGCGGCGGCGCTCAGGCCTGGCTTGGTGGGTGTGCCATAGCCCAGCAGAAAGCGCAGCTGGCTGAAGTCTGACGTGAGCGATGTTGTTGTGGCGGTGGTGCTGGTGGTGCTTGCCGTGGTGAAGCGGCCCGGTGCGTTCAGCCGCGCATAGCTCATGCCGCCAAAGTAATTGCCCGTGTGGTAATCGAGGAAGGTATTGTTCTGCGTGAACTTGCCTGCGTGGGTGTCATAGTTCATGTCCCATTCCACGTCGATGTGATCTGTTGCGCTCAGCTTCATCTCGCTCAGGAAGGGTGAATTCGTGCGCCGTTCTGTAAGGAAAGCGACGCCGCTGAAGTCCAGCGTGCTGTCCAGCACGTTGCGGCGGCCGGTTACGATCACGCCGCCGAAGGTGTCGTCAAAATAGTGGCGCTGCATCAGCTTCCACCGCAGTGTTTCGCGTGTGCCGCCGCATTTGCCGTCGAGTTCGCTGGGCGTCTCGCCGGTCTCGCAGTCGCGCCTTTTGGTTGGCCGCAGAAACAGCCGCTGGGTAAAGCCGTACTCAAGTTCGTTCTTGTTGGCGACCACGTCGGTGTCGTCAAAGCGCAGTGTCTGCGCAAAGTTGTCCACGCCCGATGCGAAGCGGTAGTGCAGCTCCGGCTCAATGGTGTGCTTTGCCTCACTGCCCAGCAGACGGCCAAGGAAGCCGCTGGTGTCAAAGGTGCGCTCCAGCGTGGGCATGCGCACCTCCATCTCGGCTTCCGTTACCAGGCGATTCAGGCTGGCACCCACCTCAGTGGGTGGCGGACCGGGCAGCGGTGTGGGCTGTCGCGAGTGGTTGTAGTACGTGTCGCGCAGACCCACCGACGGCCGGAACGAGAAGCCGCCCAACTGGAATGGCAGCGACAGCCGCGGATGCACATCCAGCCGCGACACAAGGTTTGAGGCGAAGCCATCCTGTGTGGAGGCGGTGCCCTGCGAACGCTTCAGCATGGTGAACTGCGATGTAGCCGACCACAGCAGCGGCGTGGTGCCCAGCCTGCGTTCCAGCACCTCACCCACCATCTGCGGTGAGTGGAAGATGCGGATCTGCTCGCCCGTGCTGACCACCTTCAGGCCCTGGTAGCGATCAATCTCAAAGGCGGTAACGTAGCCACTGCCCTGGTGCGTGCCGTAGGCGTAGGACGTAATGTCAGACGAGACTGCCTGGTTGAAGTTGTCCGTGAAAGCTTCGCGGTAGGGGAAGCTGCTCAGGTATTCTGCGCTGCCTGCAATGCGTGTATGCGGCGTAAAGTCTTTGCGGGCGCTGATGGTCATATCCTCACCACCCTGGTTCACGTAGACGTTCTGCGTGCTGGTGGTGCCATCTGCTGCGGTGACGGCTTGTTCCTGGTAGTAGCCACGGTCCAGCAGGCCAGAGTAGTGAGCCTTCACGAAGTCCAGCCCGCGGCCACGCAGATTGAAGGTAGCGCTCTGCTCCCAGCCGCGGCGTGAGTAAAACTGCGCGCCCACCGTCAACTCTGCAGAGCGGCCAAAGGGCATGTATATCTCCTCACCCAGCACCAGCCCCTTTGTGGATGAGTTGCCGATGATAGGGATGAGGAAGCCGGCCTGGCGCTGATTCGCCGCCGTGGGCGTTGTGACATACGGCAGAAAGATCAGCGGAATGCTCAGCAGACGGAAGATGGTGTTCTTGGCGTGGGCCTTACCATCCTTCACGGTGAACCGCGCTGCTTCCAGCTGCCAGTCCGGCTTGGGCAGGGCGCAGCTGGTTACAGAGCCGTCCAGAATCTCAAAATCCTGCGGCCCCGTCTTGATGACGACGCGGCCTGTGAACAGGAAGGGATTGTCGTTGGTGTACATGTTGCCGTGCGGTGTCGGCTTCACGCCAATGGAGCCATGCACGTCATAGAAGCGGCCCGTCTCTGCGCGTACGTTCAGCGTGGCGCGGCTGGCGTCAATGATCTCAGTGCCCGCGCCGCCGGTGATGTGTACGTGGCCGGTGGCGTCCACGTCGCCACTGTCCTGGTCGTAGTCCACGTGGTCGGCCTGCACGCGATACCCGCCGTAGGTGATCACCACGTTGCCGTCCAGAGTGACTTTGTTGTCCTTCCATATCTGCGGGCCGTCGCTTTCTACCGTCACCTTTGTCGCGCCGGGTTCAGGCAGGGGTATGGCAGAAGGGAAGCGCTGGGCTGACGGCGAATCCGGCAGGTTGTAGCCGGCGGGCTGCGGAGGAGGTATCTCTGTAGTGACCTGCGCGTACGACGGCGCCGCTGCAGCCATGGCCAGCGTGATACACCAGCAAAGAGAGGCTGCCGAGCGGCCCCGAAATGCAGCCGGACTGCGCAGGCGGAAAACCGGCACAGCCACCCGCTCGAAAATATGTCTCCCGCTCACTGAAGTTTCTATTCTACGAAAGCGAGTTCCCTTGAGCACTGCCAGTCCTCTTCCGTTGCAGCCATTGCCGTCCAGCACCGTCTCAGAAGCTGAGAGCCTGGAGCTGAAACAGCAGGTG
>JAMFTB010000282.1 GCA_026225595.1 Terriglobus sp. | reverse complement strand
ATAGAAAACATGCTTGACCTCGCATACGTCCGGGCCAACCTCCCGGAGGTGGAAGCCGCGCTTCGCCGCCGCAACGCCGACCCCGCCGCCCTGCTGGGCAACTTTGCACAGATTGACGCAGACCGCCGCGCCGCCATCACCGAACTCGAAGGCATGAAGGCAAAGCGCAACCGCCTGTCCGAAGAGATCGGCAAGCTGAAGCGCACCGGCGGCGACGCAGACGCGCTGCAGGAAGAAGTCCGCGTTTTGCGTGAGCAAAGCGAGAGCCTTGAAACCGCAGCCGCCGAGCAGGATGCAACGCTGCGCACCATCCTGGAAGCAATCCCCAACATCCCCGACGCATCCGTGCCGCAGGGCAAGGACGAGCACGGCAACAGCCTGGAAAAAACCTGGGGCGATGTGCCTTCGTTCAGCTTTGAAGCAAAGCCTCACTGGGAGATTGGCGAAGCACTCAACATCCTCGACTTCAACCGCGCCGCAAAAATCTCCGGCAGCCGCTTCGTCGTCCACATTGGCGCAGGCGCGCGGCTCGAACGCGCACTCGCCAACTTCATGCTTGACCTGCACACACGCGAGCACGGCTACACAGAAGTTCTGCCGCCGTACATGGTCAACTCAAAATCGCTCTTCGGCACGGGCCAGCTGCCCAAGTTTGCAGCAGACCTCTTCCACTGCGACGACAAAGGCGCATACGCCGCGGGCGAGCTGCAGGAGAACGACCACTGGCTCATCCCAACGGCGGAAGTGCCCGTCACCAACCTCTTCCGCGACGAGACCATTGACGTCGCAGAGACCATCAGCCTGTGCGCCTACACACCCTGCTTCCGCAGCGAGGCCGGCAGCTATGGCCGCGACGTGCGCGGCATGATTCGCCAGCACCAGTTCCAGAAAGTTGAGCTGGTAAAATTCACCACGCCAGAGCAAAGCGCAGCAGAGCACGAGAAGCTCACGCGCAACGCAGAAACCGTACTGGAAAAACTCGGCCTGTCCTACCGCCGCATGCTGCTCTGCACCGGAGACATGGGCTTCGCTTCACAAAAAACATACGACCTTGAAGTGTGGCTGCCCGGCCAGGGGCTCTATCGCGAGATCAGCTCCTGCTCAAACTTCGGCTCGTTCCAGGCACGCCGCGCCAACATCCGGTACAAGGCGCCGGGCGCTAAAAAAGCCGAGTTCATCCACACGCTCAACGGCAGCGGATTAGCCGTGGGCCGCACCTATCTCGCAATTCTTGAAAACTACCAACAGGCGGACGGTACGGTTCGCGTACCGCAAGTTCTGCAGCCCTACATGGGCGGCGAAACCGTCATTGGAAAGCAGGCTCCACTCTCATGCTGAAGACGCTGCGCAGCTACCTCTTCTGGACATACGAACGCGGATCGTTTCATTACGACGTAATGGTCACGCTCATCCTGCTATTCCTCTTCGTGTCGCCGCACTTCATCAACTATCACGACCGGCCGCTCTACCAGCTGCCCTCGCAGATCATGGTTGAGAATGACGGCGCAGGCGCGCTCATCTACCAGGTGAAGAAGACCGACGTAGACCAGAGCCTGACCCACGTGAACGGATCAACCGAAGACCTGCGCACCCAACGCGCCCTGCGCCGGCTAATCGAACCCATCGCAGGCGACGTACTCATCGACCGCTACGAACCCCTGCGAACAGACGACGGCAACATAAGCGCCTACCGAGTCTGGGCCCATCGATAGACATGTAACACCTGTCCTGCCGGACGGGCCTCCTGCGCGGAGAGCGGGTGCTCACGCACCTTTTTACTGGCTTCGCCTCGCGCCTTCAGATGGTCGGCAAGAGAATTCCATCCTGACCATCGGAAACTTCACCTGTTTTGAAAGGGCATGGCTTTAGCCATGCCGGTAAAGCAACTTTGAATTCCCTTTTCTCTTTCCTTCTATTCGCCGAATGGCCAACAGAAGGAAAGAGAAAGAAGTCTCAGAAAGGCTCCTTACGGCACGGCTGAAGCCGTGCCCTTTCAAAACACCAAACCTCAGGCACACCCTGTAGCAAAAATCTGTGTCTAAGGCTGTGGAGCCAATCGTCGCGCAAAACGGCGCAACGTTATCAGGAGAGTTATGCGACGCACACATTCAACCGCACTTGCTGCACTCATCCTCACCTTCACCACAACGGGTACGGCGCACGCCGCCACCGATCCCGCGCTGGACAAGGTGCTGCGCCAGCTGGACGCGGCCTCTGCCACCTTCAAATCTGCAGAGGCTGACCTGCAGGTGGACTTTTACGAGAAGGTCGTGCGCGAGACCACGCACCAGTACGGCACCATCTACTTCAAGAAGGCGGGCAGCGGTACGGAGATGGGCACCATCCTCTTCACAGGCGCGGACAAGAAGACGGTTCAGAAGTACCTTCACTTTGCCGACGGCAAGGGTGACATGTACGACGCCATCGCCAAGAAGGATACGGCCTTCAGCGGAGGCCAGAACAAGGCGCGCTCTGAGAGCTTTTTGACACTAGGCTTCGGCGGCAGCGGTAAAGATCTGGAGAAGGCCTGGACCATCAAGCTGGTGGGCACAGACACCATCGCAGGCGTGGCCACGACGGAGCTGGACCTGACACCAAAGGATCCCTCCGTGGCGGAGACGTTTACGCACATCCAGGTGTGGTTTGACCCGGCGCGCAGCGTCTCCATGAAGCAGGTCTACTTCACGCCCGAAGGGGACACCCGCACCAGCTTCTACACCAACATCCGCACTAACGCTCCGGTCGATACGAAGAAGTACGCAAAGCGCTAGGCGTTCACACGCCCTTTTACGGCTTCGCGTGGCCTTCCCGTTGGTCAGGATTTGAACTTCTTGCCGCTGCCAGCAA
The DNA here is from genome assembly GCA_026225595.1 of Terriglobus sp. GTDB lineage: Bacteria > Acidobacteriota > Terriglobia > Terriglobales > Acidobacteriaceae > Terriglobus. Next base: position 5,332 of record JAMFTB010000282.1, on the reverse strand, counting down.
AATGCAGGTCCCTCGACTTCGCTGCGCTCCGCTCAGGATGACAAGACTTTGTGGTGATGCGTGTGATCCCGACCAACGGGAGGCGCGCGAGGCGAAGCCAGTACGCCCTCCGCGCAGGAGGCCCGTCCGGCAAGACAGGCTTTACTGAACCTTGCCGAGAGGACGAAGGCGAGTGAGTTCCAGCGCGCAGGCGACTGCGGTGCGTGCGGCCAGTTTCAGGTTGTCCGCTGCCATCCACAGGGTGAAGCGCGTTGCAGGCTCCTCTGCTACCGGCTGAATGCGCAGCAGAATCTGCGACAGTCCGGCGGCGCTCAGGTTGCTGGGCGGATCAGCATCGTCGCCCACCACTTCCACATGCTCCGACTGCAGCGCGGCGGAAAGCTGCGCCAACGTCACCGGCTTCTCCAACTCCAAAAACAACGACACCGCAAAGCCGTGGAAGACGGGCGCCTGCACCAGCTGCAGCATGGGCTGCGGCAGGCGGCCACCGGCCAGCGTACGCAGATCAGCGGTAATGCGTTCGGCTGTCGCCTCCAACGGATTGCGCGCGGCCTCGCCAAAGCCCGGCAGCAGGTTGAAGGCGGCCTGTGCGTCAAACTCCTCGCGCGGCACAGACTGGAATGACAGCAGATTGACCGTCTGCTGCTGCAGTTCGTCCAGCGCGGCGCGGCCGTTTTCACTGGCCGGTTGCAACACGGTTGCAGCGGCCAGCCGCACCGGAGCAGCCTTGACCGCGCCTGCCAGCACTAGCGCAAGCATCGTGGCGGCAGGGTGCGCCGTGCGCACGGCAGATGTCTCAAGGTTCAGTGGAGCCGCATCACCCACCAGCGGCGAGCGCACGACGGACGGGCTGATGGTCTCTGCGCCACCCGTGGCGTCCACAACTGCAGCACCCAGCTGCCGCGCGGTGCGGCCGTGTTCGCGCAGCATGGCTGAGTCGGTAAAGATGGCGACATCAACATTTTCAAGCGCGCCGGGTTCCAGCTGCTGGATGAAAGCAGCCTCGTCACCCACTGCCTCCAGCACGCCGCTGGCCTCTTCGGTATCCAGCAACAGTGTGGTGGCGGTGGCCAAGGGACTTTCGGCAATCTCGTCGCCAACTTCTTTGCCCAGCAGCGTGGTGGCGCCCACCACGGCAATGCGGTATTGATTCTTACTCATAATCTCTTTCAGATGCGCGGCAGCGCGTGCCAATGCTGGCCTTGGCCTAGATACCTTCGGATGCAGGTGGATGGTCAAGCTGGCTGGCACCGGGCAGCGGCGTGCCCATTCTGCGCGCTCGTCTGCTTTGTGCTGCATACAACAGGCGCGCCCACAGGCCGCTGATGATGTACGCCAGCGACATCGTTATCAGCAGGTACTCCGAAAAGAGCACCAGCAGCACCGCAAAGAGCACCAGCGGAATCAGCAGACGCACCGGCCGCTGGTCCACCAGGGTGATTTCCTTGCCGCTCCAGAAACGCCATCGGCTCACCATGAGGAAGCCGGTAAACAGCAGCAGACCCAGCCACACATACGACACCCACACCGAGTCAATCGGCGAGCCGTTAAAGCAGTGCACCACGCTGGCAATAACGCCTGCCGCCGCCGGTATGGGCATGCCCACAAAGTAGCGGCGACCGGGCCGGCCGGGGTTGCTGGGTTTGGGGTTCACGGCGACGTTGAAGCGCGCCAGACGGCAGGCTCCGCACATGAGAAACAGGAATGCGGCGACCAGGCCAAAATCAATGGCATGCCGACGGAGGGCCAGATTGGCCATCACCGGCAACATACGGAAGCCCCACGTGTAGGCCAGAATGGCGGGCGCTACACCAAAGGTTATGACGTCAGCCAGCGAATCCAGTTCGCGGCCAAAGTCACTCTCAGTATTGGTCATGCGCGCAATGCGGCCGTCCAGCGCGTCAAACGGCATGGCGAATGCGATAGCTAACGCAGCGCGATCGAAGTAGGCGTGGTCTGCGGTGGTGGCCTGCAGACACTGCGCAATGGCGTAGAAGCCCAGCGCAATGTTGCCGCCCGTAAAGATGGACGGCAGCACATAGAGTCCGCGCCGCGGACGCCGTCTTGCGTTCGCTGCGCCGTCAGCCATGATCAGGCTTCCACGACCGGCGCGATGGGTTTGACCGGCATGTCAGAATGAACCGGCACTACGGCCAGCACGGTGCTGCCACCCTTTACGCTCTGTCCACGGCGAACCCGCAGGTTGGCGTTTGCCGGCATCAGCACATCAACACGCGAGCCGAACTTGATAAGGCCAATGCGCTGGCCACGCTGCAACACATCGCCCGGCTTTACCTTGCAGACGATGCGGCGCGCCAGCAGACCGGCAATCTGCTTGACCTGCACGCTGTGTTCGCCATTTTCAATGACCACCACATTCTGCTCGTTCAGCACGTTTGAGTCTGCGCGCATCGCGTTCAGAAACAGACCCTGCTTGTAGCTGACGTTGGTCACCGTACCCTCAATGGGCGAGCGGTTCACATGCACATCAAACACATTCAGAAAGATGCTGAGGCGCAGGCGGCTGCCATCCGGCGTTTCAATCCACTCCGCCTCGGTTACCTTGCCGTCCGCAGGCGAGACAATCTCGCCTGGGCCAGCCGGTATGCGGCGCGATGGGTCGCGGAAGAACCACAGGAAAAATACCGCCAGCAGCACGGGGATAATGCCGATGCCCATGGAGCCGGTGAGCTTCCAAAGGAGAGCCGCAACCACCAGAAGACCGAGCGCGTAGAAGAGACCGTCACGAACCATACGTGACCGATGATACGGGTGACTGAGGGTCTACGCCACTCCGGTCTTGTTTCCCACAGGATGGATTGTCCGTGTCATGCAAACGGCGTCCTCCGTGGGATTTGCATAGTAGCCGGGGCGTCTGCCGCTGGGGACGAAGCCAGCCGCCGCATAGACGCTCCGCGCGGGAGCATTGCCAGCACGCACCTCCAGCCGCAGAGCATCCGCCCCGCAGGCCGCCGACCATGTCGCCACGGTCTCCACCAGCGCCCGGCCCAACCCCTGACCGCGGCACCCCGGCAGCACCGCCACGTTCTCCAGCTCCGCCTCTGCTGGGTGGACAGAGCGCAGGACAGAGGACACGGCAAATCCTGCCGCGCTGTCTGCCGCTTCTGCGATCCAGACGGCGCGCTGCAGCGGCTGGTCTGCCGTGGATGACGTGAGAATCTCGTGAAACTCCGCGGCGCTCCACTGCGGCGCGGAGGGGCTGGCGGCCAGAATATGCAGGATCGCTGGAACGTCCGCCAACGTGGCAGGCCGGATGGAGTGAGCGTCCGCGGTCGACCGGCTCACGCCTTTGCACCAGCCGACGCGACCTCCAGCTTCGCCGCTTCCAGAGCCAGCTGCGCGTCCGGTACCCGCAGGTAGTTCGCCTCCAGCAGCGCGGCGTCGGCAAACTGGCCTTTACGCGCTAGTTCCGCCACCAGCGGAAGCGCCTGTCGAACGCTTACCGGCTGCACGAGTATCGCGCCTGGCAGCAAGGCGGCTAAACGCTCCTCCATCACCAAAACGTTTTCGCCAGCCGCCTCAACAGCCGCGACACCCGGCAGCATCCGCTCGTCCAGGCAGACGCCGGCGCTGTAGCGGCCTACAAAGATGTCTCCACGGCCTGCGTCAATCCAGCTCTGCACCTCGCCCGTGTTGCCAGCCTGCGCGGCCAGTACAGCCAGCCGCGAAATGGCGACCAGAGGGATGCCCAGCGACTCCGCCAGCCCCTTGGCCGCTGCCAGACCAATGCGGACTCCTGTAAACGACCCCGGCCCCGTGACGACGGCGACCACATCCAGCCGGCCCGCTTCAAGACCAGCCTCTGCCAGCACTTCGGCTATGGCAGCCATCAGGCGCTCCTGCGTCTCGCGGCCGGGCAGCAGACGCTCAGCTACAAGCTCAGCAGGCTTTTGCGTCCCATCGCCCAACCGGGCCACGGCCACACCGCCCATCGCTCCGCAGGTATCCAGCAGCAGCATCCAACGCATAGGAGTGATGATACCGGGACAGAAGGCTGCCCTTAGGGGCTAAAGCCCCTGCTCTTTGGGGCGGTTTTCGGCACGGCTGAAGCGGTGCCCTTACGATTCGTGCCACAACGGAGCTGCAGCATCCGCTCCACCGGGGCTGCGAATCCCGGCGGCGGAAAAAATCCGGCGCGGAAAGCGTCTTTCTGCAGACACTGCGCGTCATCGTCTCACCCGCTCTGTAACACTGGATTTGCTTGACAAGTGCTTGTTCCGAATGGGATAAGTAGTGCGCTTCCAAACGCAAGAATGTCATGCAAAATGTATGAACAAGTGCATGAACACGGAAAACGGTTGGTCGGTAGCGATTCTTATGAGACGTCTCAGAGAACGCATTGAAATCTGTAGCTTTGTCTAACAAGAGAGGTCTTCTGCATGCAGAAAAAAGTGTTGTGGTCGCTATGTGTAGCGGCTGGATCCTGCGCCTGTGTCTGGGCAGCCAACTGGCCCAGCGTCGGGGGCAATCCCCAGCGGGATGGCTACGTGAACCCGGAGACGCATATCTCCGCGGCGAACGCCAAGGACATCAAGCTCATCTATAAGCACAAGTTTGAGACCAAGGGCATCGTCACCTCCACCACCGACCTTGCCAACATCATCGGCATCACCGGCTTCCACGAGTTTCTCTGGACGGCTGCGTCGACCGGCGATGTGTGGGTGGACGATGCCGATCTGAACTACGACTTCAAACACGTCACGCTGGGCACGGATAAGGCAGCCAAAACGTCTGCACTATGCCCCGGTATGACCGCTGCACCGCTGATTGCAGGTGGCAGTACGGTTGGCCGCTTTGGCGGCGGCGGCTTTGGCCGCGGCGCGGTTGCTGTGGTGTATGCCCTTGGCGGCGATGGAGTTCTGACTCCTCTGCGCCAGCAGGATGCGGACACCAAGGCCATTCCGTCGCAGAAGCTGGTGCCCGCAGGCAGCAATGTGCCGGCACTCAATATCACAGCAGAAGGCACGATCTTTGCAGCGACGATCAACGGTTGTGGCGGCGCGGGCAACGGCCTGTATGCGGCGACCTTCACACCTCCCAGTACGGAGAACGAGCCGGAGAAGCCCTTCAAGACACCCGCATCGTGGACGCCGGTTGTGAGCTTTATGACCAACGGCGCTGGCTTTGCTGGTGCGGGCGGCACCGCCATCGGCACCAAGAATGACTTTGTTGTGGGCACAGTGCCTGAGGGCAAGGGCGATGTGGCCGGTGCGTATAACGACACCGTCCTGAGCCTGGACCCGAAGACGCTGGCCGTGAAGGATTACTTCACACCCACCGACAAGGAACCGGCTTACAAGCCCGGCTCCGT
>JAMFTB010000281.1 GCA_026225595.1 Terriglobus sp. | reverse complement strand
GACGGTTGATGGTGCGGAGTGTGATAGCCAAAGGTAACCTCCTGATATAGAGGTTGTATCGGCGTGGGGGCGAGATGCTTTAGATGCTATGTCCTGCCGGACGGGCCCACTGCGCGTGGGGCGTGTGCTCCCGCACCTCTTACTGGCTTCGCCTCCCACAAAGATTTGTCATCCTGAGCGAAGCGTAGCGAAGTCGAAGAGCCTGTCCTGAGCTTGTCGAAGGAACCTGCATTTCGCTGGCACCAGCACGAAGCTGAAATCCTGACCAACGGGAAGGCCACGCGAAGCAGTAAAAAGGCGTGCAAACGCCCGCCCCGCGCGCAGCGGGCCCGTCCGGCAGGACAAGAAGCAAACCTTCGATCCAATCGACACTTGACGGTGGTCTGACCACTTCTCTAAGGTTGCTGCCGGCGCAACAGGCGCTGACTTCCACCACACCGGAGCAAACGCCGTGATCCGCAAGCTTGCCGTCCTTCTCACGTTTTCTATCGCCAGCCTTGCGCCCTTGTGCCTGAAGGCGCAGCTGCCAGCTGCAGGCACAGCTCAGGGCGCAGCTTCCGGGACGCCCCCAATCGCGGCCACGCCTCCCAACAAGCCGCAGGACGTCGCCGGCATCCCCGTGAACTACGACGAGACAAAGGTGGGCACATACACCCTGGCCGATCCGCTGAAGATGGCCGACGGCACAGCCGTGAAAAGCGTGAAGGACTGGACGGCAAAGCGCCGGCCGGAGATTGTGAAGCTGTTTGAAACGCAGCAGTACGGCGTCGCTCCGGGCAAGCCCGCGGAGTTGGTCTTTGACGTCTTCGACAAAGGCACACCCGCGCTCAACGGCAAGGCGGTGCGCAAGCAGGTGATCATCTGGTTCAGCAAAGAGAGCGCACGGACAAAGCAAGGTCCACACATCCAGCTGGTGGAGTACCTGCCATCAGAGAATGTTGTCGTAAAAAAGCCCGCGCCCATGCTGCTGAGCATCAACTTTGGCGTGGTGCAGAACGCCGTGGACGACCCCGGCATTAAGACCGAAACCGTGTGGGACCCGAAGACCAACACGCGCATTGATCCGGCTGCGGGGCGCAACTTCGGCCGCATCAACGTCAACGCGTTTCTGGATGCGGGCATCGGCGTCGCAACCTTCTACTACGGCGATGTCGATCCGGATTACGAGACGGGCTTCAACAACGGCATCCGCGCCACCAACCTGAAGAGCGAGGCGGACCGGCCGGGCGATGCGTGGGGCACCATCTCCGCGTGGGCATGGGGCATGAGCCGCGTGGAAGATTACTTTGAGACGGACAAGGCTGTGGATGCTAAGCGCGTGGCCATCCATGGCGTCTCGCGTTTGGGCAAGACGGTGATGTGGGCGGGCGCGCATGATCAGCGCTTTGCTGCAGTGATCGCATCGTGCTCTGGTGAGGGCGGCGCGGCGCTCAGCCATCGCGACTATGGCGAAACGGTTGCGCACCTGACCGCACCCAGCCGCTACCCCTACCAGTTCGCCGCGAACTACGCGAAGTACGGCGGCTTTCCAGACACAGCGCCCATGGACGCGAACCTGCTGGTGGCGCTGGTTGCTCCGCGGCCGTTGCTGCTGCAGACCGGCAACACCGACTTCTGGAGCGACCCCAAGGGCGAGTTTCTTGCTGCGATTTCTGCAGGGTCCGTTTACAAGCTGTTTGGCAAGCAGGACCTTGGAACGACGGATTGGCCCGAGGCGAAGCGGATCATCGGTGGGGACCTGAGCTACTACATGCACGACGGCGGCCACGGCATGGTGCCCACAGACTGGGACGTCTATGTCACGTTTCTGAAGGCCAACCTGCATCCGGAGCGGTAAAGGGATGTAGTTACCTTAGCGAACTACTGTGAAGGCCATTTTTCATTGACGCCAGCAAGCATCTGATCGAGAGCCGCTCCGGGGTCAAGATAGTTATCGCCTGCAGCTTGTATGACTCGTACCAATCCGTGGCGATCCAGGATCACGACAAGTGGCACTTCGGATGTAAAGAACGATTGCAGCGTTTTGGAAGGAACAACAAATGTGGGGGTCCCCTGCAGCAGCGTGATGGGACGATTGTCGCCCGACAAGTTCAGATCGATATGCGGGATGCCGGGCTTTCCCCCTGGAAGTGGTGGGAGTTGAGAGCCGGACGAACTTTGCTTGTTCAATGATTTGCTTTTAGGTTCGGCATCTTTGTGCTGGCTGGCATTGGATCTTTCATCCGTGGCCAATAATGCAAAGAACCTATTGTCATCCGCACGCAGTCTCTTCCATGTGCGCATCAACTGCGGCTGCAGGGCGACACACTGGATGCACCAATCAGGAAAGATCAGCAGCGCGGTAGTTTCTCCGATAGCGTCAAGCCTTGGCGCAATTCCTGCACCATCTGCAGACATGAGCCATTCCGCGGTCGCCAATGTTGGCGGCTGTTTCCCAAGCAGAAGATACCGATTGCGATAGTTGCCGATGCTGATGGCTTCGTGCGGCGGCAGGCTGGCAGGAAGACTTGCCTCTATCTTTTCCAGCTCTGCGTCAGCTTCTTTCGGCCTGTTCAGATACTGCAAAATTGTTGATAACTGAAGCGCCTCAGAGTACAGCGTGGACACCGGGATGTTTAACGATGGGTCCGTACTATCAGGGTTACCAGACGCGCTTATCTTTGCGAGCAGCATCGGATGCCGATCCCGGATAAGTGCAAGTGCATTTTCCGAATCGCTAAACTGCAGATACGTAATTGTGGCGTCCAGAGCTTCGACGGCGTCGATGTTATAGGGAACGACCTGTAACATCGCACGGCTGTCGAGTAACGCTTCGTCCGGCTGCTGCAGCCGAAGCTCCGCCTGAATTTTTAAATCAAACGCCGTCGATACTTGCCCTGAGGAAGCCCCATGGTCATCGTGTTGCTGCTCTCTCGGCAGCGCCAGGTATTCGTTTGTGGCCTTCTTGACCGCTTCCCAGTTATCACCAAAGGCGCAGAGGCGCGCGTATGCGACGAGTTGATCCGGATTCAGGGCTGCTGACTTGATAGCAGTGCAGCTTTCTTTGCCTCGCTGACGTGCGAGTGTGAACGCATTGCGCTCCACGTCTGACCAGTTCTGGGAGGCACGATGGATGACGTCGAAGGGATGAATCGCATCCTCGAGCGCTGTAGCTGGATCGCTGTCTGGTGGCAACGCAGTCCGTTCGCTTTGAGCCCTCGCAATGAAAGGGAGTGGGCTCGCCACGAGAAGGAGAAAGACCACATAGATGCGTGTGATCTTTCTCCATTTTTTCTGCGAGGCCATTTCCTTCGTCGATGCCGTGGTCATGGAAGGCTTAGCCGCCAAAGCTGAAGTTCACGGTGATTGTTGTGTCCACCGATGTCGGGTTGCCGTTTAGCAGGTACGGTTTGTATTCCCAGTTCTTCACTGCTTCGATCGCAGATTTGCTCAGCGAATCGTCCGTTGAACTGACCACCGCCAGCGCATGAACGTGTCCAGTCTCGTCGATGATTGCGTGAAGGACCACCGCGCCACTGATGTGTTTTTGCTTCGCCTCAGACGGATAGATCGGCACGGGGCCGCCGATTTTGTTGCCCGCCATGACACCGGAGGCAATCTTCGCTGGCTTATCCGCATCCTGCTGGCCTGCATCCGCTGCTGGCGCTGGCTGTGCAGGTACTACCGGCATCTCCATGCGCGCTACTGCCTGCGCTGCCTCAGCCTTGGCGTGAGCAGCGGCACGAATTACGGCATCGGCGCGGGCAGCTTCCACCGCAGCGCGCACCTGATCCGCGTTCGACTCCTTCGCAGCCTTGATTGCTACCGCACGAGCCTCCAATGCCGCCTTGCGCGCCGCCTCAACCTGTGCTTGAACCTTTGCATCCACCTCTGCATGGGTCAGAAAACGATGATCACCGTTGGCGAGCGCCTTTGCAGCGCGCAGATCAAGATCGTTCAGATCAAAAGCTTTTAGACCAAGGCCCTTCACATCCGGGAGTCCCTGCAGAACAACGTGCAGGTTCTGCAAATCCGCATTCAGCTTCTGCAGGTCGATGTTGACGTTCGCGCTTGAGAGATTCTTCACATCGACCTGCGGCGCAGGAACATCTACTGCAGCCAGTTCATGCTGTGCAGATCGAACCACCTGCTGCGCGGTTGCGATCTTGCGGCGATCGTCATCCGTTGTGGCCTTCTGCGCTGCCTCATCCAACTGGCGGCTTGCCTGCTGCAACTGCTGGCGCGCGTGTTCGCCGCCAAGCAACGGCTGCGCATTTACCGTCGCCGCTGTTACTGTCGCCTGCTGAGGAACCTGCTCGCTGGCCAGCGCGGGCTGCACCTGAACCATGGCTGCGGCCAGCACTGCGACCGCTCCCACGACAACGGCCGCGCCTGCACGCGCAATGCGCACGCTGCGCCGGTCCACTGCACTCTCCTGCATCACCATCGCCATGCGTTCCTCCAGTGCTCCTGTTTTGTCGAACAACTCCACACCCAGACCCAGCAGGTTCAGGCCGCCAAAAAGACCAAGCCCTGTGAGCCCCGCTAATCCCGCAGACTTCGCCGAGCCTCCCGCAATCCGCTCTGCCACACGCAGCAGTGCGCGCGCGTAGTGCACCTGCGAACCCATGTGCGCAGCCGCCTCCGCGTCACACGCAATCTCGCGCGTCTGCCGCACACGCCCCGCAGCCCACCACGCCGCAGGATGAAAGCCCACCGGCACCAGCAGCAACGCGCACAGCGTGTGCAGTAACGGATCGCCACGGCGAAGATGTGCCAGCTCATGCGCGAGCACTGCCTCAACCTCTGCCGGAGTCATTGCAGCCACGTTCTGCGGCAGCAGCAGCGTGGGCTGCAGTGTGCCTGCCAGCGCTGGCCCGCGCAAGCCTCTGCTTACAGCCGCACGCGGCGCAGCTATGCCCAGTGCATCGCACTGCCGCTGCAGCTCCGCGTGTACATCGGGCGAAACGTCGTGCGCGCTGGCACGATGTACCAGCAGCCACGTATGCCGCAACGCGAGCAACAGTCGCATGGCACACAACAGAGCAATCGCAAGCCACACGCATGCGATGACCGCAGCCACGCGCTGCGGCAGCACCAACGCAAATGGCTCCACGCCGTGCTGCAGATTCAGGTGCTGATTCAGCATCCGCTGCCATGCCGGCGCACGTTTTAACTCTGGTAGCGTGCCTGGATCAATGCCATCGACATAGCTAATGGTGGTGACCGTGGCGTGTTCCGCTGCAAGCGCCGCAGACCTGCCCGCCCACGTGGACAATGCGGGCGCCGCCACACACAGCACCAGCGTGACCAACCACAGCGCATGCGCCGCGCCCACTCTCGGACGCCCCACGCGCACCGCAACCCACGCGGCCAGCACCAGCAACGGAGCCTGCCATGCGGCGTGCAGAGCAAAGGCCGCAATCGCCTGCTGAGCGAAGTGCATCAGCTGCGCGGTCATCCGCGAGCCTCTTTCGCAGCACCCTCACCATCCGATTTTTCTGCAGCCGCCAGCGCCTTGCGCGCACGCTGTAGGTCGTCTGCCTGCACGTGGCCTGCGTCCACCATGGCCAGCAGCATTGCCTCTGCAGAGCCGCCAAACATGCGCTTGATCAGGTCGCTGATCGCCGACCCCGCAGCGCGCTCATGCGTGACCGTTGCGCGATAGCGATAGGCGCGGCCCTCGGCCACGCGCTTCACCTTACCCTTGCGCAGCAGCACCTGCATCATGGTGCCCACGGTGTTGTAGGCCAGTTCGCCCTTCAGCTCCGGCACCACCTCTGCGGCGGTGCTGGGGCCGCGCGACCACAGCACCTGCATGATCTCAAGCTCAAGGGGCGTGAGGGACTTCTTGTCAGTAGATTTGGCGGCGGCAGACATATGCGGCGAGACCTCCTAAAACTTTAGGAGTTAACATGCGCTCACCGCGGCAACGTTGTCAACTAAAACTTTAGGAGGTAAATACGCCAGGGTGAGCAAAGCCTTTTCTTCCAGGACGGGCCCGCTGCGCGCGGAGCGGGCGTTTGCACGCCTTTTTACTGGCTTCGCCTCGCCCCCCCGATGGTCGGGATCAAACTTTCATCCTGACCAACGGGAAGGCCATGCAAAGCCGTAAAAGAGGCGTGTGCGCCCTACCAGAGCACTCCGTCTACCGGCTGCAGCGGATCGGGCAGTTCCGTCTCGCCCAGCATCTGCCGCAGGTTGATCTCAATGGTGCGCGACATGGCCGACAGCGGAATGTCGTAGATGCCGTTGTCGAACGGGTCTTCCAGATCGCGGCCAATCTTATCCAGCGCCAGGAAGATGAAGCCCACCAGCGTGGAGCCGAGAGGGGTATACCAGCCCATGTTCAGCACCATGGCCAGCGGCAGCAACAGGCAGTAAATCTGCACAAACAGCCGGGGGAAATAATCGTACTGCTTGGGCATGGGTGTGTTCTTGATGCGTTCGGAGCCGCCCTGCAGATCCATCAGATCGCTCAGCGTAGCTTCCAGCGCGCTCCACTGCAGGCTGTCGATCCACTCATGCTCCAGCACCTCCTTGGCCAGCTCAGCCTGGCGCATTTGCAGTGCAAGCGAGACGCTGCGCTGGCCCTGAAGCCTGGCGAGTTCGTCCGCCGGCAGCAGGTCCTTGATCTCATCCAACGGCGGCTGACCGCGCAGTTGCGCACGCAGTGCATGCACCCACGCAATCTGCAGGTAGACCATCCGCACCTGAATGTCGCCCATGAGTTCGTTGTCGCCCGGCTTCAGCGGGGTCATGCTGTTGAGCACCTGCCGCGCCCATGAGCGGGAGTTGTTCACAATGCCGCCCCACAGCGTACGCGCCTCCCACCAGCGCCCGTAGCTGCTGTTGTTGCGGAAGGCGACGATCAGGCCGATGGACGAACCAAACAGCGCCAGCGGAATATGCGGCAGCGCAATCCACGTCCAGCCCAGCACCTTGAAGGCCAGCACCACTGCGCCGTCATACAGCACCAGCAGCAGGAGCGGGCCACCTACATACCCAACCAAACGGCGGAGCTGAGGTCCGCGGGGAACGATCATGCTTTGTGCCCCGCTGCCGTTTCACGCACCGACACGAAGCGATTGTGCGCCTCTTCATAGATGCGCACATCACCCGCGGCAATGTCATACACCCAACCGGAGATGGTGAGCGCGCCGCGAGCGACTGCGCCTGCAACCGAAGGATGCGTCTTGAGGTGCTGCATCTGGATGAGCACATTCTGCTCGGTCATGGTGGGCAGCGACGGGTCGCCGTGGTCCACGGACGCGGCAACGCGCTTGGCGGCATCGGCATTGCGCAGCCAGCTTTTCACGGTGGGCATTGCATCCAGCTTGCCTTCGCCAGCCAGAATACCCTTCATGGCGCCGCAGTCGCTGTGGCCGCAGATCACGGCGTGGCTCACGCCCAACGCGTCAATCGCATACTCAATCACGGCGGAGACGCCGCCCATCATTTCGCCGTATGCGGGCACCATGTTGCCCACGTTGCGGGCCACAAAAATCTCGCCGGGACCACTGTCCGTCAGCGCTTCCGGATCGATACGCGAATCCGCGCAGGTGATCAGCAGCGTGTGCGGCTTCTGCGGATGGGTGGCCGCATACTCATAGTCGGCCTTGCGTTCTGGGTATACGTCGCTCTGAAAGCGCAGGATGCCGCTCTTCAGTTTGTCCAGTGTCTCATTCTTCGCTGTCATTGGGGCTGCTCTCCGGTTCCTCATAGAATCTATAACGCGGAACGACTGTTGGACCGAATACGAATGTTCAATTTACGGCGCAACGTTCCACTGCACTTCTGGTCATGCAAGGCATAGCGAAGCACCTGGAGATTTAAGCCCCTCAGCTTGGAATTTCAGTCCCTGCGCAACGCCTAAACACGTATCTGTTAGGGACTTGGACGTACGGCTACAACATCCGGGGCGAATTTAGGTTCTAATCCTGAAAACGACTGAGCGAATACCGCCACGCGCAACAGGAACACCTGTCCTTACGCTTTTTCCAGGGGACAGTGAAGCATTCAGGAGAAGAAATCCCATGGCCGTACCCCCTGCCGCAGAGAAAACCGCGGCTTCCCTGCCGAACGGTCTTCGCAAAGAAGCAGAGTTGACCCCGAAACAGATTGCCACGCAGCGGGCCCTTACGCGCGCCTACAGCCGTCGCGGATTTCTGGGGGGTGTAGCCGCTACGGCGGGCGCAGCAGCGATTACGGCGGCAGCAGCGGGTTGCACGGGCAATCCCGCACCCTATGTGGACGCCGCCACCCAGGCGCAGGCAGATGTGCTGAACTTTGCGCTGAACCTTGAGTACTTGGAGGCGACCCTCTATGCCTACATCGTCACCGGCAAGGATCTGGACAGCACCCTGACCGGCGGCGGCCCAGCACCCACCGGCGCACCCGGTATGCTGACCTTCCCCAATGCTCAGATCGCGGACCTGTTTGCTGAGATTTATTTTGACGAGGCATCGCACGTCTCTGCATTGCGCACCGCGATTGGCCAGCTGGCAGTTCCACGCCCACAGATCAACCTGGCCGCACTGGGAGCCATCACCACAGCAAATTACCTGCAGATTGCGCGCCTGCTGGAAGATGTTGGCGTAACCGCCTACGCAGGTGCCGCCGCGGGACTGGATGGCACTAACCTGACCGCGGCCGCGCAGATTTTGGCCGTGGAAGGCTTTCACACCGGCGCTCTGCGCCTCATCGCCATCCAGACCGGCACGCCCTACCCCAGCTCAACGCCCGGCTATGTGCCGGCAGATGGCTTTGACGTCAAGCCCGCCGATCCGGGAACCGTCACGCTGGCGCTGGCTGGCCCCACCACCGCCAATGGCGGATTTTTTGCCACCGCCGCCGACGGCACGCCGGGCCAGAGCAATACCTTCCCCGGATTCGCCTTCCAGCGGACCTCGTCGCAGGTGCTGGCCATTCTGTACAACAACTCTGCCACGGGCACGGCAAAGGGCGGCTTCTTCCCCAACGGAGTCAACGGCAACATCACTACAGTTTAGTGGCTGGCAAAAGCAGCTTGCAATACATGTCCTGCAGGACAACACATAAATGAAGGTTAGGCGCGTGGCGTGAAGCTGCGGCTCTTCTGCTGCTGCTTTTGCACCAATTCCCCATCGCCGGTTGCTATGCTTGCACTTGTGCGAGCCGCCTCTTCCCTCATCCTTCTTTCGCTGCTGGCTCTTCCGCTGGCAGGCTGCCGCAGTACACCTCCCAGCGCCGCTGTAGACCAGCAGCAGCAGACCGCCCAGCTGGACGCAGCACGCCGCGACCTGGGCAAGATTCCGCCGCCATCCAAGAACCTGTACATGGCCGTGACGGATATGAATGCGTGGGAAAACCCTTCGCTGACGGTGCAGGAGAACATGATCTCGCTGCACGTGCTGATGCCGGACGCGAACACCAGCGACCTTGGCAAGGGCACCATGCTGCGGCCTGAAGCTGCGCGCAAGCAGATCCTGAACATCGATCCGAAGAACCTTGCAGAGGCGCTGAACGCCGTTCCCAAGGAAGCGTGGCCCTACGGCCGCGTGGTCGCAATTGAGGAGGCGCATGACGCCCCCGCTGTAGCCCGCGCGCAGTTGCGCCGCAATATTGAGAAGGCCATCGACACGCTGCAGAGCGTGGGCGTGGTGGCCGACGAGTGGAGCGACAACCGCCCCGTGGGTGTCCGCTAGCCGTTTCAGTTCGGAGACGGCTCGTTAATTTTGTCGATCACAAGCACCTTGCCATCCGCTTTGGCAGGTTTGAGACGCAGACCAAGCTCGTCGCTCAGGACCGAGGCAAGTGATGGCTGTTGCTCGGTCTCTCCACCATGACCGTCCGCAGCATCGCCACCCGTTGGTTTTTCTCCAAACGGAATCGGGAAAGACACGTCATACAACCCTGCCAGATTGGTCTGATCGAGCACGGTTCGTTCGAGGATATCCGACAGGGTGTCCGCAAGAGTGCGTGTGGTGATCGCCTGTCCAGTAAACCTGTGGTTATCGACTATCCTGAGGCCCGCACCCGTTCGCCCGTTTGGCATCTTGATGCCGCTGGCATAGTTATCCCCAGGAGAAGCTGCCTTCAGCTTGCTTCCCGTTCCTGCAACACTCAGTTCGTAGACAGGGATTCGCCTCGTCTCAAAATGGGCAGCCAACTGAAACCGGTCGCGAAGCAGCGTCTTGAATCGCGCCTCGATCTCTTGCTGATTCAGGCGAGGCACAACACCGTTCGCGTCCGGTAGCACCTTCGCGTTGATGTCAAACTCTTCCGTACCGACCCAGGACGGGGCACCCACAATCGCATCCTGTTTGATGCCATAGGCGTGGGCGATCAGAGACTTGATGGGAGTGTTTGAGAGCGAGATCGTGTCGGGAGTGCTCGCCCCCAATCCCATACCGCCTTCGAACCCGCCGCTCTTCTTGATCGTAATGACGTCGAAGACCTTCTCAGGCGATGGCCCCTGGCCAAGACATGCAATCGTCGAACCGGCCAGCAGAACGGCGATAAGACTACATAACAACCTATTCATCAGCACCCCCTATGTAGCAATCTATTTATCCTTGGCTTACGGAGAAGTCAAGTAGATTGCTACATAACTGGAGGGATGTGGCAATCTCATCCTGACCAACGGGAAGGCCACCCAAAGGGGTAAAAAGGCGTGCAAACGCCCGCCCTCCGCGAAGGAGGCCCGTCCGGCAGGACATGGCTTTTACAGGGTTATTTGCTTGCGAGTTCTGCGGGCTGTGTGCCGAGTTCGTCTGCGGTCATGCGCAGGTACTTGTGCGGATTGATCGGTACATTGCGCAGCCGCACCTCGTAGTGCACGTGCGGTCCGGTGGAGCGGCCAGTTACACCCACGTAGCCGATGATCTGGCCGCGGACGACCTCTTGCCCGGCGCTGCAATGGAAGCCTGACATGTGCGCGTAGACGGTTTTGACGCCGCCACCGTGGTCGATGACGACTTCCTTGCCATAGCCATTGCCGACCGCGGCAGACTCCACCACGCCATCAGCCGTGGCGCGGATGGGTGAGCCGTAGGGCGCGGAGATGTCGACACCCTTATGAAACTCTCCTTCACCCGAGCCCAGAATTGGGTCTTCGCGAGCTCCAAATGGGGACGAGATAGAGCCCGTCACAGGCCACAGCATGGGCATGTTGTTGCCGAATCCAAGGGCAGAATCAGGCCCCGATCCCATGCCTGAACCCATGCCGAAGGTGCTGAGCGATGTTGGTCCGTAGCTGGCAGAAAGCGCGCGTGTTGCGGAGCCATCCATCGCCGTGTTGCGCAGCGCGTAGAAGTCCGACAGGGACTTGTAATAGCTGGCATTGGTGAAGCTGGCTTCCGCCGCAGGCGCGGTGATGGCGATCTGCGACCCAGGCTGCGTACCCGCCGAGTGGCCGAAGCTCTTGCCCAGCAGCCGAGCGCCGCCGCCTGCCGTACCCTGCACGCCGCTGGCAATTTTGCTGGCGGTGAGGCCGTACAGCGCAGAAACTTCGCTGGCCAGCGCGCCCAGCGACGCGGCTTGGACTTCCTTCTCCTGCTCGCGCTTCTGCAGGCGGGCGTAGTCGCCCAGCAATGCATTGTGCTCAGTGCGGAGCTGGTTAAATTTCTGTGTTTTCAACAGCATGCGGGAATACGATCCCGCCAGTCCAGCAACCGTGAACAGGCCAATGATGGCCGCTCCGGCAAAAATCCACGCGAAATGCAGCGGTACAGGCACCTTGCGAAGGGAACCTTCCTCGTCGCGCGAGACGAGAACCACGTAAAAGCTTTTTTTCTTCTTCAAAACTGAATTTCTGCTTTCCCGTGCGGGCGGCGAAATGCGTTCTGCCGATGCCGATTCTGATATGCCAGTTGCCAGCGGGTGACTGACCCCAGTGTAGCGGTCCGGTCCGCCCGAGTAAACCCGGCCGGCAGCGCCGTTTCTGCAACAGCCGCGTGATGGCAGCAGACGGCGCTCGCTGCTTTTTGGGGCGACGCCTTCTATGCTGGAACGATGGCCAGCAAGGAAAAGAGCTCCAGCGGCGAGCTGCAGTTGATTGAGTCGATCCGTGCGCGAGCCATGGGGCAACGCAGCGCCGCCCTGCGCTTGGGCATTGGTGACGACTGCGCCGTGGTGCGGCCGCCCGCTGGGCATGACCTGCTGGTGACGACGGATTTTTCGCTGGAGGGTCGCCACTTCCGCCGGGACTGGCACTCTGCCACCTCCGCCGGACATCGTTGCCTGGCGCGTGGCCTCAGCGACCTGGCCGCAATGGGTGCGAAGCCGCTGGCGGCGTTTCTTTCGCTGGGGCTACCCGCCGGCATGACGCGCAAGGCTGCCGGTCGGCAGTGGGTCGACGGCTTCATGGATGGTCTGCTGGCGCCGACCGCAGAGACCGGCACGCCGCTGGCTGGCGGCGACACGGCCACAGCTCCCGGAGAAGCCGTACTGGCGGACATTGTGCTGCTCGGCTCTGCTCCGCGCGGGACGGAACTGCGGCGGCGTGGTGCGCGGGCTGGTGATGGAATCTACGTGACCGGCGCGCTGGGTGGAGCTGCTGCAGAGCTGGCTATGCTGGCAGAAAGTTCCCGGCGCTTTCGCTCTGCAAAGCCCGATAAGGCGCCCAATGGCACACATCCGCACCTGTTTCCGCAGCCACGGCTGGCGACGGGCTGGCGTTTGCGTGGCGCGAAGATCGCAAGTGCGGCCATAGACGTAAGCGATGGCCTGTCCACGGACCTTGCCCACCTGTGCCGCGAGTCGGGCGTGGGCGCCGTGGTGGATTCGTCGGCTCTGCCGCTGCATTCTTTGCTTGTGGCCTTGCCTGCAGACGAAGCTTTGCGGTTGGCTCTTCATGGTGGTGAAGATTATGAATTGCTGTTTACTGCAAGACCCAGCACGCGCGTGCCACGGCGCATTGCAGGTGTATCCGTTACAAGGATTGGCACGGTGAGCACAGGCAGCAGCATCATGCTGCGCGACCGCGATGGCCGCGAAACGCCGCTACAACCCGGCGGATGGGAGCATGATCTTTGAGTACTCCTGTTCACGCAGACTTTGAACACAACTGGCAGGCCACAATCCTCCCCGGACAGCCCATGATTGCGCCTGCACGGCACTACGTCTTTCCCGTAGCAGTACCGGGCGAAGAAGATGCGCTGGCGCGCGGAGCGCTGTGGCTGGATGTGCGTCCATCGAACGCACCTTCCTTTTTAGCGCAGTGTGCGCTTGGCTTTGCAGGCGCAGGCGTAGCCACCGGCGTGTGGGCCACTCCGAAGCCGGATACGCTGCTGGCCGTGGCAGGCGGCTATGGCTACCTCATCCCCACGGCTGCACCAGATCAGACTGCACTGCTGCCTTTGCGGCCCATCGTATCGGTACATGCTGCAGCCGAAGCGCTGGTGCTGGTGGGCTTTCATGCCGTCACCGTCATCTCCTCAGAAGACCAGTGGCAGAGTGAGCGGCTGAGTTGGGAGGGCGTAAGCATCACAGGCATTGAGGGCGACACGCTGCGCGGCATCGGCTGGCACATGCGCACAGACCGCGAGTTGCCCTTTACGTTGAACCTCCGCACGCGTGAGCTGGCCGGCGGGGCTTTTCTTCCTTAAACAAACAGCAAGAACGCATGTCCTGCCGGACGGGCCCGCTGCGCGCGGGGCGGGCGCTTCACGCCTTTTTGCTCCTTCGGGTAGGCCTCCCGTTGGTCGGCATGAAGCTCAGTGCCGACTCGATCCCACGTATCAGAATCGATACGTGGGGCACCCGGTTCTGTGGCGGGATGAAGCTTCATTCCGACAATCGGGTGGCGAAGGCGAAGCCAGTAAAAAGGTGCGTGAGCACCCGCTCTCCGCGTAGGAGGCCTGTCCGGCAGGACCATGCGTTTCGCGATCGCTGCGTTCTGCTTTTATTCCGTGGGCGGCGCGGCAAACTTGTAGAACGACAGAGCGGCGTCGCCGTGCTGTAGCGTGCGTGTGCGTTGCAGAGTGCCGTAGGTATCCAGCAGCGGCTGCTTGCGTGTGTGTTCTGCAATGACCAGCGAGTCTTCACCAACCAGCTCCATCTCTGCAGTACCCAGCAGCGTGAGTGTCTTGCGATACTCCTCTGCATCGTAGTAGGGCGGGTCCAGGAAGATGAGGTCCAGCGGCTTGCCTGCCAGCCGCTTCAGCAGTGGAGCGACGCCCGTCAGCTCAATGGAAAAGCCACCGCGAACGCCCAGCGTGCGCAGGTTGGCGCGGATGACAGAGACCGCGGCGGGATTCTTCTCCGCAAAGAAAACTTCCTCCGCCCCGCGCGAAAGCGCCTCAATGCCCACCGCTCCGGAGCCCGCGTACAGGTCCGCGAAGGTGGCTCCGGGCACGCGCATGGCGATGACGTTGAACAGCGTTTCGCGCAGACGGTCGCTGGTGGGTCGCGTCTCCAGCCCGCGGGGAGCTTGTAGCGGACGCGAACGATAGGTACCGGCAATCACACGCATGTGTTCGATTGTAGTGAGGGACGCCTACAATCGAACACATGCGTGGCTGGTCCATTTCCATCGGCAAATACTTTGGTGTGGAGCTGCGCCTGCATGCTCTGTTTGTGCTGCTGTTGCCTGCCATCATGCTGGTGAGCAGTCTGATGAGCGATGCGGCCGCCCGTGGCATTGGGCTGTGGCTGCTGCTGCTGGCCGCAGTGCTGGTGCGCGAGACGGGCAAAGGACTTGCTTCCGCAGCGGTGGGCATCCCGGTGAATCGGCTGATCCTGCTGCCTACTGGCGCTTCACCCGGTTCCGACGATTCCGGCGCCGTCCCGGAAAAAATTGAACGGCTGCTGGGGCTTGCTGGGCCGCTGGCAAACTTTTTTGCCGGCATTACGCTGTCGCTGCTGATGTACACCGCCACGCCGCACATCAACCTGTTTGAGCAGCCGTGGTTCGGGCCCATGCACCTGCTGCGCTCGGCAATCTGGGCGCAGGTGCTGCTGGGCGGGCTGAATTTGCTGCCGGCTTATCCGCTGGACGCGGGCGTGGTGCTGCGCAGGCAGTTCCGCAAGATTCGCGGACCGGAGGCTGGCACGCGCGCTGCCGCAGGCACCAGCCAGGTTGTGGCCACGCTGCTGGTCCTGCTGGGCGCAGGCATGCAGAACGCGTGGCTGATTCTGATGGGCGCAGCAATCCTGCTGACCAGCCGCACGGAGACGCAGGTATCGCTTGCATCCAGCGCGGCAGAGTCCGTGACGGTTGCGGACGTGATGCTGACCGAGTTCACTACACTGCAGTCATCAGAGACGCTGGAAGATGCCGCCAACCGCAGCATTCAGTCTCTGCAGCATGTCTTCCCGGTAGTGCGTGGGCCCCTGATTGTGGGTGCCATCAGCCGCGAAGCCCTGTTGGCCGCGCTGCGCACCGGCGGCAACGGCTACGTGCAAAGCGCCATGTCGCGCACGGTGGAAACAGCGCAGGCCACCGACGGTCTGATCCCC
This sequence comes from Terriglobus sp., assembly GCA_026225595.1. Classification (GTDB taxonomy): domain Bacteria; phylum Acidobacteriota; class Terriglobia; order Terriglobales; family Acidobacteriaceae; genus Terriglobus. The sequence goes on along the minus strand of JAMFTB010000281.1, from coordinate 3,716 downwards.
ACGCTGCGGCGCATACAGAACAGCCGTGGAGCGCAGATGCTGCCTGTGCTGCAGGGTGAGGATGTGGTGGGCATCCTGACACCGGCCAACCTGTCGTACGCGATGGGCGAACTGGGCCGCACACGCCGCGTGTTGCGCTCGCCCGGAGTGGGCCGCGATGCCTGATGAGGACGTTTCTCATGAAGCCCATGAAGAAGAGGCCTACAGCAGGCCAGACGGCCCTTTAGCGCCGGGGCTATATCTGGTGGCAACGCCTATTGGCAATCTGGAAGACATGACTCTGCGTGGCCTGCGTGTGCTGCGCAATGCGGATCGCATTGCCTGCGAGGACACGCGCCAGACGCAGAAGCTGCTGAACCACTTTGGCATCAGGACACCCACCGTCAGCTATCACCTGCACAACGAACGCGGCCGCGCGGAAGAGCTGCTGGCCCAGCTGCGCAGCGGCGCACGCATTGCCGTGGTCAGCGATGCGGGCACGCCCGCCATTGCAGACCCCGGCGAGGAGCTGGTCCGCGTTGCCGCTGCTGCAGGCATCGCGGTCTTCCCTGTGCCGGGAGCGAGCGCGGTACTCTCCGCGCTCACCGCCAGCGGGCTGCCTGCGGAGCGATTTACCTTCCGCGGATTTCTACCGTCCAAGCCCGGCGAACGCCGCTCCGCACTGGAGGCTGTACACGCTGAAATGACCGCCGCAGCCGAGCCGATTACGCAGGTCTTCTACGAAACGCCGCACCGCATTGCCGACGCACTGGCCGATGTCTCCGCCGTCTTTGGCCCGGCGCATCCGGTAGCGCTGGCGCGTGAACTGACCAAGCTGCATGAGGAGTTTCTGCGCGGTGCCGTCGCCGATGTCCACACAAAGCTAACCGCGCGCGACAGCATTCGCGGCGAAATGGTGCTGGTGTTGAGTGGGAAGCTGGCCGCGGCAGATCCCGCAGGGCGCGCCAGCCTGGGCACAGCTGTGAAAGCACTGATGGCCACAGGCCTCGACGAAAAGGACGCTCTGAAACAGGTAGCCCGCGAACGCAACATAGGCAAAAGCGACGCCTACCGCGAATGGCAACGCAGCAAATCCAAACGATGAAATCTTCTCCGGAATTGGTGGTAACCTTCGCAAATGCCTGACAACTGTTTGGTCATCGAGACCGCTGATTTGCACGGACTCATCAAATTAAGTTTGAACGGTGTCGTGTGGACGAAGGCGTACAGCTCCGTTGAAGAAGCAGGTCGTGTTGCAGAAAGGCTCGGCCTGATTGAGTCGCATATGCCCAGCCTGCTCGCCTTACGTGGACAAGATTTTCCGCGTGGATGTTCCGCTGAAGTGAAGAGCGACTACGACATACGAAATCTAGCCGGCGCGGGTTTCACGGCAACGACCGAGTAGGCTCAGAAGTAAAAGAAGCTTCGATATTCTGCTTTGGCCGCTGGGATTCGAATCTCGGTGGCTAAAGCCACAGTCCTTGGATATCTCGTTTTCTATCTCGGCGGCTAAAGCCGCACATGCCGACCAACGGGAGGCGCACCGCGAAGCCGAGTACAAGTCACGAAGTGACCGCACCGCGCGTAGCGGGCCGTCCGGCAGGACAGGCAGTTAGTGCGAGTGGGCTTCGCGGCCGGCGACGCGGTCGTACTGGTAGCTGTCGCTGGTGGTGCCGAGGCTTTCGTTGTAGAGCATGGTTGCTCCGGCGGCTTCATCCAGCTCCTGCTGAAAGAGGTGCAGCGCGCGCAGGTGGTCTGCTGTGGCCACGATCTCAAGCTTGCCCGCCTTCAAAAATTTCTGGTAACCCTTGTCTACCAGCGTGGCGATGTGGCCGTTCAACAGCACGCCCGCCTTGGTCACAATCTCTGCCGCAGCCGGTGCGGGGACGATCTTTTCGTCTGCGGCGGCCGATGGTTTGATCTCTGCAGCGCAGCCATTCTTTGAGACGAGGTAGGTACCTGCACCTCCGCTGCCTGCTGCGACATCAAACTTGAGAGCGCCCAGGGTCTGCAGAACGTCGTTGAAGCTGCGCTTCTCGATCTTCTTCTTGAAGAACATTTGGCTGGCCTTCCGGGTCAAAAGTGCGTCCTGCGGAGCCGGCTGTTATGGCCATGACACGCGGACGCGGTACGATTTACTTTCGCATAGAAGAGCCCGGAGGCGAAACGGCTACACGATGAACTCAACTGCAGTGGATGTTTCGACGCCGGAAAAGGCGAAAACGCTGGGCAAGACGGTAATCGACCGCATTGGCAACACGCCCATGCTGCGGCTGGACCGCATTGTGGCGCACCTGCCGGGCATTACGCTGCTTGGCAAGGCCGAATTTGCCAACCCCGGCGGCTCCGTGAAGGATCGTCCGGCATCGAGCATTGTGCAGGCCGCCATGGCAGCAGGCGACCTGGGCGACGCCCGCCCCGAACGCGCTCTGCTGGACGCGACATCTGGCAACACCGGCATTGCCTACGCCATGCTGGGCGCGGCGCTGCAGTTCCCGGTAACGCTGTGCGTGCCCTCATCCGCCAGCCCGGAGCGCAAGCGCCTGCTGGAGGCTTATGGCGCTGAGGTGATCTTTACCCCCGGCGGCGACGGATCGGACGGTGCCATCCGCAAGGTGCGCGAGCTGTACGAAGCTCATCCGGAAAAGTATTTTTACGCCGACCAGTACGGCAACGACAATAACTGGAAGGCCCACTATCGCACCACGGCGAACGAGATCTGGGCGCAGACCGAGGGCACCATCACGCACTTCATCGCGGCCATGGGCACCAGCGGCACCTTCATGGGCAACACGCGCCGTTTGAAGGAGTTGAACCCGGCGATCCAGTGCATCAGTATGCAGCCGGATTCGCCCTTTACGGGCCTGGAAGGCCTGAAGCACATGCCCACGGCCATCGTGCCGCCCATTTACGACCCAACGCTGGCCGACCGAAACATCTGGGCCGAGACTGAGCCTGCATACGCCATGTGCAAGCGGCTGGCGCGCGAACTGGGCGTGATGGTGGGCGTCTCCGCCGGGGCAAACGTGAACACCGCCCTGCAGATTGCGGAAGAGGAATACAACGCAGGCCGCGAAGCCGTAATCGTCACCGTGCTTTGCGACGGCGCAGACAAATACCTGAGCGAACGCTTCTGGACGGAAGACTAGGACACTGATGCTGAAGCTGACCCAATCCGACTACGAGGCCCTTCGCGCGCATGGCGAGGAAACCTATCCGCACGAGTGCTGCGGCATTATGCTGGGCCACGCCGGCGATGTGAACGAGGTCGTCGAGCTGATCCGCGCGGGCAACACTCGCACCGACTCCGCCCACAACCGCTACCACATTGCGCCGCAGGAGCTGATTGCCGCACAGCGCGCCGGCCGCAAGAAGGGCCTGGACATCGTCGGCTTCTACCACTCGCACCCGGACCACCCCGCCCAGTGGTCGCCCACTGACTTTGCAGAAGCCCACTGGTTTGGCTGCAGCTACGTCATCACCGCCACGGCGCAGGGCAAGGCAGTTGTGACCAACGCATTCCTACTGCGCGGCACCAGCGAAGACGACAAGCGCTTTGAGGATCAGGAAGTTCTGGTCGGTTAGCTGCTGGAAAGACCCTGTCCTGCCGGACGGGCCTCCTACGCGGAGGGCGGGTGCTCCGCACCTTTTTACGGCTTCGCTTTGGCCCTCCCGATGGTTGGGATGAATCTAATCCTGACCATGGGAAGGCCACCCGAAGGAGTAAAAGGGCGTGT
>JAMFTB010000280.1 GCA_026225595.1 Terriglobus sp. | reverse complement strand
TACACGGCGGCCAGTATCAGGACGAACGAGACAATGAGCGCAAGGGAGGGCGGAGCAATCCAGCGGCCCACGTAGTCTGCCGCGCGATGCGCATACCAGGCCGCTGCCAGCACACCCAGCAGCACGCCCGCCAGCGACACCAGCGAACGGATGAGTCCGCGCATGAATGCAGTCACGGTAGAGACAGCCAGCGTGACTGCGATGAGCCAATCCAACGCGTTCATGCCGCCAAAGATATGGGGCACGCGACTCATGGCTGCGGTGGCACCACCCAGTGACGTGTGGAGCGCGGTGTGCAGCATGGTTGTCATGGGGTTACTCCGGCAGCCCCGGCTTGCCCGTCAGCAGGGTGAAGGCCTGCAGATATTTTGCACGGGTCTCCTTCACTACGTCGTCCGGCAGCGCAGGTGCGGGTGGGTTCTTGTCCCACTGGATGCGCTCCAGGTAGTCGCGCACAAACTGCTTATCAAACGAAGGCTGCGCGCCGCCCGGAGCATAACCGCTGGCCAGCCAGTAGCGCGAGCTATCGGGCGTAAGCACCTCGTCGGCCAGCACCAGCGTGGATTTGCCGTCCACGCCGGGCACAAAGCCAAACTCAAACTTGGTGTCGGCCAGGATCAGCCCTTTCGTTTCCGCGTAATCCGAGGCGCTCTTGTAGATGGAGAGCGTAAGCGCACGCAGCGTCTCCGCCAACTCTGCGCCTACGGACGCGACGACGGCGTCAAAGCCGATGTTTACGTCATGGCCCGTGTGGTTCTTCGCCGCGGGCGTAAAGATTGGCTGCGGCAGACGGTCGCTCTCACGCAACCCCGCAGGCAGCTGAATGCCGCACACCGAGCCGGTGGCCTTGTAGTCCTTCCAGCCGGAGCCGGAGAGATAGCCGCGCGCCACGCACTCCACGGGCACCATCTGAGCCTTGCGCACGATCATGCTGCGACCGCGTAACTCATCGGCAAATGGCTGCAGATCGGCAGGAAATTGCGCAACATCGGCTGTGACCAGATGGTTCGGAACCAGGTCCTTCAGAAACTCAAACCAGAAGAGCGACACCTGCGTGAGCACCTTGCCCTTGTCGGGAATCAGGCTGCCCAGTACATGGTCAAACGCGGAGATGCGGTCGCTGGCCACAAACAAAAGCTGGTCTGCGGCAACCTCGTACAGGTCGCGGACCTTGCCGGTCAGAATCGGTTTGCGGTCGCCAAAGCTCATCGTCTCAATTTCATCATCTTTTGGGAGGATGCGTGCAGGTTCGTGCAGCGGGGCATCGCATCGGTTACGGGTTTCTGTGGCAGAAATGAAAACCCCACGTCTCAGAAGCGAGACGTGGGGCACCCATTTCGTTGCTGCGTTGCTGCTTACGCCACGCGGCGCGGCTCTGCCTTGTTCAGGTTTACGCTTACGATCTTGCTCACGCCCGGCTCCTGCATGGTGACGCCGTAGATCAGGTCGGCCTCGGACATTGTGCGCTTGTGGTGAGTGATCACCACAAACTGCGTGTCCTTGCTCATCTCATGGATGAGGCGTGCAAAGCGGCCCACGTTGGTCTCATCGAGTGGCGCGTCGACTTCGTCCAGTACGCAGAAGGGGCTGGGCTGGAACTCGAAGATGCCGACCAGCAATGACAGCGCGGTGAGCGCCTTTTCTCCACCGGAGAGCAGCAGCACGTTCTGCATCTTCTTGCCCGGCGGCGATGCGACGAGATCGATGCCGCTTTCGGCGGAGTTGGATTCGTCGGTCAACTTCATCGTCGCCTGACCGCCGCCGAAGAGCTTCACAAAGGTGTCTGAGAAGTTCTTGTTGATGATCGCGAAGGCCTCATCAAACTTGATCTTGCTGATCTCGTCGATCTCCTTGATGGCGCCCTGCGTGTTTGCGATGGAGTCGAGAAGATCCTTGCGCTGCGTCTCAAGGAAGTTATGGCGCTGCGAGGCCTCTTCAAACTCTTCAAGAGCCATCATGTTCACGGGGCCCATCGCCTCCAGCCTGCCCTTCAACTGCTTCGTCTCTTCGTCTGCAGCGTCCAGTGCTTCTGCAGCCAGGGCTTCAATGGTGGTGTCGCTGCGCAGCTCTTCCGCGGGCAGGCTTAGGTCCGCAACGGACTGCGCCTCAAGGTGCTCAATCTCGCTGCCCAGGCGTGCAATCTTCGCCTGCAGCGTAGCGCGCTGCTCGCGCAGGGCGTCAATCTCCGTGCGCATGGTGCGCAGCTGCGTGTTCTTCTCTGCGATGGACGCGCGCAGGGCAGTGGCCTCGGTTGAGAGTCGCTGTGCGTCTGCGGTCAGCTGCTCGCGCTGTGCCGTCAGCGTGGCCTGTTGCTCGGTTAGCTGCACGGTCTCTTCTTCACGGCGAGTGCGCTCTGCTGCTGCGCCTGCGTTCTGGCCCTCAAGGTGATGCACGCGCGCCTGCGTGGTGTTGCGCATGCGCTCGTTCTGTTCAAAGTTTGCAGACGCGTTGCGGCGGCGCTCTTCAAGCCCGGCAAGCGCCGCGGCTGCTGCAGCGGCGGCGGCCTGTACCTCTTCACGTTGGCGGCGCAGATCATCGATGCGCAGCACGGCTTCATTCACGCGCACATCGATTGCTTCGCGCTCTGCGGTGAGCTGCGTCGCTTCGCCCTGCTTGCGCTCAATCAGATCCTGCTTCTGCGCGCGTGCATCGCGATTGCGCTCCGTGTGCAGCGACCAGTCTGCAAGGCGACGCTCAATGCGCGCGGTCTCCGAGTCCATCTGGCGCAGCGCAGCGCCGCTGTTGGCGGCCTCGCGCTCTGCCTCGCGGCGGTCGTTGCTGCGGCCTTCAATGGCCTGCTGCATCTCCTGAATCTGCTTCGTCAGTCCCGCAACGCCCAGCTCACTCTGCGCCAGCTCTGCCTGGATAGTTTCAAGCTTTGACTGAATCTCGCGCAGCTCACCCTTGAGCGCGAGCGGGCCTTCATTGCGCGCCTTGCCGCCCGTGACAGTTACGTTGTGGAAGGTCTCGCCGGTGGGTGCAAGGAAGAATGCCTCAGGATTTTCAAGCGCCAGAGCGCGTGCTGTCTCAGCGTCGGGAGCGACATACCCCTCGCGCAGCTTGGGCAGGATGACCTCAAGCGAACGACCAAAGCCGTTGAGCACCTTGATGAAGTCGCGCAGGGGCTTCGCTCCACGCAGATCGCCCGCAGCGCGGCTGGCCATGCCTTCACTGAACGTAGGCGCGTTCGGTTCGTGTACGAGGAACGTCGCGCGACCGTCTACGCTGCCCTTCAGCAGTCCAATGCCGGCATCTGCCGAGCCCCAGCTCTTCACCACGATGTAGTTGAGCTCTTCCTTCAGGAACTCATCAACCACGGGGCCGTACGCGTCCTCGACTTCAATGAAGTCTGCGAGCGTGCCCATGGGTGCAACGGAGTTGCCAATCCCATTCGACTTGAAGAGCTTGCGCACAGTTTCGCTGGAGTAGCTGTGGTCGCGGATGAGGCCTTCCAGCGAGTTGCGGCGGCCGGTCAGCGTAGCCGACTCTGCACGCAGATGGTCGCCACGACGGCGCGTCTCCATCTCCTCGCGGCGCTTGCTGTCCAGGTCCAGCCGCAGCTGCGCAATCTCTGCCTCCAGGCGCTTCAGCTTGTCGGTGACGGACTCAAAGCTCATGCTGACCTGGCCGCGCTGCTTGCCCAGTGCATCCAGCTCCTGCTTGGCCTGCTCGCTCTCGCATACTAGGCGCTGCGCCTCGCGCTCAAGGCCTGCGAGTGATTCAGCAGCCTGTGCCTCTTCGCGATTCACGTTGCTGATGCGCTGCATCAGCTGCATGGATTGGTGGCGGCCCTGCTGTGCTTCGCGGTCGGCGTTGTTCACCTGCGCCTGCGACTCGTTGGCCTCGCGCTGCTTGGACTGCGATGTCTGACGCGCGGCCTCGGTGTCAGCCGTTGCGGTTTCAAGGAAGAGGCGCAGGCCGTCGCGGTCGGCGGAGAGCGCTTCCATCTGGTGGCGCAGCTGCGCCAGCTCGTCTGTGCCGCTGGCAATGCTGGCTGCAAGGTCGTTGACGCGGTCGTTGTTGGAGTGGATGCGAGCCGTTGCGCGCTCCAGCTCAATGCGCGTCTCGTTGATGCGGCCCTGCGAGCCACGCATCTCTTCGTCAAGCTCATAGCCGCGCGCCACGCCTGCGGTGTGGTCTGCGTCCAGAGCCTCAAGCGCTGCGGCCTGCTCGTCAATGGAAGTAGTTAACTTCGTTACCGAATCGTCGGAGGCTGCGCGGTCTGCGTCATGCTGCGAAAGGCGGCTGCGCAGCACAATGCGCAGCTTGGCGCGCAGCTCGTCGCGCATCTGGCCATAGCGCTCGGCCTTGGCGGCCTGGCGCTTCAGCGTGGCCATCTGGCGGGTGATCTCTTCAAAGATGTCATCCACGCGCGCAAGGTTCTGCTTGCTGGCTTCCAGCCGCAGTTCGGCAAGACGCTTCTTCGTCTTGAAGCGCGTGATGCCTGCTGCTTCTTCAATGATGGAGCGGCGATCAAGTGGCTTCGACGACAGCAGCTGGCCGATGCGCTCCTGCCCGATGATGGCGTAGTTCTCGCCTGAGAGGCCGGTACCGAAGAAGATGTCCTGGATATCGCGCAGGCGGCAGATCTTGCCATTCAGCAGGTATTCCGACTCGCCTGAGCGGAAGAGGCGGCTTGTGACGGTGATCTCTCCCGCGCGAACCGGAGCGCGGTTGAACTTGCGGCGGCGAATCTTCAGCACCACGGAGTTGTTGGTGCCGGTGGTTGCCTCTGCGCCTTCGGCCAGTTCGGCGTTGGGGTCTGCGTTTGGATCGGCTGGGGCGTCGACCTCAATCTCTTCCGACTCCACGCCCGGGGGGATGGGCCCGGGCTGCGCCTCTGCAATGGCGGCTGCGGTGTCGGCCGTGCGGGCCTCGCGCTCAGCATTTTCGTCCCAGTCCTGCGGCTCCGTGGTCTTGCCAGATGCGGAGGCGAAGTTGATGGGCTCAGAATGCTCATTGGCGTCGTAGACCTCAGGGTCTACCAGGGTCAACGAAACCTCGGCCATGCCCATGGGCTTGCGGTCGCGCGTGCCGGCAAAGATGACGTCTTCCATCTTGACGCCGCGCAGGCTCTTGGCGCTCTGTTCGCCCAGCACCCAGGTGATGGCGTCAGAGATGTTGGACTTGCCGCAGCCGTTGGGACCCACGATGGCCGCAATGCCGTTGCCGCTGAGCTGCACGTCCGTGCGATCACAAAAGGACTTGAAGCCGAGAATCTGAACACGCTTGAGCTTGAGCAAGGGGTGCCTCCGCACCGGCTCTGTTGGCCGGTCTGTACCGTTTCCTTGAGGCTAGCGGGGCGCACGTGCAGAATCAAGGGTGGTACGGGGTCCTTATTGTGGATAAGGTGGCCCGGAACGCAAGCTGTAGGCGCGCGCCGCATTTCAACCCCCTGCAGAGTGGTGTTTTTCACGCAGGCATATTGTCTGGAAACTGGTAAAACCGCCCGGCTGGAAAATCAGACTGAGTCTGGCGGCTTCAGCGAAGCTTTTGGAAATCCATTCGTCAAACTCTTGTCAGGGGTTGGCGAAGACGGCTGAAAAGGCGGTGGGCAACGCTAAAATCGCTGCTCCGATAATCGCCTGAAAGTTGTGTGTAAAGTGAGAAATGAAATGCAGATGTAAGAGGGTATTTGGCGAATGGGCTACACCTGTTACATTGCTTGCATCTATTGAAACCTGTGCAACGTCAACCGCGTCAATCGCACAGCGTTCTGCCCGGAATCAAAAAGAAGAGATCGAAAGGTAACAGGGAGAGTTCTGATGAAGAAGGCATTTCTCGCCTCAATGCTGGCCGCCACGTGCGTCTCCGCAAGTTTTGCGGTCGCACAGACACCCGTAACCACGAACAATGGGGCAGCCGCAGCGGGACCACAGCTCTCGCAAGATGAGTACACGGCCTACAACGCTGTCATCTCGGCCACGGACCCGGCCGCGAAGGCAACAGCTGCGGAAGCGTTCCTGACCAAGTACCCTGCGTCGACCGTGAAGACCACGGTGCTGGAGCAGCTGCTGGCCGGCTACTCTGGTTCCAACAACGGCCCTAAGGCGCTGGATGCGGCGGACCGCCTGCTGGCAGTGGACCCCAACAATATTCGCGCCTTGGCAATTAAGACCGCTTTGCTGAAGGCACAGGGAGACGCGGCGACCGATGTGGCTGCCAAGACCGCCGCCTATGACAAGGCTGCGGATGCGGCCAGCCGTGGTCTGAAGGTGACCAAGCCTGCATCCGTTGCGGATGCCGACTGGGCGACCATCCAGAAGTCGGTAACGCCGTACTTCTACCAGGCCATTGGCATGGATGCGCTGACCAAGAAGGACAGCGCTGGCGCAATTTCTGCCTTCACCAGCGAACTCAAGGCAGTGGATGTGGCACAGACTGCACAGCCCGGCCCCTTCCTGCAGGACACGTACTTCCTGGGGCAGGCCTACTACGCCGCCACGCCGCCGGACTACCTGAATTGCACCTACTTCGCCACACGTACTGCTGCGCTGGCGCCAGACCAGTTCAAGGCAAGCTTTCAGCCGCTGGCCACGTATTGCTACAAGAAGTACCACGGCGGCGAGGATGGTTATGACGCGGTGAAGACCGCGGCAACGGCCAATCTGTTTCCGCCGGATGGCTTTGCGGCAACCGTGAAGCCCGCTCCAACCCCGGCTGACCAGGCGACCACCGTATTCAACGGCGACAAGGCTGACGATCCGACCTTTGCGAAGGTCGCATTGGCTGACCGTGAGTTCGTGATGACGTACGGTACGCAGGAACAGGCAGATGCGGAGTTCGCTCCCATCAAGGACAAGGAAGTGAAGGTGTCGGGTAAGGTGGTTTCCATCGCCGATACCGTGCTGACCCTGGCTGTCTCTGACGATGCCAAGCAGGCCAGCCCGCTGGTTGCCGACTTCAGCATCACGCTGAAGGCAGCGCCCAAGACCGCTCCAGTTGTTGGTGCCGATGTGGATGTGGTGGCGACCTTCGCCTCCTATACACAGAAGCCCACCATGATCACCATGACCGGCGGCGAGATCCAGGAGAAGGCTGCGGCCAAGGCTCCTGTAAAGCGCGCGGCTCCGGCCCGCAAGAAGTAATCAACGATTCAACGCAGTGCAAGGGGCAGCCTCCGGGCTGCCTCTTGCTGTTTTTGAAGGAGGGAACCATGCTTCAGTCCACGCGCACAACGAACGTGCTGCTTACCGTGATTGCCGTTTCGCTGGCAGCGATTGCCGCGAGGCCCTATGTGCAACCAGCGCCGGTGCAGGCGCAGACTGCAAATGCCGATCCGCTCTTTGTCGAGCCCGGTAGCTCGCTCATTCGCATGCCCTCAGGTGGGCAGGTACCGGGCAAGGTCATTACCAATCTGCGCACCGGCAATGTGTGGGGATTCGCGACGGGCGGCGGCGACGGCTACCCCATGTCGCCGGTAGACGGCAAACCGGGAACGGCACACGCCGTTCTGCTGGGCCGATATGAACTGGCCGAGATCGGCAAGTAGCTAGTGTCGGTGGGTCACGGTGAGGTGTTCGACTTCTGCTGTGGCTGGGCGGATGGCTAAGCCATATTGCTGCTCGATCTTCGCGAAGAACTCGTCACGATTCAGAGTGCCGCGCTCGATGGTGAGTGAGAGTGCGCCGTGGAAGTTTGTGTGATCCACACATGGTCGATGGGTGGCGTTCTCCAGCGTGCGGCAAAGCGCCGCAACGTCGCCATCCATTGAAAGGCTGTCGAGAGCGATGCCCTGGGTACGTCGCTGTCGCTCCATCTCAAGATTGACCAGCCGCTGCATCTCCTGGTGATCGTTCAATGGGTCTACGGCGTCGTCGACTCTGAAGCTTCCCATGGTTGACGCCATTCTGGAGACGCCAACGACTGCGTGTGAACCGGATCCCCAGTGGGCGTTTTTCGCACGCGCAAGCTTTGCAGGATCGGCCACTGTTACCGCCCATACGTCGTCCAGGCGCGTCACTGGCTGAATCTCAATGCGCAGCCGTTCCTCGAGCGCTCGTATGACGCGGGTGCGGATGGCTTCATCGCTTTCAGCCTTGGGCAGATTCAGCGTCATGTCCAACCGTTCGTCCGCAAACTGGTTGTCGTCGAAGTCGATGCGGCTTTCGGGCGTGTCGTAGAGATCACTGAGCAGGCTTCGCAGCGTGAAGCCGTTTCGGACGAACCAGCTTGGGCCCGTGTTGCTGCCGGTGCCGTTGAAGTCCGGCGATGTGGGCCGGATGTCTACGGTATAGGACGTCGGGATGTCTGGCGGTCCACCGCGCGCGCCCGGCGGCGGAAGCTGCTGTGCCATGACGGATGAGCCTCCAAGGACAAGGCACGCGACGAGTTGTTGCAGGCTCGAACGCATGCATGCCTCCGTTTCGCACTGATTATCCGCGCGAAACCGAGGCGTGTGAAGCGAAATTTATTCGCCAGGAACGTCTGCGGCTGCTCACCTAAAGCGCCTGCGGCTATTCGCCCAGCATGATGCGCTTGATGCGATAGGCGCGGCCGGTTGCGCCGTCGCATTCAATCACGGCGGCGCACATCTTCGGATTGCCCTTGGCCGGCTCAAACTTGGTGGGCTGGCCGGTGAGGAAGCGTTCAATGACGGCGTCGCGCTCCACGCCGATGACGGAGTCGAAGGGGCCGCTCATGCCCACGTCCGTCTGGTAGGCGGTGCCGCCGGGCAGCACGCGTTCGTCGGCTGTGGGCACGTGTGTGTGGGTGCCCAGCACGGCGGTTACGCGGCCATCCAGATACCAGCCCAGAGCAATCTTTTCGCTGGTGGTCTCCGCATGAAAATCCACTAGGATAACCTTGCTTGTGACCGATGCAAGCAAATCATCCGCCTTACGAAAGGGATCGTCATTCTGCTGCATGAAGACGCGGCCCTGCAGGTTGATGACGGCATAGGTCTGGCCCGTGGGCAGCGTGCTTTCATACACACCAAAGCCCGGCGTCTTGGGCGGGAAGTTGGCGGGCCGCAGGATGCGCCGTGCGCGATCGTGCGAGTCCGCGGGCACCTTCAGGTAGTCCAGCAGCTCTTTCTTATCCCAAAAGTGATTACCGGTTGTGATCACGTCCGCACCCAGGTCAAACAGGTCGTCGGCAATGCTGGGGGTAATGCCAAAGCCGCCCGCGGCGTTTTCGCCGTTGATGACACACAGGTCGATGCTGTTGGACTCAAGCACATGCGCAATGTGCTCTGAGACGATGCGGCGACCGGCCGAACCAAAGACGTCGCCGACAAAAAGAATATTCACGTTGTCTAGGGTAACAAGCCTCATCGGAACACTTCATCCGAACACGAACGGGTGCCCCACATATCGATTTTGATATGTGGGTTCAAAGGGGAACGAATCCTCATCCCAAGCCGTGTCGCAGCTAGTCTTGTGCGAATCGAGCCGTCTGCGATAGGCCTCCCGAAGCGAACGATGCCGGTTGAGCCATTGCTTTCGGAAGGGCAGGGCTTCAGCCCTGCCGTATAAGTCCGAATAGGAAGAGGGCTTTAGCCCCTGAGGGGAAGCTCGCAGCTTGTCTGGTGCGGATTGCGGAGTCTGCGATAGGCTTCTTCCGGAGCGAACGATGCTTATCCAGTGGAAGCGAATTGCAGTGTTGTGTGCGGTAGTTGTCGCTGGTGGCGCGTCACGCGTGGATGCCAGCGTGATTGGCCACTCGCAGCAAGGACCGCCTTTAACCGTGGAGCGTGTGCGGGCAGACGTGCCGGCGCGCGAGCAATCTGCGTGGCTTGCATATCTGCAGCGGTCGTCAGAGGCCATGCATCGCGACAAGTCTGCGCTGGCGCATGAGCGCAGCGGCATGTCCAAGCTGCCGCCGCTGCCGTCGTCCAACCCCGGCACAAAGTCCATGCCGATGGATAAGGACGCGGCCTGGTACGCCTCTGCCGAGGCACGGCATATTGCGGATGTGATCGTCAGCTTCCAGACGCGCTCTGGCGGATGGGGCAAAAATATTGACTTGTCTGGACCTTTGCGGCAGCGTGGCCAGAGCTACGTCTCAGACAATGAAAACAAGCTGCCCTCGCCGGGCGATCTTGACCTTGCGCCCGATCCTGCATGGCATTACGTGGGCACCATCGACAACGACGCCACGGTGACGCAGATACGCTTCCTGGCGCGCGTGCAGGCCACTGCTGCGGGCAAGGATGGCGAGGCCTACCGCAAGAGCCTGCAGCGCGGTGTGGAGTATCTGCTGGCCGCGCAGTTTCCCAACGGTGGATGGCCGCAGGTGTGGCCCATGGAGGGCGGCTATCACGACGCGCTCACCTTCAACGACGATGCGCTCATTAACGTGACAGAGGTGCTGCAACAGGCCGCGTCCGGCAAGGGTGACTATGCGTTTGTGAGTCCGCGTGTGCGTACGCTGGCGGATAAGGCGGTGGCCAAAGCGTTCCAATGCATCTTGCGTGCGCAGGTCGTTGTGGAGGCCAAGCGAACCATCTGGGCGCAGCAGTATGACCCGCTGACACTGCAGCCTGTAGCCGCGCGCAACTACGAACCGGCTTCGCTCGCTTCAGGAGAAAGCGCGCAGGTTCTGCTGTTCCTGATGAAGCAGCCTTTGTCTGCAGAGCAGAAGTCTGCTGTAGGCGATGGTGTGGCTTGGCTGCAGGGGCACGCGGTTCGCGGCTACGAGTGGACGAACGACAAGAAGGCTGAGGGCGGTCGGCGCTTGATTGAGAAGCCCGGCGGTGGCCCCATATGGGCTCGCTACTACAGCATGCAGACGGGCAAGCCCGTCTTTGGCGACCGCGACCTCAGCATCCACGACAACGTGAATGAGATTTCGCTGGAGCGTCGCAACGGCTACGCCTGGTACAACTCTGCGCCTCTTGCGGTAATCCAACAGTACGAATCATTAGCCAAATAGCAGCTGCTTGTCCTGCCGGACGGGCCCGCTGCGCGCGGGGCGGGTGCTCACGCACCTTTTTACTGGCTTCGCCTCGCCCTCCCGATGGTCGGGATCAAACTCACCTATAAACTTTGTCATCCTGAGCGAAGTCGAAGGACCTGCATTTCGCTGGTAGCTGCTCAAATTTCGGTTCCGGCTAACGGAATGGCTCACGATCGCAGAAAAAAAGGCCGCCATGTGGCGGCCCTTTCTTTCTTGCGTGGAAACACGTTAGTCGATCCAGTCGATCTTTGCCTTGTGCGGAATCACGCCGCGGTCATACCCCATGTCCAGCAGCTTCTGGATTGCGAGGCGGCCGTCGTCGCCGTAGTTCAGCGTGCGTTCGTTCACGTACATGCCAACAAATTTGTTGGCCAGTTCCGGGTCCAGGTCGCGCGCAAACTGCATGGCATACTCCAGCGCGGCCGGGCGGTGATCCAGCGCATGCTGAATGCTCTCGCGCAGGGCCTGCGTGGTGATCTTCATGGCTTCCGGCCCAAGCGAACGGCGGATGGCATTGCCACCCAGCGGCAGCGGCAGGCCGCCGGTCTGGTCGCGCCACCACTGGCCCATATCCAGAATCTTGTGCAGGCCGTTGTCGCCGTAGGTCAGTTGACCTTCGTGGATGATGAGGCCCGCGTCAAACTCGCCCGCAACCACCTTGGGGATGATCTCGTCGAAGGGCACTACGGCGTACTCCACATCGGGGTGGAAGAGGCGCAGCGTGAGAAACGCGGTGGTCAGCGTGCCGGGTACGGCGATCTTCAGCTTCTTCACCTCGTCCAGCGTGTACAGGCGCGGAGCGACGATCATGGGGCCATAGCCGTCGCCTACGCTGCCGCCGCAGGCCATCAGCGCATAGTTCTCCTGCAGGTAGGGGTATGCGTGAAAGCTGATGGCGGTGACGTCGTAGTACGGATCGTTGATGGCGCGCTGGTTCAGCGTCTCAATGTCGGTAAGGACGTGGGTGAACTTGTAGCCGGGGACGCGGACCTTGTTGGTGGCCAGACCGTAGAACATGAATGCGTCGTCAGAGTCAGGACTGTGTGCGATCTTGATCTCGCGAACGTCAGATGCGGTGGTGCTCATGGGTATGTGTTGCCTTTGGCTTGGAGATACAGGGGTTGGATGTGTCGTGAGGTGGTTGCGGCGCTTGTTTGTGCTGCCGCGGAGATGTCTTCAGCCGATTAACGGGCCTTGCGCGAACGGGTGAGTGCAGAGGCGATACCGGCTGCGGCCAGAATCTTCACAGCGTCGGACGCGGCAAAGGGCAGTACTGATCCTGCAAGCGTAGCGCGCAGCGGCAGGTGGAGCTCCTGGCTGAACCACTGCGCTCCGCAGGTGTAGATCGCCAGCATGGCAACAATGCCGCCAATAGCGAAAACAGTAAAGCGATTCTTCAATGACAGCAGGCTGGGCATGGCGCCGGCAATGGCAGCAGCTACGGGATATGCAAAGAGGTAGCCTGCGGTGGGGCCCATCAGCCGCGCCACGCCCTGGAGCGCGCCGGGGGTGAATACGGGCATACCCGCAGCGCCCTCGCACAGGTACATGGCCAGCGCGGCAAAGCCGCTAACGGGTCCAAGCAGCATACCCACCAGGATGACCGCGAAGGGTTGCAGCGTGAACGGCACAGGCGTAAAGGGCAGCGGCACCGAAATGTGCGCGCAGACGGCGACAAACAGGCTGGCAGCAACGACAACAGCGGCACGCTGCGAAAGATCCATGGCGCGTGAACGGCCGGTGGGGAGATAGGGAAGCGTCGGAGTTGAAAGCGACATGCGGGGTAGCCTTTCCGGTGCAGACGGCGAACGCCTGCAACCTGATTGTAAAGTGCCGCGGGTCTTTGCTGTTAGATTCGTGTGTCCGAAGACGAGCACACGTCACGAAGTGACCGCCTCGTGCGAAGCGGTCCCGTCCGACAGGACATGGCTTTGCGATTCGCAAAAGATTTGGAACACTCTGTGCGCAAAGTCCGCACAGAGTTCACGAAGTTATCTCTGTGAACTCTGTGAGGGCTTTGTGAACTCTGTGTTCGAAAGGCCATTCCGAGGGGACAGGCATGAAGAAAGACGGCAGTTGACGTCTTATTGCGATTCGCGTCCGGTACGGCGGCGGATGGAGTCTGCCGGGGGTTTGTTCAGGTCAGGGTCTGAGAGGTCGCCCATGTCTTCGCGGAAAAACGCACGATCCGGCCGCTGGGCATAGGCTGCAGCGCGCGCGGCAGAGACGGAGGTGGTCTGGGTGATCTCGCGGTCCAGGCTGCGTCGGCGCGCCACCTGCAATGACTGTGGCGATGCCACCACGCCTGCGGCCAGATCAAGCCGCGGGTGTGGAGCATTTTTTGCGCGGCGCATCACATCGGCAAATGCAGGCTTGCCGGTGCTTTTGCCTGCGACATTGTCCGCGGGTGCGCGTTGCAAACTCCACCACAGCGCTGCGGCTATCGCGATCAACGCAACGCAGCAGACCACCGCACACTCAATCAACAACCGCATAGGAGCCGAGCATAGCAACACCCACCACATATCCAAAAGCGAAAATTGCTGCCCCCTGCGAGCCCTGTAGGTTTCTAACGATGTTGTGCAGAGTGTGTAGCAGGAGCGCGTACATTGTTGACCACGCGAAAGGGAGTGCCTTTGCAGGCACACCTCCCTTGCCCGCATGGTCCTTTTGGGAATCTACTTGGAAGGATGTTCTCGCACTGGCTGACCAACACGACCACTCGACTGACCGCAGGCCTTGGCCGCGCGGGCGAGGGTGTTTACAGCGTGCGACGAAAGCTGGCTACGGGCGCCGTCGCTGTGCTGGCGCTGACCGTTGGATACCACGTGGTGTTTGGGCAGAACGGCCTCACAGCCTACCGGGCCAAGCGGCATGACGCGCATGAGCTGCAGCAGCAGCTGCAGTCGCTGCAGGGACAGAATGAACAGCTGCGCGGCCACGTGGACCGGCTCACCAGCGATCCCGGCGCCATTGAGCATGAGGCGCGCGAGGCTCTGCACTACACGCGGCCCGGCGAGGTGATCTACACCATGCCGCCCGAACCTGCTGCCAAGTAAATCCATGATCGAAGTCCGCAAACGCCCACGGCTGAGACTAAGCAGCGGCTTTGAAAGGTACGGACTGAAGTCCGGCCCTTTCAAGACACTCGATTCCTTTCAAGACATTTGATTCAAGGAGAGATGTCTCGCTCAAGAATCCCAGCTAATCGACGTGCAGCGAACCATCCAGATCGATGGTGAGCACATCCTTCTCCACCACCATGGAGTGGACCTTGAGTGTGTCCAGCGAGAGCGTGTAGCCGGTGGAGTCCTTTGACTTTGCCAGCGAAGTACGGATGAGTTCCGCCGCGTTCAGCTTCATGTTGGCGGGCAGCTTGCGGCTCAGGAAGGGCACCAGCAGAAAGTCCAGCTCCTTGTTGCCTGTGAGCGTATCAATGCGCGCATCGCGAAAGCCGATGCTCTCGCCCTCTGCGTTTGGGATGACGGAGACATCCGATTCCGTGCCGAAACCAACACCCACGCACTTGCCAAATACGCCTGCGCCCAGACGTGAATGCGTGTGGACATGCACCACCACGCGATCATCCTTGAACAGCACGCTGGGTTGGTCCACGTAGACGTAGCAGGCAGATTTGGCGTCGCCCTTCAGGTAGTAGCGGCCATCGGGCGAGGCAAACAGCTGCGCCTTCAGCGTGCGCTCCAGGGCTGCGGTGGACACCTTCAGCTCAATGGCGCGCGCGTTGACGGTAACCAGCGACATGAGCAACAGGAGGAAAAGCAGGCGGCGCTTCACGCTATCTAGGATAGCGCGGCGATGCACTTTGGTTTGTAAAGATGCTTACTTGCCGCCGAGCTCTTCAGGCTCACGCGTATCCGCTGCGGTGCCGGGAGCGGGCATGGGTGCTGCGGACGCTTCCGTCTTCGGCCCAAGGCCCAGCTTGATGAGCGCACGCGAGTCAGGCACGATCTTGGTCTGCCAGCCGTTATCGCCCTGCAGTTTTTCCATGGCGGCCTGGCTTGCGGCGTCCCAGTGGCCCGTGGTGGAAGGCAGGTAGCCGGACTTTACCAGCGCCGTCTGAATCTCCGTGGCGCGCGCATCGTCCATGGCCTTCTGCGTCGTCGTGTTCGCAGGCTTGTGCTTGCCGGATGTGGGTCCACGGTGAACCTTTGCCGCATGGGAGGGCACAGCTGTGCACAGCAACACCGCGGCAGGGAAGATCACGGAAAAACGCATGGAAGCACCTCAACCGCAGATGAAAATACGTGCTTGTGTGGGCTGACTTAACCCACAGTACACACAAGGGAAACACGTTTGCAAGCGCGGAGTTGCTGCGGCTTGTCCAAGGCGGCACGCAACAAAAAACAAACCGGCAGCCCAGGGACAGGCTGCCGGTTCGGATTGTCGTGCGTTAGACGATTACGGCGGATTACGGCAGACGTCCACCCAGGAAGCTGGACGAAGTGCGCATCTGCGCCGGCCGCACCACAAACACCACGTCGTCGCCGGACTTGAGCGATGTAATGGCGGCACGGAAGCTGTTCTCATCCGTGATCTGCTTGCGGTTCACCTCGGTGATGATGTCGCCCTTGCCCAGCGGCAGATCATCCGCAAACGAACCCGGCTTGACGTTTGAAACGATCACGCCACCCGGGATCTTCAGGCGAGTGGCAAGCTCCGAGGGCACAGCGGTAACGCTCATACCCAGGCGGGTCTGTGTCACATCCGGAGCAGCGGGTGCGCCCGGTTTGTCGTCGTCTTCGCCGTCCACGCTGGCCACGGTCTGCGCACGATCACCGATGGTGACGGTCACGGAGTTTTCCTTGCCGTCGCGCAGGTAGGTCAACTTCGCAGTGGTACCCGGATGCCTCGGTGCCACGTTGGCCACCAGGTCGTCGCCATCCTTGACCGGCGTGCCGTCAATGGCAGTGATGACATCCTGCGGCTTGAGGCCGGCCTTGGCGGACGGGCCGCCCGGCGTAACCGTGGAGATCAGTACGCCTCCCTTGGAGAAGCCGTAGACACGGCTGACCGCAGACGAGATACCCGGCTGGAAGCTGATGCCGATGGAGCCGCGCACCACCTTGTGGTCTGGCGAGATCAGCATGTTGTAGACGCTGATGACGGTGTTCGAAGGCATCGCAAAGCCCACGCCCACAGAACCCATGGACTGTGTGTAGATGGCCGTGTTCACGCCGATCACGGCGCCCGTCATATCCAGCAGCGGACCACCGGAGTTGCCGGGGTTAATGGCTGCGTCGGTCTGGATGAACTTCTGGAACTGGCTGCCGCCGCCGTCATTGACGGAGCGGTTCTTCGCCGAGACGATGCCCGCAGTCACGGTCTGCGACAGGCTGAAGGGACTGCCGATGGCCAGCACCCAGTCACCCACCTGCGCGCCGTCGCTGTTGCCCAGCTTTACGGTGGGCAGCGGCGTGGTTGAGTCAATTTTGATGACTGCGAGGTCCGTGTCCTTGTCCACGCCAACCACGCGTGCCGGACGGCCCGGATCATTCTCGCTGTCGGTCGACAGCTTTACGAAGATTTTGTCGGCCTTGTCGACCACGTGATTGTTGGTGACGATGTAGCCACGCGGATCCACGATGAAGCCGGAGCCAAGTGCGCGGCGCTCACCGCCTGCACCGTCGCCGCCGTCGTCATCATCATCGCCCTGGCCACCGCCACCACCGCCAAAGAACTTGTTGAAGAAGTCCTGCATGTCGCCCTGGTCGCCGCCGCCCTGGCCGTCATCGCCGCCACCCTGGCCACGCCGGGGAACAGCACCACGCCTGCCGCGCGGATTGGTGCTTTGCTTGGGCAGCGATTCCGTGTTGATGTTGACCACGGCCGGACCCACCTGCTTGGCGATCTGGGTGAATTGGTTGCTCTGGCTGGCAATGGGCGGCACGCGCAGGGGCGTGGCGTCGCTGGTATCGCTCTTCTGTTGCATGGCGCCGTGTACGGTGCCGGTCAGCAGCGATCCGCCAATAACACCGGCAGACAATGTTCCTAACAGCACAAATGAAGTCGCCAGCCGGTGCGAGCGAACACGTTCGGAAAAGGACTGATTACGTTCCATGAAAAGTATGGTCCCTCGTTCTTTAGCGTTTTAGACGCCATCAAGAGTCAATTGTATGCGCGGCGAAGCACGCTGTTTACGGTCTTGGCGTACTGCCAGCCGATTGGATGCGAATCAGCGGAGGTTAGCCTCAGGCTGCTCCGCAATGGGCGCACCGGATAGAGATGAGACGAGCTCCGTTGCAATGAGGCTCAGCAGGATGATGCCTGCGCCCGCGCCGGAGCGCATGGTGAGCCGCTCGCCGAAGAACAGCAGGGAGGCCAGCAGGGCAAAGGCCGGTTCCAGCGCCAGCACCATGGCAGTGTGGCTGGCCTGCAGGTGCTGCTGCGCCCACGACTGCACGGAGAATGCCAGGGCCGTCGCCAGCAGGGCACACACCACCAGCGCGAATATCAGTTGGCCGGTCCAGTGCAGGTAGGTGTGTTCCAGCAGTGGAGTGGCAACCGTCATGGCAGCAGCGGCAAAGCCAATCTGCAGCGTGGCCAGCTGCGCTGTGGGTATGCGGTTCGCCATGTGCGCCAGCGACAGCAGGTGCAGCGCAAAGGCCACGGCGCACAGCAGACTCAGCACGTCGCCAACGCCAATGCCACGTGTGAACTCAGTCAACGGCGTGCCCGGCGGCGTGGTGAGCAGCACAATGCCTGCAAAGCAACCCGCTGCTCCGGCAAGATGAATGACTCCCGGCGGATGCGATCCCGGCGCACGCAGCCGAGGCCACGCGCTGAGCAGCGGCACCAGCACCACGACCAGTCCTGTAAGGAATGCCGAACGAGCAGGAGTGGTGGTGGCCAAACCAGCTGTCTGCAGCTCATACCCCGCAGCCAGACACATGCCGGCAACGGCTCCCGCAGCAATGGCCGCGCGTGTCATCTGCTTCCATACGTGCCGGTGGATGATTGCCAGTACGGCAAAGGCCAGCAGCATACGCAGCTGGTTAAACAACAGTGGAGAGCAGTCGCGCAGGGCACCCTTGACGATGGCAAAGGTCGATCCCCAGACCGCAACCACCGCCAGCAGCAGCCCATGCGCTATTAAAGATTGCCGGCGCGTGGCGGCTGCTGTCACGGCTGCAACGGCTCCAGGATGTTTAGCGGATCCGCATCGTCCAACTCGGCGCTGCAAAGGTCCAGCAGCACCAGCAGAACGCGGCGCAGGGCCAGATCGCGGCCACGCGGGTCAAACCACTCGTTGGTGGTGTGGACGCCGCCCGCAACGCCGCCCGCGCCCAGCGCCACGGCTTCACGCCCCATGGCCAGCGGGATATTCGCGTCCGTGGAACCAAGCCGCTCTTCCGTGTGCAGGCGCAGGTGCCGGTCCACGGCCTGAACCGTGGCCATCATGCGCGAGCCGGGCGCCAGCTCTGCCGCTGGCCGGTCGCCGATGAGACTGATCTGTCCGCGCAGAGGGCCGCTGCTGCTGCGGTTGGCTGCCATCACGGCGTCCTCTACCGCGCGGTACAGGCGAACCTCTACGGTTAGAATCTGGTCCGCATCGGTGGATCGGATGTCGACGGTGGCCTCCGCCGATTGCGGAATGGATGTGACGGAGGTGCCGCCGCGAATCTCACCGATATTCAGTGTGGTGCGTGGCCGCTGCGGCAGCGGCTGCGCAGACAGCTCTGCGATGGCATTCGCCAGCGTCACGATGGGATTGGGCAGGCCAAAGTCCGTCCACGAGTGGCCGCCTTGCCCGGTAATCTCCACGCGGAAGCGGCGGCTGCCCAGAGCGCGGGTCACGGCGGTCTGCGTGCCTGCGCCCTCCAGTGCAACCGCGCTCACAATGCGCCGCGCAAAGGGCGAGCGGGTAAACAAATGCCGCATGCCGCGCAGGTCGCCCTCGGCCTCTTCGCCCACGTTGGCCGCGAACAAAATGTTGATTGCAGGCTGCAGGTCGGCCGCGCGAATCGCTGCGGCCATCGCCAGCAGCCCGGCCAGCCCGGCTCCGTTGTCGGATATGCCGGGGCCTATCAGGATGCCGTCGCGTTCGCGGATCGCAAGGTCTGTACCGGGTGCAAAGACCGTATCCAGATGCGCGGAGAGCAGTACCAACGGACCTGTGCCGTCGTCCGGCAGCAGAGTCGCCAGGGTGTTGCCCTCGTCGTCAATGTGCGTGCCAAACAGGCCCAGTTCGCGCATGCGCGTTGCGAACCACTGGGCGCGTTCGGCCTCTCCAAAGGGCGGCGCTGGAATGGAGACGAGTTCGCGCTGCCACGCTAGGATCCGCGGCTCATGCAGGTGCAGCCAGCCAAAGGCGCGGTGGACGGCAGGCAGTGCAGCCAGGCGGGCGATGCGCTCATAGGGCCGTTCGCGTGTGCGTTCACGAAAGATCATGCGGTCGCTCCTACATGCGAGGGTGCGAGAGCGGCCGCGGAGGTGTATTCACTGTAGACCACCTCCATCAGATGCAGGCCCTGCGGCGGAGCTGTAGTTCCGGCGCGGCTGCGGTCGTGCGCCGCCAGAATCTGCGGGACGGTGGCCGCGTCCAGCCGTCCAGCGCCAGCCTCCACGCACGTGCCTACCAGGTTGCGGACCATGTGGTGCAGAAATCCGCTGCCCGTCACCCGGTAGATCAGCAGGCCGTCGGCCTCAAGCCACTCGGAAGCGAAGACGGTGCGGATGTTGTCGAGGGGGTCAGTCTCATCGTTCAGCCGGGCTGTGCGGTCCGGGTCGGTCGCCGCAAACGAGGTGAAGTCATGCTGCCCGATGACCGAGGCAGCGGCTTCCCGCATCGCGGAAAGCTCCAGCGGCCAGCGGCAATCCCACACAAAGCGTGCCAGCTGGGGCGGGCAGATGCGTTCGGGTGTGGAGTTAGCCACGCGGCGGGGGAAGACGCGGTACTCATACGTCTTGTTCAGGACGCCGGCGCGTGCGTGGAAGCTCTCCGGTGCGTCCGTCAGCTCCGTCACGCGGATGGCGGTGGGTAGCCTGCGGTTCAGCGCGCGGTGCAGCCGGTCAGCGGGAATGTCCGCCTCCAGCACCAGCGAAACTACCTGCCCGGAGGCGTGGACGCCGGTATCCGTGCGCCCGGAGCCCTGCGGAAGCACCGTTTCGCCCACAATCTGCCGCACCGCATCCGCCAGCACACCCTGGATGGTGCGCAGGCCGGGCTGCACCTGCCATCCGAAGTAGTCCGTGCCATCGTAAGCAACGGTCAGCCGAAAGGTGTGGCTGCGGATTGTTGTAGGTTCAGGCATTTGTAACCATTTCAAGCATATCGTCCTGCCGGACGGGCCTCCTACGTGGAGGGCGGGTGCTCACGCACCTTTTTACTGCTATCGCGTGGCCTTCCCGTTGGTCAGGATGAAGAGGTGGTGGAAACCCATGTCTCAGAATCGAGACATGGGGCACCCGCCATTGATCCCGACCATCGGGAGGGGCGAGGCGAAGCCGGTAAAAAAGGTGCGGAGCACCCGCGCCGCGCGTAGCGGGCCCGTTCGGAAGAACAATGCATGAGCGCTGATCGGATGGCGCGACTTAAGCTACAACGCCTTTACGCGGCGTGATCCACGGCATTGCTATACTTTGAATTCCGATTCCAACCGCACCGGAAGTGTGTCCGGGTTGCCGCGTCCCATGCCCCACCGGACGCGTGTAAGGGGAAAAGCAGTGCGATTGCCGCACAAGCTGCCCGGTTGCACGGAATAAAGTGCGTCCGAACAGGACGTTGGCACGTATTGCAAAGAAACACCAAGACATCACCGACACGTGGGCTGGAGACAAAGGCGTGAAAGCAGGCAATTTGCAGGGGGCAGCGAGCGTAGCTTTGCTGCTCATGGGAACCATGGGTTCGGACATTGCGTCGGCCCAACAGGTTGCGGCAGTTGCCGCACCGCAGGCGGCGCCCACCGCCACAACGCCCGCCCAGCCCCAGGCACAGCAGGTGACCACCACCGGCCAGCCCGGCATTCCGCGGGCGCCGGAGCCAAATCACCCCGGTCCGCTGTTCCTGCGTGAAACAGGCAAGGACTACAGCAACCTGAAGTCGCACTGGAAGAACCCCATTGCGCCCTACACGTCGACGAACTATCCCGAGCCGCGTTTGAGCAACACGCCGCGCCTCGACGACCTCCTACGCGATGGCAAGATCTATCTCAGCCTGTCTGACGCTGTGTTGCTCACGCTTGAGAACAACTTCGACATTGAGATTGCACGCGTCAACCTGGACATTGCGGATACCGACATCCTGCGCGCCAAGGCAGGCAGCTCGCTCCGTGGTGTCTCCACTGGTGTCATTACCAACACGCTGGGCGGTACCTCCACCACGGTAACGGGCGGCGGCGGCCCAGGCGGTACGGGCGCGGGTACAGGCGGTTCTGGCGCGGGCGCATCGGGACTGGTGCTGACCACCAACGGCGGCGGCCCGGTTCCTTTGAACCGCGACGGCCTGCTGAGCGGCACCATCTCGTATGAGGATGCGACCACACCGGGCGGCACCTCCATCAGTGGATCCGGACAGAGCGGCAACCTGACCAACGGCGCCGCGGTTGAGACGACCACCGGCACCTACAACTTCTCGTACCTCCAGGGCTTCTCTCTTGGTTCGCAGTTGTCCGTGTCGTTCAGCAATTCACGCGTCTCGTCCACATCGCTGTTGACGTCCTACCGCCCGAATTTCAACTCGTCCTTCCGCGCGCAGTACACGCAGAATCTTCTGCAGGGCTTTGGTCCGTCGATCCAGAACCGCTTCATCGTGCAGGCAAAGAATAACCGTCGCATTACCGATTCCGCCTTCCGCGCGCAGCTGATCTCGACCGTCACCCAGGTTGAAAGCATCTACTGGTCGCTGGTCAGCGGCTATGAGGATGTGCAGGCGAAGCAGCGCGCTTTGGAGCAGTCGACCCGCCTTGCCGCGGATAACCGCCGCCAGCTTGAGATTGGAACCCTTGCCCCGCTGGACATCGTGAACTCCGATCAGGCGGTCACGACGGACCGGCAGGCGCTGACCACCTCGCAGTCGAACCTTGAGTATCAGCAGCTGCTGATGAAGCAGGCTATCGTGCGCGATCTGAATGATCCGCAGATGGCAACTGCTCCTGTCATTCCCACCGACCGCATCAGCCTTGACCGTACGCCGGAAGAGGACGCCAAGGTTGAGGATCTGGTGAAGGAGGCGTATGCCAACAACCCCTCCATCGAACAGGCAGCGCTGAACATGATGAACAACCAGATCACCATCAAGGCAGAGAAGAACGGCTTGCTGCCCATTCTGCAGGGCTATGCCTTCTATGGTGGATCAGGCATTGCAGGTACGCCGAACCCTACCTCGACGATCTGTACCGCCAACCCAACCGTACCGAATTGCGGTCTGACCAACTCAGGCGGCTATGGCACTGCGTTCCAGGGCGGCTTCAACAACAGCGCGCCTGACTATGGTGTGGGCGCCACGCTGATGGTACCCATCCGCAACCGCCCGGCGCAGGCTGACCAGGTCCGTTCGCAGATGGAATATCGCCAGGCGCAGATGCGTCTGCAGCAGCTGTATGTGCAGGTGCGTATCCAGGTCATCAACGGTCAGTTCGCTCTGACCAATGACCGCGCCGCAGTGGTCGCAGCGCAGGCCACACGCGACTACCAGGCGCAGGCGCTGGACGCGGAACAGAAGAAGTTCCGCCTTGGCTCCTCCACCACGGCATTGGTGCTGGCGCAGGCACGTCTGCTGGCCACCGATGACGACGCATTGATTACGGCAACCGCTGTCTACGCACGCGATCGCGGAGCTCTGCTCTCCATCCTTGCAAACACGCTGGACCGCTATGGCATCGACCTGCAGCAGGCAGTTACCGGACAGATCACCACGCAGCCGGTGATCCCCGGCCTGACGGCTCCAAAGGCACCTGAGGCACCCAAGCCGCTGACGAGCACCCCGGCGCCCATCCCGGCAGACACCACGCGGCCTGCGGGCGGCATCACCGCTCCCGGTGCTCCCAACGTTCCGTAACGCAACACTCAGCACAGCAACAAAGGGCGAGTCCACTTCTGTGGCCTCGCCCTTTGTGTTGCATGTCCTGCCGGACGGGCC
>JAMFTB010000279.1 GCA_026225595.1 Terriglobus sp. | reverse complement strand
TGTATGACACGTTGCAGGACCGGCTGCGTGCGCTGCCCGGTGTGAAGCGTGTGGGCCTGGCCACCTACTCACCGCTTGAGGGTGACAACTGGGGCGAGGGTCTCGTCATCCAGGGGCATCCCCGGCCCGGCGTTCACGACGACATCTACGCATCGTGGACGCGCGCCAGCCCAGACTTTCTGGCAACAGTAGGGCAAAAACTGGTGCGCGGTCGCTACATCACCGCGCAGGATATCGCGACATCGCCGAACGTTGCCGTCGTGAATCAGGCGTTCGTCAAGAAGTTCTTCCCCAAGGGGGAAGATCCCATTGGCCAGCACTTTGGCACGGAC
The DNA here is from genome assembly GCA_026225595.1 of Terriglobus sp. Classification (GTDB taxonomy): domain Bacteria; phylum Acidobacteriota; class Terriglobia; order Terriglobales; family Acidobacteriaceae; genus Terriglobus. Next base: position 4,762 of record JAMFTB010000279.1, on the reverse strand, counting down.
GATATGAAGAGCGCTGGCGAGATTGAGATTGTGGGCGTGGTGACGGATGCCAAGTACAACAACGTGCGCGAACCGCAGCGTGCCATGTACTTCCGCCCCATGCTGCAGGTGGCGCCTGAATCCGATGGCACCTCCACGCGCTCGCTCTACATTGGCGCCATCATGTTGCAACTGGACAGACCCATTGATGGGCTTGAGTCGCAGGTGCGCAAGACCATCAACAACATTGACCCAAATCTCGCCGTGATTGACTACAACACCTTTGAGGACCAGATCGCCGGCCAGTTTGATCAGGAGCGGCTGGTGTCGCGGCTGACTCTGATGTTTGGTGTGCTTGCGCTGGTGCTTGCATCGGTTGGTCTGTACGGCGTAACGGCCTATACGGTGGCACGTCGCACTTCGGAGATTGGCATCCGCATGGCACTGGGTGCAAGCCGCCGCCGCGTGGTGACTGCCGTGATGCGTGAGGCTCTGTTGCAGAGTGTCATTGGCCTTGCCATTGGCATTCCCGCGGTGCTGGTGGGCGCGCGCTTCCTCAAATCGCAGCTGTATAACGTCAGCGGTTTTGACGCAGCTTCTATTGCATTTGCGGTGCTGGCGCTTGCGGCCTCTGCATGGGTTGCCAGCCTGGTGCCTGCGCTGCGCGCGGCCTCAACCGATCCAGTGAAGGCGCTGCGCACGGAATAACAATCAGGCGCAGCATGCGTTGCTGCGCCACCGGAGTCGATTCAAATGAAGCAACAGAACAAGACGCAGCCGTGGTGCGGTATCTCCAGCAGCGGTAAAGCGGCGGTCGCAATCGCGCTAGCTACAACGCTTGTGGCGCAAGCGCAGACCACGGCTGCAGGCGCGACTCCGAATGCTGTTCAGAATAATGCAGCGAAGATGCCGCCTGCATCGGCAACACCCGCTCTGCGGTTGGATATTCCACACTCGTGGAACCCCATCAATGCGTATCGAGCAACGCTGGTGCAGCAACCCAACCTCGCGAACTCCGCACGAATTGACTCGCTGATTCAGAACGGCGAGATACAGCTGTCGCTGCGCAACGCGATTGACCTTGCGCTGGAGAACAACCTGGACATTGCGATTGCACGCTACAACCTGCCCATTGCGCAGGCGGACATTCTGCGCACGCAGGCAGGTGGAACGTTTCGTGGCGTGAACACTGGCGTGGTGCAGAACACGCCCGGCGGCGGTGTGGGCGGCTTTGGTTCTGGCGCCAGCGGTGCAGGTGCTGGCGGCACCTCCGGCGGCGCCGGTGGCGCGGGTTCGGGTGCGTCGGGACTTGTTCAGTCCACGCTGGGCACGGGAACGAACGTGCAGTCGTATGACCCGCTGTTAACCGGCACCTTCAGCGTGGAGCACTACACGCAGCCGCTCTCAAACACGACCGTCTACGGCGTGCAGAGCCTGCAGCAGAACACCACCAACGGCAACGTCAGCTACGTGCAGTCGTTTGCCACGGGCACCACGCTTTCTGCAACGCTGCAGAACAATCGCACTGCGGCGAACAGTCCTTTTACTTTTCTTAATCCCACGCTGAACACGTACTACCACGTGCAGTTTCAGCAGCAGTTGCTGGCGGGTTTTGGACTTGGGCCCAACCTGCGTTACCTGCGCATTGCCAAGAACAACCAGCGCATCTCTGATGAAGCGTTCAAGCTGCAGATCATCAGCACCGTGACTCAGATTGCCAACATGTACTGGGACCTTGTTGCCGCATATGAAGACGAGCAGGTGAAGAATCGCGCGCTGGAGTTTGCGCAGAACACGCTGGGCAACGGCCGCAAGCAGCTGGCGCTTCAGGCCATTCCCGCGATGGAAGTGATGAAGGATGAGGCGGAGGTTGCGAATCGCGAGCAGGACCTGACGATTGCGAAGTCTGCGCTTCAGTTCCAGCAGTTGCTGATCAAGAACGCGCTCACGCGCAATTTGGACGACCCCATCCTGGAGGCGATGCCAGTGCGGCCCACCGATCAAAGCTCTGTGCTGACGGCAACTGCAAGCGGTGCGACAGAGGACATCATCGCGCAGGCGCTGAGCAGCCGGCTTGAGCTTTCCGAGTCGGACATTGATCTTGAGAACCGCGACATCAGCCGCGATGCTGCTCGCAATGCGCTGCTGCCCAGCGTGGCGCTCACCGGCTACTACGGTGGCACCGGTCTCGCGGGTCCGCGCAATCCGGCGTCGACGGAGATGTCTACCTCGCCCACGAACTTTGGAGGTGCTCTTGGGAATGCCTTCAATAACAGCTCGCCGGATTACTACGTGGGCGTCAACGTCAGTATTCCCATCCGCAACCGTGTTGCGAAGTCAGATCAGTACCGCTCTGAACTTGAAACACGGCAGGCAGAGCTGCGCCTGCAGCAGTTGAAGAAGCAGATTCGCATTGAGGTGCGCAACGCACAGTATGCGCTGCAGCAGAGCGAGGCACGTGTGGTGGCGGCGCAGAAGGGGCGTGACCTGGCGGCGAAGACATTCGACATCACCACGAAGGAGCAGGAGCTTGGTGCGGGGTCAAACGTGCAGACGCTGGAGGCACGTCGCGATCTCTCAACGGCGGAATCTGCGCTGGTCGCGGCCATGACTGCTTACCGCAAGGCGAAGGTTGAATTGGACCGCGCCATCGGTTCTACGTTGGAGACGAATGGGATTTCGATAGAATCAGCGAGAACCGGCGTGGTGGATGCACGGCCGCTGTAGATCGAAGGGCCCATGGTCGCGGAGCACGGCAGTACAAAGCGAGGCACCCACGCAGCGGGAACATCCGCTCTTGCGCAGCAGTGCCGCATCCTGATTGCGGATGATCAGCCACACATTCTTGAAGCTCTGCGGCTGTTGCTGAAGCCTGAGGGCTATCACCTTGAGAGTGTGCGCACACCGGAGCTGGTGCTGGATGCGTTGGCGAACCACAGCTTCGACGCAGTGCTGATCGATTTGAACTACACACGCGACACGACTTCGGGCCAAGAGGGGCTTGACCTGGTGACGCGCATTCGCGACCAGTATGCGCCCATGCCCATTGTGGTGATGACGGCGTGGGGCAACATTGATATTGCCGTCGAGGCGATCCGCCGTGGCGCGGGCGACTTCATCCAGAAGCCTTGGGACAACGAACGGCTGTTGAGCATTCTGCGTACGCAGATGGAGCTGTACCGCAGCCAGCGGCGTGCCATGCGCCTTGAGGCGGAGAATCAGTTGCTGCGCGCAAGTGGCGCTCCGGACTTTATTGCGCAGGCTCTGTCCATGCAGCCGGTGGTTGATCTGATCACGCGCGTTGGGCCGTCGGATGCGAACGTTCTCATTACCGGTGAGCATGGCAGCGGCAAAGAAGTGATCGCGCAGATGCTGCATAAACTCTCCGCACGCGCTGCGCGGTCGCTGGTTACGGTCAATACAGGTGCGCTGTCTGAGGGCACGTTTGAGAGTGAACTCTTCGGCCACGTCAAGGGCGCATTCACCGATGCGCGGGCAGACCGCATTGGCCGCTTTGAACTTGCCAATGGGGGCACGCTGTTTCTGGATGAGATTGCCAACGTGCCTATACGTCAGCAAGCCAAGCTGCTGCGCGTGCTGGAGGCGGGAGAGCTGGAGCGGGTGGGTTCGTCGCGCACGCAGACGGTGGATGTGCGTGTGCTGTCTGCTACGAATGCGGACTTGCATGCGGAGTGTAATGCAGGCAACTTCCGCACCGATCTCTTCTTCCGCTTGAACACGGTGGAGATTCGTCTACCGCCGTTGCGTGAGCGTCGTGAAGATATCCCTGAGCTGGCTGCGCACTTTCTTTTTCGTTATGCTGCGCGGTATCGGCGGTCATTGCAGGGCTTTGAGCCTGGAGCGATGCAGCTGATGCTGCACCATGCGTGGCCCGGCAACGTGCGCGAGCTGGACCACACCGTGGAACGCGCCGTGTTGATGGCGCGTGGAGAACGCATTGCCGCTGCCGATCTTGGTCTACAGGCGCAGCGCGGACCCGCGCAGAGCCTGGATGAAATGAGCCTGGAGCTAGTGGAAGCGGTGCTCATTCGCAAAGCACTGGCACGCGCCAACGGCAACGTAAGCAATGCGGCGGAAGCGCTGGGGCTGAGCCGAGGCGCGCTCTATCGCCGCATGGAGAAGCATGGCCTCTGACCCGGTTACAGGCCGGGTATTGCCGCGCCGCATTCCGCTTAGCCGGTCGCGCCGGCGGTTGAACTTTGAGTGGCGTGTGCGGCTGTGGCTGTGGCTGCTGGGTGTGCCGTCGCTTGCGGTGACACTGCTGTTGCTGCATCGCGATGGAGTGCTGTTGCCAACCATCATTGTGGTGCTGCTGTGTTTTTTCATTGCATGGGCCTTTATCGTTTCACTGCTGATGGAGCAGATCACGCATCCTTTGCAGACGCTGGCGAATGTGGTCTCCGCGTTGCGCACGGATGATTACAGCTTTCGCGCGCGTGGCGGCCGCCGCAACGACGCCATGGGTGACCTGGCGCTGGAGCTAAACAGGCTGGCAGACATGATGCAGCGGCAGCGTGTTGGGCAGATGGAGGCGATGGCTCTGCTGGATCGCGTTATGACGGCCATGCCGTCGCCGGTGCTGGCGTTTGATCCGGAGGGTGCGCTGCGCATGCTGAATGCTGCTGCAGAGCGGACCTTTGCGCTGCAGGCGAAGACAGCGCTGAACCGCAACATCTTTGATCTGCAACTGGAGGCGTTGCTGGATGGCAAAGACTCCGTCGTGATTGCGCCGGCCACCACGCGCTGGATGGTGCGCCGCAGC
>JAMFTB010000278.1 GCA_026225595.1 Terriglobus sp. | reverse complement strand
TGAGGCCCGCTCTACTGCGGTGTAGCTGCCTGCGGCGCAGTTGCTTCCGCCGTAGCGCCCAGCTTCTGCAGTGCCTTGCGCGATGCCTTGTCGTGGTCGCCGCCTGGGTCCACCTTCAAGCACGCTTGGTAGTTCAGCACTGCCTCGTCGCGCTTGTTCAACTGCGCGGCAACCTCAGCCAGGCCAAAGCGCGCATCCGGGTCCTCAGGATCGTGATCGACCGCGTCTTTATAGCGCAGGTATGCGCCTTGAACGTTGTGGTCGTTCAGGTAGAACTTCGCCACCTTCAAATCATCCGCAACGCGCGTCTTCTCCAGCTTGGCGCGGGCCGCGGTCATATCGGCGTGGCTGCCCATGTCCTTCAGCGGAGACGCCTTTACCGGCGCTTTAGATGAAGAGGTGGTAGGCGCAATGTCGTCGTCCTCGTCCGTCTTGCTGGAGCTGGTGCCCGGCGGCAGATCGCCATTGCCGCTGCTGCTGGAGCCGCCCCGATTGCTGGGGTCGCCGCTGCCGTCGCCGGTGTCGATCCCATCAGGCGGCATGTTTCTCGGCGCGTTCGACGAGGCCGGAGGATCGGGCACGCTGGACGACGGCAGATCAGGCATGTTGGACGGCGAATGAGGATTCGGAGCAGGCGAAGGAGTATTGGGAACATTGGACGACGACGGAGGATCGGGTATACCCACCGTCGGCATCGACGGAACATCGCCGCCGTGCTTGGAATCCTCAACCGGGAAGGGAAACGCCTCGCCCAGCGGTTTGTCTGAAGTCGCGGGAGCATCGGGAACACTGCTGCTGGAGGCAGGAGGCGCCGTGGCGTCGCTCTTCGCAGGGCACGAATCCGTGGGCTTGGAGTTTGGCTTGCACTTGGCAGGTTTCTTCTGCTGCGGCGGCGGCTGGTCAATCGGCGGCGGCGGTGGTGTCTGCGCTTGTGCCAACGCAGCGGCGGGAAATAGCAGCACAGCGGCCATGAAGACGGCCACGCCGCTGTGAGCCACCACGGCGGCAAACTTCCACGGAGATGAACCGGCGGTATGCATCGTCAACTTCTAGCTTAGACGCTGCGGCAGCCAACGTGTTGCGCTGCCTTACGTCTTGTCTGCGCTGCTTAGGATTGCTTTGCGGGGCCCCCGGTGCCGTATACTCGCGCCACGATGCTCCCACGATTGATGCTGCGTTCCTCTCCCGTACATGGCTGCGGCTGCTACACCCTTGACCCCATCCGTTCCGGCACGCGTGTGGCGGAATACGACGGTCCGCGCATGTCCAAATCGCAGGCCGATGAGCGCTATGCAAACCGCGACATCACCTACCTGTTCGGCGTTGAGGACCACGACACCGTCATCGACGGCTTTGGCGCCAGCATGTTCATCAACCACTGCTGCGAGCCCAACTGTCAGTCCGAAGAGGACGAAGGCCGCGTCTTTGTGCTGGCGCTGCGCAACATCGCCGCTGGCGAGGAGCTGACGTACGAGTACCACCTGTACGACTCCGACGACGACGACCAGCCCTGCTACTGCGGCACCGAAAGCTGCCGCGGCACCATGTTCAGCGACAAGGAAGTACGCCGCCGCAAAAAACTGGGGCTGCCCATCACGCTGCGTAAGTTGCCTAAGAAGAAGGCGAAGTAAGCCGAAACATCGGATGCCCCGCTCGACCTGACTTCGCTGCGGGACGTAGCTGGCTAGCTTACCCGGTCCGGGCAATTATCCCGATGAATTGCTATACTTCGGCTGTTGCGGACGCTCATCGCGGGCCGCCGAGTTACCGAAGAAAGTGCAGGGTTTCAGTCGATGTCAGGCCACTCAAAATGGGCAACCATCAAGCATAAAAAAGGCGCGGCAGATGCCAAGCGCGGCAAGGTCTTCACCCGCCTGATCAAGGAAATCACCGTGGCAGCAAAGGTTGGCGGCGGCGATCCCGACGGCAATCCGCGTCTACGTACGGCCATCCTCGCGGCCAAGGCCGAGAACATGCCGGCAGACAACATCAAGCGCGCCATCCAGCGCGGCACGGGCGAACTGGAAGGCTTGAGCTACGACGAGATCACCTACGAGGGCTACGGCCCGGGTGGTGTCGCCATCATCATTGAGGTGCTTACGGACAACCGCAACCGCGCCGTCAGCGAAATTCGCCATGCCTTCAGCAAGAATGGCGGCAACCTGGGCGAGACCGGATCGGTGGGCTACATGTTCACCAAGAAGGGTCTGATCGTTGTGCCGAAGGCTGGCACCGACGAAGACAAGATCACGGAAGTGGTTCTGGAAGCCGGTGCAGACGACCTGAGTGAAGAGGGCGACAACTGGGAGATTATGACCACTCCCGCTGACTTTGAAGCAGTGCGTGATGCGCTGACCAAGGCGGGCTTCAAGCCCGAACATGCCGAGGTCACCATGATTCCAAGCACCTACCAGAAGCTGGAAGGCGCGCAGGCAAACTCCATGATGCGCCTGCTGGAAGTGCTGGAAGATCTGGATGACACACAGAACCTGTACTCAAACTTTGATTTTGATGAAGAGCACGTTTCGGCGTAGGTGATTGCGAAGGCAGGTTCCTGCGCTTCGCTTCGGTCGGAATGACAGAAAATGGACAGAGCCGCCGGGCTTCGGCGGCTTTGCTTTTACAGGCAATAGAGTTTTTGCGAGGGTGGATGCGGAAGTTTTTTGAAGGTGCTGCTGCGGCTGTGCTGATGGTTCTTGTTGGTGGTGTGGCTCACGCGCAGGCGCAGCCGGAGTTGTCGCCCGTGGCCCTGCAGGCGACGAACATGCCCTGGGAATACGGCGTGCTGTTTCAGGGCGGCAAGGGCATTACAGATGACCGGGACGACTTCCAGTTCTTCATGGCCGGCGTGCACCTTGGCAAGGTGCTGACACCGCAGTCGGGTAAGGGCATCTTGCGCGGCAACTTTGAGTATGCGGGCGAGTTCTTTCCCTACTGGCAGTCGAACACGCCCACCTTCCAGCGCTACTCCTGCACGGCCACGGACAACCCGCTGGTCGTCAACTGTTCGCCGCCGTACACCGTTGGCGGAACGTATCACGGCATGAGCATCACGCCCATCATGCTGCGCTGGAACTTCACCCACGGCAAAAAGATCATGCCCTGGGCACAGGCCGCGGGCGGTGTGTTGTGGACCAATCACAAGTACCCCGCATACGGCACGGGCCCGGTGAACATCGGCAACGACGGCCCCAACGCCGACGCCAGCGTGTGGAACTTCACGCCGCAGGGCGGCATCGGTATGCACTACTTCGTCAAAGAGAATCGGTCGTTTGACCTGAGCGCCAACGGCGTCCACATCTCGTCGGCCAGCCTGGGCGACCGCAACCCCGGCGTCAACGCCAGCGTGCAGTTTTCCATCGGCTACAGCTGGTGGAAATAACTTAGAAGCATTTTCGAGCTGTTATGGCTTTGCTGTAAGCTGCACAGGTTCAGGTGGGTTTGAGTAGTGGCGGAACCGATTGTTGAGTGCGTCCCCAATTTTTCTGAGGGACGGGATGAACGGGTGGTTCGCGAGATCGTTCGCAGCATGAACGTCTTTGGCGTGCGTCTGCTGGACTGGTCGATGGACGCAGCGCACAACCGCAGCGTTATCACAGTGGCCGGTCCGCCGGATGCCGTGGCTGAAGCGGCTATACGCGCCGTGGGCCGCGCCGCAGAGCTGATTGACCTTACAAAGCAAGAGGGCGTTCACCCGCGCATTGGCGCTGCAGACGTGGTGCCGTTTGTGCCCGTGGCGAACTACTCGCTGGGGCAGTGCGTTGTGCTGGCGCATCACGCGGGGCTTGAGGTCTGGCGTCGCTATGGCGTGCCGGTCTACTTCTACGAGGCAGCTGCGCGCAGGCCGGATCGTATACGGCTGGAAGATGTTCGCCGCGGCCAGTTTGAGGGTCTGCTCGAGACGGTGCAGACAGACAGCGCCCGTTGGCCTGACGTTGGCACGCACTCGCTGCATCCCACGGCAGGGGCCAGCGCGGTGGGGGCGCGGCAGTTTCTCATCGCTTACAACATTTACCTGCAAGGCAGCGACCTGCATACGGCGCGTGCCATTGCGCGCGAGCTGCGTGCATCCGGTGGCGGCCTGCCGGGCGTAAAGGCGATGGGCGTGCTGGTGGATGGCCGCGCCCAGGTGAGTATGAACATTACCGACTTTCGCCTGATAGCCGTCCAGGACGCGTATCAGGCGGTGGAGCGGCTGGCGATGGCAAATGGCGTCAGCCTGGCTGAGGGTGAGTTGATTGGTCTGGTGCCGGAGTCTGCGTGTCTCACCGGTGATATCCCTTCAGGCAAATCTAATGGGCCCGGTGAGACGTACGCCAAGTGGGTTCGTCAAATACCCGGGTTCGTTGCAGACGAGAAGATACTGGAGCATCGGCTGGAAATGCCGATGAACTGGCCTGAAGGTTTGGTAACAGACGGGAAATGACCGCCTGCGGGCTAAGATTGATGGCTTTGCCCTGTTACTGGTTCGTAACAGGCAAGGGCTAAAATGAGGTGAGGATTTTGGTTAAACGTATGGGCATGATGACAGTGGCAAAGCGGGCAGTGCTGATGGGTGTGGCTGGATTGATCTTCGCCACCGCAGCGCAGGCCTCGCAGTTGAGCAGCGATGCGAAGGCGTCGATTCCGGCAGATGTACAGCAGCTGATCGTGGTGGACTACCGCGCCATGCAGAGTTCGCCCGCGGCCATGAACCTGAAAGAACGCATCATGCCGCCTGAGCTCAAGCGGCTGGAGCAGGCGCTGAAGACCAGCGGCCTCAAGGTCGATCGCGATGCTGACGCCTTGGCTTTTGCGGCCTTCCGTGTTGGCACGGCAGTGCACACCGTGGGCATTGCGCAGGGTCAGTTCCAGACGGCCAGCATCCTGGCATCCTTCGTCAAGAACAAGACCAAGCCGACCGTGGTGCGCAACTACAACATGTATCCCATGGGCGCGGCGGGAATGAGCGTGGTCTTTCTGAACCAGACCACCATGCTGTTTGGCGAATCCGCAGCGGTGCGCGCAGGACTGGACGCACGCGACGGCATTACGCCCAACATGCTCACCAATAGCGACATGATGAACGAGATGGTCGCTGTGGACCAACGCGCAATCTGGAGCCTGCTGGACCAGAAGGGCACGCAGACCATGATGCACTCCGTACTGGGTGAGGCGGCATCGCTTACCGACTATGACAGTGTAAAGAACCGCATGAAGAGTTCGCGTTATACCCTTGATTTTGCAAATGGTATCCACTTTGACATGGCCGTTGTGATGAGTGACACCATGACCGCTGCAACCGCCGCAACGCTGATGAAGGGTGTTGTGCTGATGAAGAAGGCGCAGGGCAGCTCCATGGAAAAGAGCGCCATGAACGATACCGCGGTCGACTCCAGCTCAGGCACACTGCAGGTCTCCTACGTCTCCAGCGACAGCCAGTTCTCTGATCTGCTGAACTCACCGCTCTTCCAGCAGGTCGTCAAGTAACTCCTGCAGAACCGCAATAAAAGGGCCGGACGCACATCGCGTCCGGCCCTTTTCTATTTGCTGAGTGCAATGTGCTGCCGGACGGGCCTCCTACGCGGAGGGCGGTCACTTCGTGACGTGTATCGCAGTGAGGCTCCGATGGTCGGGATCAAGTTTTATCCTGACCAACGGGAAGGCCACGCAAAGCAGTAAAAAGGTGCGCGAGCACCCGCTCCGCGCGCAGCGGGCCCGTCCGGCAGGACATGCGGTAGAGACGTAGGTTAGCGATTACGTCCGGTTTTCGGATCGCCGGGAACGAAGACTGGATCCAGTGGGTCGCGCTGGCGGCGTGGCGTCTGCTGGGCAGATAGCAGCATGGCCAGTACGGTGTCTACCGGGGCCAGGCGGCCATTGGGGTCTACGGCGCGATCGGTATTCTGCAGCAGAGACATCCGTACCGTACGCACCTGCGCCGGGGACAGGGCCAGATCGTTCTCCAGCCCATCGCCTATGCTCAGCTCGTGGCCGTTGGGCAGGTGCTGCTCCAGCAGCAGGAACGCCTGGTAGGCATAGCGGGGGCGGACACCTTCAGACTCCGCCTGCTCCTTGAACCGGTCCAGCGGTGACACTTTGCCGCCTTGCTTGCTGCGTTCCTTCTGTCGCTTGCTGCGGCGCAGCCCAATGAAGCCCGCAACGGAAGTCAGCACTCCATAAAGCAAAAACAGCGGAGGCAGCATCACCAGATAGGGAATTGTGCGCTGCGCCACGGCAACCAACGTACTGCCTTCCAGCTGATCAGGCGAGTTCCAGCCTGCGACTATCGTCTCAGCAGCCGTTTGGATCGTGCTGTAGCTGAAGGCGTAAGCAATCAGCAGCACCGACAGCGCCGTAATGGTGAATGGCCCAATGAAACGAGACGGCGGTGCGCTAAAGCGAAGCTCTTCAGGCTGGCTGCTGCGTTCCTGTGGTGGGCGTGCACCCGGCTGACGGCGTTCACCCGTCAGGCTGCGAAGCTCTTCCGGTTGGCTGGATCGTTCCTGCGACGGACTGATCCGCTCCTCGGGTGCGGCGGGACGGTCTCCTGAGCGCGCGCGCCTGTCCTGTAGCAGCGCCCAACGCTCCGCGCTTGAATCATGGGTACGTTCCAGTGGCTGGGCACGATACTCGGCTGATGCGGTGGGCTGCTCACCCGACTGGGTGAGGTGTGGGCTTGTTTCCGTGTAGGGCTGTCTGCTGCGCCGATCGACTGATTTGCGTCGTTCCTCAGAGGCAATGCGGAACTCATCCGCAACGCGGCGCTCCGTTGAACTCCGCCGCTCTTCCGAACTCCGTCGATCTTCTGCCCCCCGCCGTTCTTCAGGGGTAGGGCGCTCTTCGGAACTTCTGCGTTCCTCGGAGATACGATGTTCCCCGGAAACTCTCCACTCACCGGAGCTGCGGCGGCGCTCAATGGACTGGCTGCGCTGTTCTCTTAATTTGCTGTTGCGGTCGCTGCGTCCGCCAGCTGCCTGTGGATCTCCAGACTTATCGAGGGTTACCGCCGGTATTTCACCACTGGAATTGCTGAGACGAGCCGCCCGTATCTCTCCGCTGGAGTCGGCCGGACGCACGTCGGAACCCACGTTTGGACGTCCTGAGGGGATCTCCTCGCTGACGGAATCGCGCCAGGGATTCATTGCAGGCACCTCGCCGCTCTGACCGCTGTTTTGACGATCGGCGGCAGGGAATTCACCACTACTGCGGAAGGTGGGATTTGCAAACGGAACTTCATCGTTTTCATGAAGTGGGTTTGCAGGCGGGGTGTGAGCTGCGGCTGGAATTTCTTCGCTGGCGCGCAGGGGTGCTGGACTTGCCGCAGGCATCTCACCGCTGGAATCGCGAGGGGCTGCCGGGAAGACACCACTCAGCTGCTTGCGCGCGCGCGCTGGCAGCTTGCGAATCCGTGGGCCCGGATCCTCGATCTGAAAGTCAGAATCGTCCATGGGGGCTCCACTCCGTTAAGAGTGGTGGTCCCAAAAAGCTATCAGACGAAGGCGCTCAAAGGGGGAAAAACGGCAGAAACCGCCAACAAAGAAGGCAAAACCCGCTATCGAATGAACATGGGCTTTGCTGATATGTGAATCCGTCAAATCGGCGGTGTTTCAGGCCTCGGGGAGAGCGGTAGAGTGCTGCCCTCCCATCTCAGTTACTTGCCTGCACGCGCCAAATCCGATTCACGGCGTTTGGCCTCCAGCGCCGCCTGCTTTGCAGCGGGCCGGACGAAGGACATTTTGCGTACTGCCTGATAGGCGCGACTGCCGGAGTTCATCAGAGACTGGCGCTTGGCTTTCTGTGCAAACTGCAGCAGATCCATCACCGTACGGATCTGTGGCTGATCGCCCATGTTGGACCTGCGATCCGTATTGCGGAGCAGGTTGCCGATTAAGTCTCCAACCTGCGCCTCGGTCAGGTACAGGTCTTCACGAAGGCGGTCATCCATGCGTGCACGCATGGTGCTGCGGTAGTGCGGCAGCAGCAGGGCATAAGCCTGCAGGGAAATGCGCGGCCGGATGCCGCGTGCATGCGTAATCTCCTGAAAATGCTCCAGCGAAATCACGTCACGGTTGGCCAGCGTTCGCGTCTTCTTCGACTTGCGCGCTCCGCGCATCACCAAACGCATCATTGCGTAAAGAATGAGCGCGCCGATGAACAGTGCCGCGATCGGGACAACCTTCTCGGTCAGCGAAACGACGGCGTCGTTCTGCGCATGGGCTGATGAATCCAGGCCGCTGAAGAAGCTGTCTGCGCTGGTGGCAAAGCCGGAGAAGTTGAAGATGTAGGCAAGGAAGCCAAGAGCGATGCCAACGACCATGAAAGCGCCGGCAATGCCGCCTTTTTTGTGGTCGTCTTCGCGGCGGCGCGGTGTGGGGTCATTGGTGCGACGGCGCGGAGAGCTGTTTGCCGCACGGCGCGACGGGACGGGATCGACGCGGCGATGCCGGTCGGCTACTGGATCAGGCAGAGACATAAACAACCTCAGTGAGGCAAAGTGTTGCAAACAGCACAAACTTATAGCCCGCTGAAATAGGTTGTCTATAAGAAAATCGGAAAATTGCGCCAATGTGTAACACCACACGTGATTCCCGTGTGGTGTTACATGCTTAGTGTTTTCAGGACTTCATAAGGTTTGGTCTTTGAACGCGCCAGGGCGACCGCTAGTGCTTGACGCAGGCAGCCATAATGCGTGCCACAGTACGCTCACGCACCTCATTGGGCAACTCAAACACCTGGTGGTCACGGTAGACGCGGATGGTCTGCCGGGTGGTGTCGACGAGGATTTCGCAGTGATCGCATTCCGCCAGGTGTGACTGGATTTCAGTCAGCAGCTCCGGCTCAACCTCACCGTCAAAATAGTCGGTCATCTTCGAGAGAAAGTCAGTGCAGGTCACAGGGAAGACCTCCGGGGAGACATCACGCCAGTAAATTTGATGCAGATCATGGCTTAATGCTTCCATCCTTCCGTTTCAGGTACCGGCTCAGCCGCTCGCGCAGCTGCAGCCTGGCCCGCAGCAGTCTCGACTTCACCGCCGGTACGCTTAACCCCAGCGCCTCAGCGGTTTCTTCGGTCGACAGGTTTTCGATGTCGCGAAGTGTGAAAACGGTGCGGAAACCTGGAGACAATCCTGCAATCGTGCGTTTCAGGATCTCTCCCAGCTCTGCGGAACCATACTGCTGCTCAGGATCGGGTGTCCAGTCCGCGAAATCGCGGGGGATGGAACCCTCTTCCGTCTGAACATCCTGATCCATGGAAACCGTGCGGCTGGTCTTGCGCTTGCGCAGGCGCATCAGGCTCTCATTGACGGCGATGCGTGTCAGCCAGGTGGAGAATTTGCTGTTTCCCTGGAACTGGTTCAGCTTGCCGTACGCCTTCATGAAGACGTCCTGGGTAATGTCCTCAGCGTCTTCACGGTTCTGGGTAATGTGCTGGGCTACGCGGAAGATCTGGCGGTCATACTGCCGCACCAGCTTCTCAAATGCAGCGGTGTCCCCGTGGCGCGCGGCGTCAACCAGAGCTACGTCGGGGTGTACTTCTTCCGTTCCGGGCTGTTCAATCACTGGAGGCATGCGCTCCTACCAGTGTACGTCCGACTCAGAACAAGGGCAAAGCATCTTTATGTCCTGCCGGACGGGCCCGCTGCGCGCCGGGCGGTCACTTCGTGACTTGTACGCGGCTTCGCTCAGCCCTCCCGATAGTCGGGATGAATTTTGATGGCGACCATCGGGAGGGCCGCGCGAAGCAGGAAAAAGGCGTGTGAACGCCCGTTACCAAGCGTGGTTCGCGGAAATGTGCGGGGAGCGGCGCACGGGGCAGTTCCGCATCCTAGAGTGGAGACGTGAGACTTTTGTTTACATCGGTGGTGCTGTTGGGGCTGGCTGGCCTTGGATGGACTGCGCCCGCTACTGCCCAGACGACGACCCACAAGAAGACCACAACTGCTGCGACGTACTCCAAGCACAGCACTACGGCGGCGAAGAGCGCGACCTCAGCCCACAGCACGTCGGCTAAGAGCAGTAAGGCACACAGCGCGACGGCCCATGGCAAGGCGGGGAAGTCCACCACGTCGTCGAAGTCGAAAGCTGGCAGTAAGTCCGGCCGCAACACCGTCCACGCGCACACGGAGAGCATCCCGTCCGTCGCTACGGAGCAGAGCCGAAGACTGACCTCGGCATTTACGGAGTCCAGCAACCTGCGGCCCATGGCACAGCAGTTGGCTGCATCGCGTTCGTCGGCCGCGTTTGCAGGCGTTGAGAACTACGCGGCAGCCCATCCCGGTGAGGGCGCAGCCGCGGCTTACCTGGCAATGGGGCACGCCTATGCTGCAGATCGCCGCTATGGCGATTCGGTAACTGCCTACCGGCAGGCGGCCAACCAGGGCAGTGCCCTGCGTGACTATGCCGAATACCTTGGCGCGCAGGCTGCGCTGAACAACCATGACAACTCCACCGTGGCGCTGCTGCTGGCAAATTTCGCGCAGAAGTATCCCGGCAGCATCTTCGTACCCAGCGCGCCGGTAACGCTGGCCAATGCGTACCTTGCAGCGAATGATTCGGCGAATGCGCTGCGTTCGCTAAGCACGCTGATGGGCCAGCCAAAATCGCAGAGCGCGGATTACCTCTTTGCCGAAGCGCGTGCGCACCAGGCCAGTGGAGACGCAACTGCCGCTGCAGCCGTCTATCGGCAGATATACGTGCGACTGCCATTTTCGCCGGAAGCAGCGCAATCGCGCACCGCTTTGATGGCCATGAATGCCGGCCCCACCGCGGGTGAGCGCAAGCTGCATGCGGACGCATTGTTCAACGCCAAGCGCTACGCCGAAGCAGCAGACGAATACAGCTACATTGAGCACAACGACAGCACGCTGTCCCAGCCAGACCGCGATGCGCTGGAGATTTACGCAGCGGTATGCTCTCTGCGCCTGAAGCACCTTTCGCGCCACGATGCGGAGCGGCTGCCCGATACGGGCGACGACAGCGCCGCGCTGAAGATGTACATCCTCGCCGAGATTTCGCGTACCGAGGGTGATATCTCCGGCCACACCGCCATCCTGCAGCAGATGGAGCAGCGCTTTCCGCACAGCCGCTGGCTTGAGGAGGCGCTCTTCTCCGGCGGCAACATGTATCTCATCAAGCGCGATTCCGCCCAGGCGATTGCGCACTACACAAAGCTGTCAGACATGTTTCCCAACAGCACCTACGCGCCTTCATCGCACTGGCGTGCTGCGTGGCTGAACTACCGCCTGCGTAACTACGGGGAAGCAGCGCGGCTAATGGAAGAGCAGGTAACGCGCTTCCCGGCCAGCCTTGAAGTGCCCAACGCACTGTACTGGCGCGGACGCCTGTATGAGGATGCAGAACACAATCCAGCGCAGGCAGCGAACTTCTACCAGGCGTTGTCCACCACGTATCGCAACTACTACTACGCCACGCTTGCGCGTCAGCGGCTGGCTGCAATGGGCCCGCAGCAACAGGCTGACCCTGCGGCCGCGCTTGCCAGCGTGAAAGCGCCACCCGCGCCCACGCTTGTTGCCGCACTGCCAGAGAATGATCCGCACCTGATCAAGGCTCGCCTGCTAGCGAACGCTGCACTCAACGAGTTCATCGCACCAGAGATTCAGGCCAGCGGCACCTCGTCGCAGTGGGGCTCACTGGCAGAGGCGGAGATCTACACCTCCTACGGCGAGAACGTACGCGCGCTGCAGACCATCAAGCGCAGCGGCAGCGGCCTGTACACGCTGCCCATCAACGAGGTGCCCAACGAGTACTGGCAACTCCTCTTCCCGCGGCCGTTCTGGAGCGACCTGACATCCAACGCGCAGCAGCAGGGACTTGATCCCTACCTGGTGGCCTCGCTCATCCGGCAGGAGAGTGAGTTCAATGCAGGTGCCGTCTCTCGCGCCAACGCCATGGGCCTGATGCAACTGCTGCCCTCCGTTGGCAAGCAGGAGGCCAAACGCGTGGGCATGCGCAGCTTTACGCCCAACAACCTTCTCAATCCTCAGATCAACCTGCGGCTGGGCACGGCCAATCTTCGGCAGGTGCTGGATCGCTTTAACGGCACGGTGGAGTACACGCTAGCTGCCTACAACGCGGGCGACGTGCCGGTACGCGCATGGATGAACGAAAACAACTACCGCGACATTGCGGAGTTCGTGGAGTCCATTCCGTACACCGAAACGCGCGACTACGTGCAGAGCATTCTGCGCAACCGCGAGATGTACCGCCAGCTGTACCACTAAGCCCGCCTCGCGTGACTGGCAGTCCGATACTCTGTTCCAATACGCTTCTGCGTCCGCATCCAACTTGCGTGAAAGGAGCAGCCGCTGCCGTGAGTGCCGTCGCAACAGAAATATATTCAACACCTGCAAGCACCGCGCAGCCGCTCCCCGCACAGCTGCGTGCGCTGCTGTGCGAGATACTGCGCAAGCGGAGCGCTTGCAGCAGCTGATTGCCGACGGTATCGACGTACAACGGATGTACCGGATTGTGCAGAGGCATCGCGTGGTAGCGCTGGCGCACAGGGGACTGGGGACTGGGTGGCGCGGCGAAGCAACTGCCTCTGCAACAGCGCTGGACGCAGCAGGCGATACGGCAGTCAACGACTGCGTTGGCCTTGGCAGCGGAGTCTGCAAAGCTGCAGGAGACGCCGTTTGCTTCGTCGCTTGTCTACCTGTCGCGACTGCTGCTGGCATCCAACGCGAGCGCTGGCGCGAGGCAACACTCAGCATTCTGCCAGCAGAGGAGGCACAGGCCGCACGCACAGCCGGCCGCATGCCCGCGCTTGCACTTGGAAGTGGGCAGGCAAGCACCTCTCACGAACCCTGAATCGTAACTAAAAGGGTGGTGCCCGGGGCCGGACTCGAACCGGCACGACCGTTTAAGGTCTGCGGATTTTAAGTCCGCTGTGTCTGCCATTTCACCACCCGGGCATACTCACAAGTTTAATGCCCGCGCCTCACCTGCCAGTGAACAGAAATGGCAGATAAGGCGACGACACGCAGGGCATTTCTGCTCGCGAGGTTAGCGGTGAGCGGTTGCCAGTTCGGGCTCCGGCTTCGCATTCTCTGCGGAGCCATATGTGCCTGCAGCAGCCGCAGAGAAGACCTCGCGGAAGCGGTCGATGGCCCACAGCAGCTCCTCTTCCGTGATGATCAACGGCGGCGCTATGCGGATGATGTTGCCGTGTGTCTCCTTGCACAGCACGCCCTTGTCCTTAAGCGCCTCACACAGAGGACGAGCCTCAGTATTCAGCTCCACGGCAACCCATAGGCCACGGCCACGCACCTCGGTGATGCAGGGCGCGTCAAACTCCTTCAGCTTACGCAGCAGCAGTTCACCCAGATCCGCAGAGCGTTCTGCCAGCTGCTCCTCTTGCAAGACGCGCATGGACGCACGCGCCACCGCGCACGCCAGCGGATTACCGCCAAAGGTGCTGCCGTGATCGCCGGGTCCAATAACGCTGAGAATCTCGCGTGACGCCAGCACCGCGGACACAGGGTAGAAGCCACCCGCCAGCGCCTTGCCCACAATCACCATGTCCGGCGAGATGCGCTCATGCATGTGCGCAAACAGCTTGCCGGTGCGTCCCAGACCTGACTGAATCTCATCCGCAATGAACAGGACGTTGTTCTGTTTACAGATTGCCGCGGCCTCATGCAGATAGCCATCGGGCGGAATCAGCACACCCGCTTCGCCCTGAATCGGCTCCACAAGGAAGGCGCAGGTGTTGGGCGTAATGGCCTCACGCAGCGCCTCAGCATCGCCAAAGGGAACGATGCGGAATCCGGCAGGGAAGGGCCCAAAACCATCGCGGTACTGCTCCTCGGTTGAGAAGCCAACAATGGTGATGGTGCGGCCATGAAAGTTGTTGGCGCAGACGATGATCTCTGCCGCGTCCTTCGCGATGCCCTTGTGCGTGTAACCCCACTTGCGGGCAATCTTGATGGCGCTTTCAACAGCCTCTGTGCCAGAGTTCATGCACAGCGCCATCTCGTAGCCGGTCAGCTCGTGCAGCTCCTTCAGGTACAGCGGCAGCTGCTCATTGCGGAAGGCGCGTGAGGTGAGCGTGACGCGGCCGGCCTGCTCGGTCAGCGCCTTCAGAATTTCCGGATGGCAGTGGCCCTGGTTAACGGCGGAGTAGGCCGCCAGGCAATCCAAATAACGCTTGCCCTCAACATCGTGAATCCACACACCGCTGGCGCGTTCCACCACTACATCCAGCGGATGGTAGTTGTGTACGCCGTAGCGGTCTTCCAGATCGATAAAGTCCTGTGTTTGCATCGCAAAAGCTCCGTGCTCCTTCCGTCCGGGCTGCGGCACATGTGGCTGCAAAAGAGGGCCTAAACGGATGGAGGCTTACCCGTAAGCATACCGTGGCTCACGCAACACGTGTTCGCACCCGGTTGAATTCCGGCTGAAAACGCGCATGTTTGGATGGATATTAAGAAGGGAAATGGTGGAGGCGGTGGGAGTCGAACCCACGTCCGAAACTACCGCTAGCAGAGAGCATTCATGCTTTTCACGTTCTATTTTGTCTCGTAACCGGCCCTAAGAACGGGCGAAGATGAACCGGCCACCAGCCTGATCGATCTCGTCATTGCCGTCCAGGCGGAACAGCTTTGACCAGCCTACTGTGCGACGATCGGTACAGGCC